>NZ_JBFUJT010000002.1:0-344189 GCF_056401235.1 Polaromonas sp. P4_F9 | reverse complement strand
GCTTGGGCTATGGGCAAGCGCCGCAACGCCGCAGACCGCCCGAGAAGGCGCTTGCCCTTCGGGTTGGGGTGAAATCGGGCGATTGAGCCACCCGGGCCCTTGCATGGGCATGAGCCCATGCGGCGGACCCCGGGCGCCCCACTCATCCCGATTGCACCCCAACGCGGCCTCGTTTAGATCGTAAACAGGTTCTCAGAGATTTGTGGCGGCGTTGACCCAGCTTTCTGAGCAGTTTCGGTTGTGTGCAACCACCGGCCAAAGAAAAAGGCGGGCGATCAATGATCGGCCCGCCTTTTTGAATGTTTGGTGGTGATAGGTGGACTTGAACCACCGACATCAGCATTATGAATGCTGCGCTCTAACCAACTGAGCTATATCACCGCGCGACCGATATTATAGCCGCTTGAAAAGGACCGGCGTCAGCGATGGCTGAACACCGGTTTGCGTTTATTTAAAAATGCGTCCATGCCTTCTTTCTGGTCACTGGTGGCGAAGGTTGCATGGAAAAGGCGCCGCTCAAACATCACGCCGTCGCTGAGCCCGCTTTCAAAGGCGCGGTTGATCGCCTCCTTGGCGGCCATGAGCGCGATCTGGCCGTAGCCGCAAATCATCAGGGCTGCGCCGAGCGCCTCGTCCATGAGTTTGTCCAGCGGCACCACGCGGCTGACCAGGCCGGCGCGTTCCGCCTCGGTGGCATCCATCATGCGGCCGGTCAGCGCCATGTCCATCGCCTTGGCCTTGCCGACCGCCCGTGGCAGGCGCTGCGTGCCGCCGGCGCCGGGGATGATGCCCAGCTTGATCTCGGGCTGGCCGAATTTTGCGTTGTCGGCGGCAATGATGAAATCGCACATCATGGCCAGCTCGCAACCGCCGCCCAGCGCAAAGCCGCTGACCGCTGCAATGACCGGCTTGCGGATGCTGCGGATCTGCTCCCAGTTGCGGGTGATGTAGTCGTTGTTGTAGACCTCGGCAAAGCCGTAGTTCGCCATGACGCCGATGTCAGCGCCGGCTGCAAAGGCCTTCTCGCTGCCGGTCAGGATGATGCAGCCCACGCTGTCGTCCGCATCAAACTCCTTGAGTGCGGCTCCCAGTTCATTCATGAGCTGGTCATTGAGCGCATTGAGTTGCTTGGGCCGGTTCAGGGTGATGATGCCCACTTTGCGCGTGTCGGGGCCCTGGGTAGAGATCACAATTGTTTCGTAGCTCATGGGAAGTCCTTCGTTTTGACCGATTTATCATGCCACGTTCCGGCCCGTTTTCGGCATTGCGCAAGCTTTCCGCCTGCGGCATGCCGACAGCCGTATCCAGAGGTTCAGGCCTTGGGCGCCAGCCATCGATCGACCAGTCCGGCATCCTGGACCGCCAGCCGCCAGGTGGTGAGGGCGGGCGGCATGGCCAGCTCCAGCCGCATCAATCGCTTGTCGCGCGACACCAGCGCAAAAACTTTTTTGGCTGTCCCTGCGTAGAGCAGCAGATCGTCCAGCCGGCTCATGCGCCAGCCGCCAGGGTGGCCGGCATGGCGCGTCCGCGCGCTGCCGGCGGGCTCCAGTCCCAGCCATTCATCGCCGGCCGCGAAACCAGCCTGCTCGGCAACCCCGCCACGCAATACGGCCTTGATTTGCACACTGTGGCCTTCGCCGACCCGCAGGCCCAGTCGCTGCGCCAGCTGGGCTGGCTCTTCGAATACGGCCACGCCGTGCTGCTGCAGCAGTTCTTTCAACGGAAGTTCGGCCCGGCCGTGCACCCAGCGTGCCAGTTCGGGCGCGTAGGAGCGGTGACCCAAGGCCAGAAGAGCCTGTGCAAAATCAGCCTCGCGCATGGGTCCGGCCTTGCAGTTCAGCCAGAGCGCGCGCATCACGTCGTCGAGCGTCGCGCCCGCGTTGGCGTTTTCGGCAGGCCGGCTTTCACTGCGCAATGTCAGGTCAAAACACAGGGCCACGAGCGCGCCCTTGGTGTAGTAGCTCACGGTGGCATTGGGCGTGTTTTCATCCGGCCGGTAGTACTTCACCCACGCATCAAAACTGGCCTGGGCGACCGACTGCACCAGCCGGCCCGGCGTCTGCATTACCTGGTTAATGGTTTTGTTGAGCAGTTTCAGGTAGGCCGCGTTGTCCAGCAGGCCCGCCCGACGTAGAAGAAGGTCATCGTAATAGCTGGTGAAGCCCTCAAAGAACCACAGCAGCCCGGTGTAGTTCTCGCGGTCGTAGTGGTGGTTTTCAAATTCTGCGGGGCGCAGGCGCTTGACATTCCAGGTATGGAAATACTCATGGCTGATGAGGCCGCGCAGCGTGGTGTAGCCCTCGGACGGTTTGGGTTCGCCCAGCCGCGGCAGGTCTTTGCGGTTGCAGATCAATGCTGTGGAGTTGCGGTGCTCCAGTCCGCCATAACCGTCGTCCACCGCGTTGAGCATGAACAGGTAGTTTTTATACGGCGGCTTCTTGCTGCCGTGCCAGAAACGGATTTCCGCTTCGCAAATTTTCCGGGTATCGGCCAGCAGCCGGTCACCGTCCAGTGTGGCGGCGGCACCGGCCACCACAAAGCGGTGCGGCACGCCGCAGGCGCTGAAGCTGCCGCTCCAGAAGGCGCCCATCTCCACCGGGCAGTCGACCAGCTCGTCGTAATCGGCTGCCACGTACGTGCCAAAGCCGCGTTTGTTGACCTTTTGTGCGGTCAATCCCGTGGCCACCGCCCAGCCGGCCAGCGCCTTGGGCGCCGGCAGCTCCAGCGCATGCGGCGCTTTCTCCTGCCCCTCCACTTTCAGGCACAGGCTGGTGCTATTGAAAAAGCCGCGGTCGGTGTCCAGCCAGGCGGTGCGTACCGAGTTGTCGCGTGCATGGACTTCATAGGTCAGCACCAGTGGCCGGGTTGGGTCGCACCGGATGTGCCAGGTGCATTTGTCCACTTGCTCCACCGGCAGGGGCGTGCGGCTTCCCTGTCGGGCCTCCAGGCACTGAAGGTTTTTTGAAAACTCGCGCACCAGGTAGCTGCCCGGAATCCACACCGGCAGGGCCACCCGTTGCTCGGCTGCCGGTAACGGGATGGTAAGTGTCACGCGAAACAGGTGGGCATTGGGATCGGCTACCTCCACGCGGTAATGAATGGATGTGGATGGAAGTGTTTTGTTTTTCATATTGAGGCCTGGCATGTCAGGCAAAAGAATACTCCACCCTTACGTCTGCCCCTCTCCATCCTTTCTCCCCCCTTTCGATCGAGGACAAAGAAGTAGGCGGCTTCAAAGCTGCCCCTGCGGGCGCAACGTGGGAGTCGGCTATCCGCAGCAACCTTGCGCAGCGATCCTGGATAGGGGTGCTGCAAGGCGCCGGGATGTATTTCCGGGCCTTCAGCAGGCACGGCTCAGAGCGCTGCAGGGCTTGCAAGAAGAGGCGCGTGTGGCCACTACGATCGTTTGCAGATGGCTCGTCAACTGGGGCCAGCGGCGGTGGCAGGCCCTACTTGCCGTCGGTGAGGCCTTTTTCGACCTGTTGCGCGCTGATGGCGCCGGGCACACGGGAGCCGTTGGCAAAAACCAGGGTGGGTGTTCCCGTGATTTTGTGCTTCCTGCCGAAGTCGACGTTGCGGTCAATCGACGCGGTGTCGCAGCTGGCTTTGGCCACGGGTTGGTCGCGCACCATCAGGTCCACCCAGGCCTTGGCCTTGTCTTTGGCGCACCAGATGTTTTTGGACTTGTCGGTCGAATCAGGGCCCAGGATGGGATACAAAAACATGTAAACCGTCACGTCGCTGATTTTTTGCAGGTCACGTTCAAAGCGCTTGCAATAGCCACAGTTGGGGTCTTCAAAAACCGCCATCTTGCGTTTGCCATTGCCGCGCACCACGGTAAACGCGTCCTTGAACGGCAGGGCGTCAAAATCTATCGCCGTGAGCTTTTCAACGCGTTCTTCGGTCAGGTTGCGTTTGGCACGGGTGTCAAGCAGGTGGCCCTGCAGCAAAAAGTTGCCTTCCGCATCGGTGTAGAAAATTTCGGTTTCATTGACGCGAATTTCATACAGCCCATTCATGGGGGTTTTGCTGATTTCGTCGATTTTCGAGAATGCGGGCAGTCTTTCAGCCAGGTTTTTGCGGATGGCCGCCTCCTGCGCCAGCGCACTACCCAGGCTGCACGCTATCAGGCCGGCAACGGCGATTGTTTTTACGAATTTCATTTTTTGCCTCTGCTTGTTTCGGTTACTTCGGTTGGTTCCGGTTGGCGTCATCTACCCGCGGCCTGCCGCGCGATCCAGTTCTTCAGAAGGGCGCTGCGGGCAAACCCCTTCATGCCCCAGTTGCGCAACGCCTGCCAGCGCCCATCGGTTTGCGCAAAGAGTCCGTGCAGGCCGTCTGTCACGGCGCCCATGGCGGCCACGTCTGCCTTGCGTGCCCTTTCGTATCGGCGCAGCAGTTTTTCATCCCCAAGCCCGCGCCAGTATTCACGCTCCGCAATCACCCTGGCGAGCGTGGCTGCGTCGGCCAGACCCAGGTTCAGGCCCTGCCCGGCCAGTGGGTGCACGGTGTGCGCCGCATCGCCCGCAAGTGCCCAGCCTGGTCCAACCCAATGCGCGGCGTTGGAAAGCGCCAGGGGCCAACTGGCCCTTTCGCTTGTCAAACGCAAGGTACCCGCCTCCTGGCCGCAGACGGCTTGCAGGGCGGTGCAGAATTGCTCCGGCGGCAGTCTTTCCAGGTCGCCCGCGCGCTCCACAGAAACAGACCACACCAGCGCCACAGAGTTCCCCGCCGCGCCAGATAAAGGCAAAAGCGCCAGTATGTCGCCATGGGAAAACCATTGGCGGGCGATGCCGCCATGCGGTTTGTCCGACTCGAGCCGCGCGGCGATGGCTTTTTGGGGATAGGGCTTGACGGTCCAGTGCGCGCCGAATTCATCGCGGCTGCTGCTCCTGTGGCCTTCACAGATCACGGTGAGCGCCGCTTTGGCTGGCGTCTTCACCATTTCAATCTGGGGCTGGTAGCGCACCGCCTGGATCAGCTGCTCTTCGAGTGCCGGTACATCGACGATCCAGGCCAGTGCCCGTTCCGTTTCGCCGGCGTCCAGGCTTAGCGCCGTGAAATCCAGCTTGCCGCCGTCGTCCCCCCACACCTGCATCTCCAGAACGGGTGTGGCAAAAGGCGCTTCGGGCCAGGCCCGCAGTGTTTCCAGCACCCGGCGGGAGGCGCTGTTCAGCGCGTACGCCCGCACATCGGCTGCGGCCTGCGCTGCGGGCGCCCTGTCGGGCCGTGTGACCAGCGCCACGCGCAAACGCTCGCGCGCCAGCAGCAAGGCCAGTGTGCGACCCACCACACCGTCGCCGCGAATACAGACATCAAAGGGCTTGGACATCCCTCATTTTAGAAGGCAGTGCAAAATTGATGCTTCAAAGCATGTCTGCCAGATGGGTCAAAACAGGCATAAAGCAGGCTTTAGGCAGGCTTTCGACGGCCATTCAGCTGGCATCAAGCGGGTATTAAGCGGGTATTCATCCCGAATTCAAAAGGACTGATCAAAGTGAGCGATTCATTGAACGACGCGGGGATGAACACTGCCGATACACCGTCGGACCTGACCGCGGTCATCTCGCAGCTGTGTGTGTACCCGGTGAAATCCTGCGCCGGGGTGAGTGTGCAGGAAGCCATCCTGACCGAAACGGGCCTGGAATTTGACAGGGCCTGGATGGTGGTGGACGGGGAGGGCGCGTTCCTCACGCAGCGCGAATTGCCGCGCATGGCGCTGATTCAACCTCAACTCAAGTACCACGAAATGGTGCTGCGCGCCCCCGGCATGCTGGCCCTGCATGTCGCTTTGGACGAGGTGGAGGGCCCGGTGCGGGTGCGGGTCTGGGACGATGAGGTCGCCGCTTATGACATGGGCGCCATCGCGGCCCAGTGGTTCACCGATTTTCTCGGCACCCCGGCGCGGCTGGTGCGCTTTGACCCCGAGCACAAAAGAGTCTCCAGCCGTCAGTGGACCGGCGATGTGGAGGCGCTCAACCAGTTCAGCGACGGTTATTCGCTGCTGGTCCTGAGCGAAGCGTCGCTGGACAACCTCAATGCAAGGCTGCGCGCCTCGGGCGCTGCCGCAGTGGGGATGGCGCGCTTTCGGCCCAATATTGTGCTGGGCAAGGCAGGCGACAGCGAATTCGGGCCGCACGACGAAGACCGGCTCGACCTGCTGCAGATCGCCACGGAACAGGGTGCGGTGCAGCTCAAGCCGGTCAAGCCTTGCCCGCGTTGTCCGATTCCCAACATTGACCCGGCCACGGCCATCAGCAGCCCGGAGGTCACAGACATGCTGCAAACCTACCGCCAAGACGCGCGGGTCGATGGCGCGCTGACCTTCGGCATGAATGCCATCGTTTTGCGCGGCACCGATCACCTGCTCAGGGTCGGCCAGACGGTCAGTGCCAACTACCGCTTTGATTGAGGCCTTTTGAGCAGTCCGGTTTTAGCCTGAACACCATCGCCGGCCTCATCGGGCGGCCGGTGGGGCTCGTTCCGGGCCACAGGGCCCGCGGCGGGCCCCCGCCCCCTTTGAGGAGGCGCCGGGAACGTCCGTTAACGGTCATCGAATACACTTCCGGATCTGTTTTTGAAGGTTTGTCATGAGTTTGAAGTGCGGCATCGTAGGCTTGCCTAACGTCGGAAAATCCACCCTGTTCAATGCGTTGACCAAAGCGGGGATCGCGGCCGAAAACTATCCTTTTTGCACGATTGAGCCCAATGTAGGCATCGTGGAAGTGCCTGACCCCAGGCTGGCCCAATTGTCTGAAATCGTCAAGCCCGAACGTGTTGTTCCCGCAATCGTCGAGTTTGTGGACATTGCCGGCCTGGTGGCAGGCGCCAGCACTGGTGAAGGCCTGGGCAACAAATTCCTGGCGCACATTCGCGAGACCGACGCCACCGTCAATGTGGTGCGCTGCTTTGAAGACGACAACGTGATTCATGTGGCCGGCAAGGTGGACCCGATCTCCGACATTGAAGTGATCCAGACCGAACTGTGCCTGGCCGACCTGGCGGCGGTTGAAAAAGCCCTGCATCGGGTGACCAAGACTGCACGCTCGGGCGACAAGGAGTCCGTCAAGCTGGTGGCCATTCTTGAAAAATGCCAGGCTGCGCTCAACGAGGGCAAGCCCGTGCGCACCGTGGATTTCAGCAAGGAAGAGCTGCCGCTGCTGGCGCAGTTTTTCCTGATCACCGCCAAGCCCGCGATGTTCGTGGCCAACGTGGCGGAAGATGGATTTGAGAACAACCCGTTCCTGGATCGCCTGAAAGCCTACGCAACCGCGCAAAAGGCCCCCGTGGTGGCAATCTGCGCGAAGATGGAGGCCGAAATGGCCGACATGGACGAAGAAGATAAAAAAATGTTTCTCGCTGAAATCGGCCAGGACGAACCCGGGCTGAACCGCCTGATCATGGCCGCCTACAAGCTGCTGGGCCTGCAGACTTACTTCACGGCAGGCGTGAAGGAAGTGCGCGCCTGGACCATCCATGTGGGCGATACCGGCCCGCAAGCCGCCGGCGTGATTCACACCGATTTTGAGAAGGGCTACATTCGTGCCCAGACGATTGCATTTGATGACTTCATCACCTTCAAGGGTGAGCAGGCCGCCAAAGACGCTGGCAAGATGCGCAGTGAAGGCAAGGATTACGTCGTCAAGGATGGCGACGTGATGAACTTCCTGTTCAGCAGCTAACTGGCCGATAACCGCCCGGCAGGGGATCTTTCAGGCCTCTTGTCATGGTCATCGCAGAACGAGGGCCGAAAGCTGATTTTTGATGGCCATCGGGCGCTTCCTGCCCACCGTACTCACCGGGACGATTTTTTCCATGGAACCTGTACGCCTCGCCAAACGTCTTGCTGAAATGCTGTCCTGTTCGCGCCGTGAGGCAGAGCAGTACATCGAAGGCGGCTGGGTCACGGTCGACGGCGTGGTGGTGGAAGAACCCCAGTTCCGCGTGCTGGACCAGACCATCGAATTGTCAAAAGACGCCAGTCTGCTGGCCCTCGCGCCGGTTACGTTGCTGCTGCACAAACCGGCGGGCCACGAGGCAGCGCTGGACGCACCGGCAGGCGGTGGCGTCCCCTCCGCCGTCGGGCTTCTGGTTGCCGCGAACCAGTCGCCGGACGACCGGTCCGGCATTCGTCCGCTCAAAAAACATTTTTCCGCCGCTGAGTTGGTCACGCCCCTGGCGACGGCGGCCAGCGGGCTGGTGGTGTTCACCCAGGATTGGCGTGTGGCACGCAAGCTTCGCGAAGATGCTGGTGTGCTTGAGCATGAGGTGATCGTGGAGGTGACGGGCGAGATCAAGCCCGGCGGCCTGGAGCGCCTGAACCGCGTTGACCATGGCTTCACCTTCCATGGCGTGCTGCTGCCGCCGGCCAAGGTGAGCTGGCAAAGCGAGGCGCGCCTGCGTTTTGCGCTCAAGGGCGAGCGGCCCGGGCAGGTGGCCTATATGTGCGAAAGCGTCGGGCTCCGGGTGGAGGCCATGAAGCGCCTGCGCATTGGCCGTGTACCCATGAGCAACCTGCAGCCCGGCCAATGGCGCTACCTGTTGCCCCACGAGCGGTTTTGAGGCGGGCCCGATCGCCCCGGATGGCAGGCGGGAAGGCCGCCGTTCAGGGGCCGATCACACCGGGAAATGCCCAGATCAAGGTGCCCGTCATCAAAAAGTAGCGTACAAACTTGCCGACTGCCATGTAGGCCAGGCAGGGCCAGAAGGGAAACTTGAGCCAGCCGGCGACAGCGCACAGCGGGTCTCCCACAACAGGCAGCCAGGCGAACAGGCAGGCTTTGGGCCCGAGTTTTTCCAGCCAGCGAATGGCGTGTCCATGGTGTGACGAATGTTTGTATTTGTCGACCACCTTGTGCGCACCGTAGCCCATCCACCAGTCAACGGCGCCGCCCAGGGTGTTGCCGGCACTGGCGACCAGCACCACCGGCCAGAACATCTCAGGGTTGAGCTTGACGAGGCCGAACACCACGGGCTCGGAACCCAGCGGTAACAGCGTGGCGGAGATGAACGACACCACAAACACCGTGCTCAGACCATATTCCGGCAAGGCAAGGAGTTTTACGATGTGGTGGATCCAGGTTTCCATAAGCGTTGGAGCATAAGCGTTGGAGTATAGGCAGCAGCCAGCGCAAGTTCTGCAGGCAGGCCTGTCGGCAGGGCGCTTACAAAATCCCATATGCAAATTTCAATTGCTGAAATATTAGGCAGCTACAATCATGCCTTCGGTTTTCAGCAATCAGCGCCCCCATTTTTTCCATGAACATTGGCCCCTACGCTTTGGCAAACAGACTGTTTGTTGCGCCCATGGCTGGTGTGACGGACCGGCCGTTCCGCCAGCTGTGCAAAAAGCTGGGGGCGGGCTATGCGGTCAGCGAGATGGTGACCTCGCGCCGCGATCTATGGGATAGCCTCAAGACCTCACGTCGCGCCAACCATGTGGGCGAAGCTGCGCCAATTGCGGTACAGATTGCCGGCACCGACGCGCAGATGATGGCCGAAGCCGCGGCCTACAACGTGGATCGCGGCGCACAAATCATCGACATCAACATGGGTTGCCCGGCCAAGAAGGTGTGCAACAAATGGGCCGGCTCGGCCCTGATGCAGGACGAAACGCTGGCGCTGCAAATTGTGCAGGCCGTCGTTGCCGCCTGCGCGCCCCATGGCGTTCCCGTCACCCTCAAGATGCGCACCGGCTGGTGCCAGGCCCACAAAAATGCCCTGGTGATTGCGCGCGCGGCTGAAAGTGCCGGCGTGCAGATGGTCACCGTGCACGGCCGCACGCGCGAGCAGGGTTACAAGGGGTTGGCCGAATATGACACCATTGCCGCGGTGAAGTCTGCCCTGCGCATTCCGGTGGTGGCCAACGGCGACATCAGCAGTCCCGAAAAGGCCCGCGATGTGCTGGCTTACACCGGTGCCGATGCCGTGATGATTGGTCGTGCGGCGCAGGGACGGCCCTGGATTTTTCGCGAGATTGCACATTTCATGGCCACCGGCACGCATCTTGCGCCGCCGCTGGTCGCGGAAGTCAAACGCCTGTTGCTCGACCATCTGCTGGATCACTATGATCTGTATGGCGGCTACACCGGCGTGCGCACGGCGCGCAAGCACATCGGCTGGTATGTCAGGACCTTGCCGGGGGGTGAAGTGTTTCGCGCAAAGATGAATCTGCTGGAAGACTGCGACGCGCAGTTGCGCGCGGTCGGGGGGTTTTTCGAGGAGCTTGGCGACCGGATGGACCGCATTCCGGCAATCGGAGACGCCGGGAACGGGCCGGGGCAGGCATGGACGAACAAAGATAAAAATCAGGAGGAAGCTGCTGCATGAGCAAAAAGCACATAGAAGAGTGCGTACGCACCAGTCTGGAAGGGTATTTCAGGGACTTGCGCGGTACCGATCCCGACGGCATGTACGACATGATGGTCCGGGTGGTTGAAAAACCCCTGCTGGAAGTGGTCATGCAGCATGCCGAGCAAAACCAGTCGCGTGCCGCCGAATGGCTGGGGCTGAACCGTAACACCCTTCGCAAGAAGCTGGTCGAGCACAAGCTCATCAAATAAGCCCTTCACTTTTCACCGTCCGGTTTTCCGGACCTGCATTTCTTCAAAGACAAAAAATGAACGCATTGATCTCCGTCTCCGACAAGACCGGCATCCTCGAATTCGCCCAGTCGCTGCATGCGCTGGGCGTCAAGCTGATTTCCACCGGCGGCACGGCAAAATTGCTGGCCAATGCCGGCCTGCCGGTGACCGAGGTGGCGGAACTCACGGGCTTTCCGGAAATGCTCGACGGTCGCGTCAAGACGCTGCATCCCAAGGTGCATGGTGGACTGCTAGCACGGCGCGATGTGCCCGAGCACATGGCCGCCCTGAAAGCGCACCAGATCGACACGATTGACCTGCTGGTCGTCAACCTCTATCCGTTTGAGGCGACGGTGGCCCAGGCCGGCTGCACGCTGGAAGACGCGATTGAAAACATCGACATCGGTGGTCCGGCCATGGTGCGCTCGGCCGCCAAAAACTGGAAAGACGTGGGTGTGTTGACCGATGCCTCGCAGTACGCAGGGGTTCTGGACGAACTCAAGGCCGGTGGCAAGCTGACGGACAAGACCAAATTCGCCCTGTCGGTGGCGGCTTTCAACCGCATCAGCCAGTACGACGGCGCCATCAGCGACTATCTTTCCGGCATTCAGGCCGACGGCACGCACAGCCTGTTCCCGGGCCAGGCCAACGGCCGTTTCATCAAGGTGCAGGATTTGCGTTATGGCGAAAACTCGCACCAGCAGGCCGCGCTGTACCGGGATTTGTACCCGGCGCCAGGCTCCCTCGTGACGGCCAGGCAGTTGCAGGGCAAAGAACTCTCCTACAACAACATTGCCGATGCCGACGCCGCCTGGGAATGTGTCAAGAGCTTTGATTTCCTCAAGGATGGTGCCGCCTGCGTGATCGTCAAGCATGCCAACCCCTGTGGCGTGGCCGTGGGCAAGGACGGGCTGGAGGCCTACAGCAAGGCCTTCAAGACCGACCCCACATCCGCGTTCGGCGGCATCATCGCCTTGAACTGTCCTCTCGACGAGCACGCCGCGCTGCAAATTTCAAAGCAGTTTGTCGAAGTGCTGATGGCGCCGGCCTTTTCGCCCGAAGCGCTGGAAGTGTTCAAAGCCAAGGTCAACGTGYGGATTCTGCAGATTGACCTGCCGCCCGGCGGCGACACGGCGTGGAAGCAGGGCCGCAATTTGATCGACGTCAAGCGTGTGGGTTCAGGCCTTCTGATGCAGACTGCGGACAACCACGCGCTGGCCATCGGCGAGCTGAAGGTCGTCAGCAAGCTGCAGCCGACGCAGGAGCAACTGCATGACATGCTGTTTGCGTGGAAGGTCGCGAAATACGTGAAATCCAACGCCATCGTGTTCTGCTCGGGCGGCATGACGCTGGGTGTGGGTGCGGGCCAGATGAGCCGTATCGACTCGGCACGCATCGCCTCGATCAAGGCTGCGAACGCCGGCCTGACGCTGCAGGGTTCAGCGGTTGCCAGCGATGCGTTCTTTCCCTTCCGCGACGGGCTTGATGTGGTGGTGGATGCGGGGGCGACCTGCGTCATCCAGCCAGGTGGCAGCATGCGCGATGATGAGGTGATCGCCGCGGCCAACGACCGCGAGGTGGTGATGGTGCTGACCGGTGTGCGGCACTTCAGGCACTGAGAGGCGTTTGCCTGATCAGGAAAAGCGCTGGCCCCGATTAAATGGGCATCGTCAGCCATTGATCAGCTATTGAATTGATCGCGGGCTAGCGCAGATTGAGGCGGGTCATTTTGATGTTGGGCTGCGGGCTCTCAGGACCCAGCCGGAAGTTGACGACCTGATGCGCTGTTCCGGTCCCGATCTTCGGTGATGCCGCGACGCCCGGGCAGGTCCATCCGCCGGGTATTCAGCGAAAGAACGCCTCACCTCATGAGGCCAGTTCAGCTCCCGGCAAAAAACTTTGCGGCAGCATCCACGGTGGCATCAATATCCGCCGCGCTGTGCGCCGAGCTGACAAAGCCGGCTTCGTACAGCGCCGGCGCGTAGTACACCCCGCTGGCCAGCATGGCGTGAAAAAAGCGGTTGAAGGCCGGGCCATCGGTCGTCATGACCGTGGCGTAGTTTTGAGGCAGTTGCCCGAGCAGGAAAAAACCGAACATGCCTCCCTCGCTGTCACCGCAAAAAGGCACGCCCGCCTTGTTGGCCGCCTGCGTGAGGCCTGCGACCAGGCTGCGCGTGCGCTCCCCCAGTGCTTCGTAAAAACCGGGTTTCTGGATCTCGTGCAAGGTGGCCAGGCCGCAAGCGGTGGCCACCGGGTTGCCCGACAGCGTACCGGCCTGGTAGACCGGGCCCAAAGGCGCCAGCTGTTCCATCACGGCGCGGGTCCCGCCAAAGGCCGCCAGCGGCATGCCGCCGCCAATCACCTTGCCGAGCACCGTCATGTCGGGCTTGAAACCGGGAATACTTTTGGCGTACACGCTTTGCGCGCCACCGAGGGCCACGCGAAAGCCGGTCATGACTTCGTCAAATACCAGCAGCGCACCATGCTGGGTACATAGCTCGCGGCAACGCTTCATGAAAGGAATGCTGGCCCGCACGAAATTCATGTTGCCGGCAATCGGCTCGATCATCAGGCAGGCGATGGCGTTGCCATGCAGGGCGAAGGCCTCTTCCAGCTGGGCCAGGTGGTTGTATTCGAGCACCAGGGTGTGCTGCACCACCTCGGGCGGTACACCGGCGCTGGTCGGGTTGCCGAAGGTGGCCAGGCCGGAGCCGGCTTTCACCAGCAGGGCGTCGGCGTGGCCGTGGTAGCAGCCCTCAAACTTGATGATCTTGCTGCGGCCGGTTGCGCCGCGCGCCAGGCGGATGGCGCTCATGGCCGCTTCGGTACCGGAACTCACCAGCCGCACCATCTCGAGGGACGGCACCAGGCGCACAAGCTCCTCGGCCAGCTCCACTTCGCGCTCCGTCGGTGCGCCATACGAGAAACCGTCCAGCAGCGCTTTCTGGACGGACGCCAGCACGGCGGGATGTCCGTGCCCCAGAATCATCGGCCCCCACGAGCCGATGTAGTCGATGTAGCGCTGGTCGTCGGCATCCCAGAAGTAGGCGCCCTGGGCGCGCTGCACAAAGCGCGGCGTGCCCCCCACGGCCTTGAACGCCCGGACCGGTGAATTCACGCCTCCGGGAATCAGCTTTTTGGCGCGCTCAAACAACTCGGTGTTGCGGGAGTGCTCGGGAGTGTGGGGCTTAATGTTTCGTGGTTCCATTGGGCGGCAGGTCAAAAGGGGGCTTGGACGTCAGTGCGGCATCGTCTGGCGTGTCGCCTGCTTCGTCTTCGGATTCTTCATCATCGACATCGGCCTGTGCCCAGAACAGACGGTCCGGCACGATGTTGCCCATGCCGGGGTGAAAACCGGCATCCAGGCTGTGATCAAGGTAGGTCAAGGCTTCGGCGGTGGCGGCCTGCAGATCGTGGCCATTGGCCAGCAGGGCCGAAAGGGCGGCAGACAGCGTTTCGCCGGCACCGGAAAATACCGCCTCGAAGCGCTCGAATTTTTCGCTGTACAACACCGCTTGCGGCGTGGCAAGCACGTTGTCGATGAACTGGTCCGGCAGGGGAATGCCGGTCACCAGCGTGTAGGGCACGCCCAGGTCGGCCGCGGCCTTGGCAATGTCGCGGGCCGAGGGGTTGCGCTCGCCCGGCCAGTCAGGCAGCAACCAGCGCCACAGGCTGCTGTGGTTGCCGACCAACACCGTCGTCTGCGGCAGCATCAACTCGCGAAAGGCATCGAGGTAGCTGTCAATCTCGCTTTCGTCCCACCATGACAGGTTGGGCATGTAAGCGATAAGCGGTACATCGGCATAGTCGGTCGCGATCTCGGCGATGGTGCTGATGTTTTCCGGGCTGCCGACAAAGCCGACCTTGATGGCCGACACCGGCATGTCTTCGAGTGCGGATCGCGCCTGGTCGGTGACAGCCTCTTCGTCGAATGCAAAATGATCAAAAATCTCCGCGGTGTCGCGCACGTAGGTGCCGGTGACGACAGCCAGCGGATGAGCTCCTGCGGATGTAATCGCCGTTATGTCTGCCGCCAGCCCGCCCGCTCCGCTCGGATCGTTGGCATTGAATGTCATGACGCATGCCGGAGACGCGTCGCTGTCCTCGGTTTGCAGTTGCCGACTGTCCAGTGAAGAGGTGTTGGGGTTTGCCATAGGCTGCGATTTTGCCTTGTACGCGAATAAGCAACGCCGCCTCGATACAATTGTTGCATTCTATTCGAAGGCAACTTAAGCTGTGACTCAATCAATGACGTGGATGTGTTTGATCTGTGGGTGGATTTATGATGAAACTGCTGGTGCGCCCGAGCATGGCATTGCCCCGGGAACACCGTGGGCCCAAGTGCCCATGAACTGGACCTGCCCGGAATGCGGAGCGCGTAAAGAAGATTTCGAAATGGTTCAGATATAGGCGTTTGGGCACCTGCCTGAACAGTCCAGTCGCCGCCTGGTGCTATCGTGCCGGGGGTCCGCAAAAACAGGAGCAAAGGCAGTGAGCATTCCCAATTCCGGATTGAAGGTCCTGGTCATCGATGACAGCAATACGATCCGGCGCAGCGCCGAAATCTTCCTCAAGCAGGGAGGTCACGAAGTATTGCTGGCCGAAGATGGCTTTGACGCCCTCTCCAAGGTCAACGACTACGAGCCCGACCTGATTTTTTGCGACATTTTGATGCCTCGACTGGATGGCTATCAAACCTGTGCGATTATCAAGCGCAATGCGAAGTTTTCGGGTGTACCCATTGTGATGCTGTCCTCCAAGGATGGCGTGTTCGACAAGGCGCGGGGTCGCATGGTGGGTTCACAGGACTACCTGACCAAGCCTTTTACCAAAGATCAGCTGCTGCAGACCGTTCAGGCGCTTGGCAGTGCAAAACAAGGAGTAGTTTGATGGCGATTAAGAAAATATTGGTAGTTGATGACTCCAAGACTGAGTTGATGTATCTGACCGATCTGCTGGTCAAGAATGGTTTCACCGTCAAAACCGCAGAAAACGCGGAAGACGCCTTTCGCCGCCTGGCCGAAGACAAGCCGGAACTGATTCTGATGGACGTGGTGATGCCAGGGCAAAACGGCTTCCAGCTGACCCGCGCCATCACGCGCGATCCCCTTTATTCGGACATCCCCATCATGATGTGCACCAGTAAAAATCAGGAAACCGACCGGGTGTGGGGCATGCGTCAGGGGGCTCGCGACTACATCACCAAGCCTGTGGATGCGGATGAGTTGATGGCCAAAATCAAAGCCCTTGGCTGATCACACGCATAAAACCAGAGCATGGCGAACAGACAAGCCCTCAGAGAGCTACAAACCCGGCTGGCCGACAGGTTGCAGGTTGCGCGAACGCAGGGCGTTGCTGCATCCTGGCTGGCCGTGGAGGCTGGCGGAAGGAACTACCTGTTTCCCCTGAGCCAGTCCGGTGAAATTTTTCCATGGGTTCACACGCAGACGGTCCCTTACACCCAGGCCTGGTTTGCCGGTGTTGCCAATTTGCGCGGCGGCCTCTTTGGCGTGGTTGACCTGGCAAGCTATGTGAGCGGCGAGGCACCGCCTCCGAAGACCGAACTTGCGCGCACGGAGTCGAGGCTTGTTGCGCTCAACAGTGCACTTGAAGTCAATTGCGCCCTGCTGATCGACAGGCTGGCCGGTTTGCGCAAGCAGGATGCCTTCATCGATTTCTCCGAGAAGGCGCCTGACGCGCCCGAATTTTTTGGCAACCAGTACGTTGACCTCAATGGTGCAAGCTGGCAGGAAATCAATCTTCAGCTGCTTGCCCAGCAAGCTCATTTTTTGACGATCGGCGCATAGCGCGCACGTGTTTCTCCCGGAAGGCTCCCCCATGTCTGTTATTGAAAATATCCAGAAGCTGTTTAAACCGAAGTCTGTCCAGCCCGAAGACAGCATGGACATGGCTTCCGTGGGTATGCCCGGTGATCCCCTTGGCTCCACCGTGGGCGGAGCCGCCTCCCTCAATGCCGCAACCATGCGCCAGATGGACGGCAACCTGGATGCCTTTGCACCGAGCCGGGTGGCGGCAACCGAGGAGGGCGAGTCGGTGGAAAGTCCCGACCTGCTCTCGCTGCCCCTGCTGGGTCGCCGTACCATAGGCCAGCACCAGAGAATTCTGGTGGGCTTGCTGGCTCTGGCGGTGGTGGTGTTGGGTACCGTGACCTTCCTGGCGCTGAACCAGGCCGACAAGGTCGCCCAGCAGGTGGCGGCAACCGGTCAGTCACTGATGCAGTCGCAGCGTCTGGCGAAGTCTGTATCGCAGGCTCTGGTGGGCAGTGCCCAGGCTTTCCCCGATGTGCGCGAGAGCTCGGACGTGCTGGCCAAAACCGTGCGCGGCCTGAAGTCCGGCGAGGACAGCTTGCGCCTGGCGCCGGTTGCCGATGTATTGCAGCCGGACGTTGAAAAGGTCACGCCCTTCATGGAGCGGGCCGAGAAAAATGCCAAAACCGTGATGGGTCAGCAAAACATCCTGACGCAGGTGGGCAACGCGCTGCGCACCATTAACCGTCAGTCTTCCGATTTGCTGGAAATCGCCGAAACCGTATCCTCGCTCAAGCTCCAGCAGAATGCGGCGCCCGCTGAAATTTCAGCGTCCGGCCAGCTGGTGATGTTGACCCAGCGGATCGGCAAGTCTGCCAACGAGTTCCTGACCATGGAAGGTGTGAGCCCCGAGGCTGTGTTCCTGCTGGGCAAGGATTTGAACTCCTTCAAGGAAATTGCCCAGGGTCTGCAGGATGGCAGTCCCGAACTGCGCCTGACCGGCTCCAAAGACCCGCAGACCCGCGAGCGGCTGGAGGCCTTGATGGCGCTTTATGAGCAGACGCGCGTGCAGGCGGGCGCCATTTTGGGCAATTTGCAGGGTCTGGTGTCGGCCCGCGAAGCCCAGTCTTCGATCATTGCGGACAGTGAGCCGCTGCGTCGTGGCCTTGAGGATCTGCAGGGCAAGCTGTCTTCCCAGACCGGCCTGGGCGTCGGGGCGTTGACGATTCTGGTTATTGCGGCGGCCTTCGCGCTGCTGTGCGCGGCAGGTCTGGCCCGTTTGCAGGTGCAGGACAGCCAGCAGCGGCAGGCGGTTGCCGAGACGCAGCGACAGGAAGCCAAAAGCCAGGAGCAGGACGCCAAGCGCGTCAACGACGCCAACCAGGCTGCCATTTTGCGCCTGATGAACGAGTTGCAGACGGTGGCTGAGGGCGATCTGACCCAGGAAGCGACGGTGACCGAGGACATTACCGGCGCCATTGCCGACTCGGTGAATTACACGGTGGAGGAGTTGCGCCAGCTGGTGGGTAACGTGCAGAACACGGCGACCCGGGTGGCGCAGACGACGGCGCAGGTGGAAAGCACATCCACGGAGCTGCTGGCAGCGTCGACCGAACAGCTGCGCGAGATTCGCGAGACTGGCCAGTCGGTGCTTGACATGGCGTCCCGAATCAACGAAGTGTCCACCCAGGCGCAGGAATCTTCCCAGGTGGCGCGCCAATCGCTGACGGCCGCTGAATCCGGCTTGCAGGCGGTGCAAAACGCGATCGGTGGTATGAACTCCATCCGGGACCAGATTCAGGAAACCTCCAAACGGATCAAGCGGCTGGGTGAATCGTCCCAGGAGATTGGCGAGATTACCGAGCTGATCTCGGACATTACCGAGCAAACCAACGTCCTGGCGCTGAACGCGGCCATTCAGGCGGCGTCAGCCGGTGAAGCCGGACGTGGCTTCTCGGTGGTTGCCGAAGAGGTGCAGCGACTGGCCGAACGTTCTGCCGATGCGACGCGCCAGATTTCGGCGCTGGTGAAAGCGATTCAGACCGACACCCAGGATGCGGTAGCCGCCATGGAGCGCTCCACGCAGGGTGTGGTTGAGGGAGCCAAGCTGTCCGATAACGCCGGTACGGCACTCACTGAAATTGACCAGGTGTCACGCCGCCTTGCCGACCTGATTGAGCAGATTTCCAATTCAGCATCCCGGGAAGCCGCATCGGCCAACGTGGTGGCCGGTAACATCCAGCACATTTTTGCCGTGACGGAGCAAACCGGAGAAGGTACCCGTTCTACGGCACAGCAGGTGCGTGACCTTTCCCGGATGGCCGAAGAGCTGCGCCAGTCAGTGTCCCGATTCAAAATCGCCTGATGACAGCCTGTTGTGCGTTGACAGCAACCCCAGCCTTTGCCACTGATTCCTGAACCGGCCCGTTACCTATGCAATCCAACGTCCCGAATTCAAAAGCTGCCGAGCCTGACCTCGCCGTCAACGATCTGGGTCCACTGGCTTGGGTGCTGGACGAACTTCGCAAGTCACTGGAGGGTGCGGCCAAGGCGCTCAAGCGCTTTGTTCGGGACGCCGAGGCCGCACGGGGTTCCGATCTCGCGGCGATTGACGCGAACCAGTTGCGGATCGCGCGCCAGCAGTTGCACCAGGCTGTAGGTGCGCTGGAGATGGTGGGGCTGCCAGGGCCCGCGCTGGTGCTGCGTGCCATGGAAGCCGCGGTGCAGAAGTTTGTGCAGCAACCTGAGCAATGCAGTCAGGATGCCGCTGCCAGGATTGAGCGTGCCAGCTTTGCGTTGACGGAATACCTCGAAGGTGTGCTGGCGGACAAGCCCGTGTCTGCGGTTTCACTGTTCCCGCAGTATCGCGAAGTCCAGGAACTGGTGCGTGCGGACCGCATCCACCCTGCCGACTTGTGGCCCTTTGAGTGGCGCTGGCTCGAGCCTGAGCTGGCCGCGATGGCTGAACCCCGGAACTACGACAGCGGCGCGCGTGCCTTGCTGGACCAGTCGGTGCTCCAGCTCATGAAGGGCAAAGCGCCCGAGGCTGCCCGGAATCTCAAGGACTTGAGTCTTGGCTTTTCTGCCAGGCAAGCCGATCGCCAGCCCCGGATTTTCTGGAAAATTGCGGCGGCTTACTTTGAAGCTGTCGAGCATGATTTGCTGGGCTCTGATCTGTATGTCCGGCGCGCTGCGTCCCGGATATTGCTTCAATATGCCTCGCTGGGAAAAGGCGATGTGGCGATATCGGACCGGTTGGTGCTGGATCTGCTCTTTTTCTGCGCGCAGGCGGTTTCCACTCAGGCCGCTGATACCCCGGTACTGTCCGCCGTTCGATCGGTGTATGGTCTCAACCGGTTCAAACCGGTCGATTACGAACTTGTTCAGTTTGGCCGCTTCGATCCGGCACTGCTGGCTCAAGCGCGCAAACGGATCACCTCGGCCAAGGAGACATGGTCGTCACTTTCTGCCGGGGATGCCAGCAAGTTCAAGACGGTGGTCGACCAATTCAGCCTGGTGACCGATTCCCTGCTCAAACTCCATCCACCGAGCGAGCCTTTTGCAAAAGCCCTGACCCGTGCGATCGAAACCACGGTTCGCTCCGGCCAGCCACCGGGTATTGAGTTGGCCATGGAGGTGGCGACCTCGGTGCTTTATCTGGAAGCTGCCTTTGACGACCTGGATCCCAACGATCCCCAGTTGACCGTGCGAACGGCCAATCTGGCAGAACGTCTGGAGGGTGTCCGGGCCGGTGGTGAGCCGCAGCCGATGGAAGGCTGGATGGAGGAGTTATACCGCCGTGTCAGCGACAAGCAGACCATGGGCAGTGTGGTGGGTGAGTTGCGCGTATCTCTGGGCGAGCTCGAAAAGTCACTGGATGTGTTCTTTCGCAACCCGCAGGACAAGACCGCACTGCAGGCGGTACCCGGGCAGCTCTCACAGATGCGTGGTGTGTTGTCGGTGCTGGGGCTTGACCAGGCATCCCATGCGGTTTTACGCATGAAGGAGAGCGTGGAGCAAATGCTCGTCACCGAAATCGATGAGCAATTGGTGCGATCCGCCGGCACATTTGATCATCTCGGCAATAACCTCGGTGCACTGAGTTTTCTGATTGACATGCTCAATTACCAGCCAGTGCTGGCGAAAAAGCTGTTTGTCTATGATGAAGAAAAAGGCGAACTCAAGCCGCTGATGGGCCGCACGCAAAGCCCGGCGAGCGCAGCTTCTGCCGTGACGGTGAACAGCGATCTGCTGTCGCGTGAACTGATCTCGGTGGTGCAGGACGCGGGGGGTGGCGGGGGCGATGGAAACCTCACGGGCAGACTGGATGCGTTGGCCACACATGCGGCGCTGGCCGAACAGCCTGCCCTGGCCCAGAGCGCCCGTGAGGCGGCGAAGGCCGTGTCGGCCAACAATGCCGACGCCACCGCTGTTGCGTTGACATCGCTGGCATCCTCGATGACGCAGGAGGCGCCAGCCGCGCCGGCCGGTCCGCTCGCTTCGGCAGATTTTGAAGAAGATGACTTGCGCGATATTTTCCTTGAAGAGGCGCGCGAGGTCGTCGGCAACGGCCAGGAAGCGCTTTTGGCGTTGGCAAGCGATCCCGGCGATGTTTCCCAGCTGACGGTGCTGCGGCGCGCATTTCACACGCTCAAAGGCAGCTCGCGAATGGTCGGACTCAACGAGTTCGGTGAAGCAGCATGGTCGCTCGAACAAATGCTCAATAGCTGGTTGGCGGACCAAAAAACGGCGACCGATGCGTTCAAGAGCCTGGCCACGGAGGCCATGAACGGCTTTGCAAAGTGGATTGAAGATATTGCCGCGAACGAGGATGCTTCGTGGTCCGCCTCTGCCTTCAGCAGCAGTGCTGACGCCATGGGTACCTCCGGGCGCTACGTCCCGTTGAACCTGTTTGTGTCGGTTGAAGCGCCTGGCCCTGCCCCAACCGTCGATGACACGGCAACGGCTGGAACGCTTGAACTGCCAGAACTTCAACTGGAGTCTGGCACACCTGACCCTGTCAGCGTCGGCAGTGAAACACCTGCCGACGTAGCCGTTGAATCTCCTTTTGAGTTCAATCTCGACTTTGACGATGCTATTGCTGCCGCAGCGCCGGTCGTCGTGGCTGTCGGACAGGCAGGCGCACCTGCAATGGATATCGATATCGAAGGCATTGATTTCGACAGCCTTTCTGCGCTTTCTGCGGAGAGCGATGCGCCGGCCGATTCTGCCCAGCGTGTGGCTGAGGGTGAGCTTTTGAGCCTGTCGCTCGAATCCGAGTCCGGGCAGGCGGTTGAATTGTCGGTGGAAGAGTTTGACAAGCACTTCCAACTGGACGCTGTGGATGCTGTAGACGTTGTGGACATTCTGATGCCTGACCTGGCTATACCCGCCGGGTTTGAAATTCCTTCCGCCGAACTGCTTGCAGCCGTGCCCGAGGTCGTTGATGCGACCGTGAGTTTTGAGGAGGTTGAGCCTGTTCCGCCGCAAATTGACGAAGCCCCGGCGGCGCTGGACATTGCGGCGTTTCAGGATTCCCTCAGTGATCTTTTGCAGGTCGACGGCAATGGTGATGAGCAGGTCAAGGTCATTGGGGCGCTGCGCATAGGCATCCCTCTTTACAACGTCTATTTGAACGAGGCTGATGAGTGGTCGCGCCGACTGGTCMTGGAAGTCGCCGAATGGGTGATTGAGCGCCACCAGCCGGTCAGTGATTCCACGGTGGCGCTTGCCCACTCCCTCGCGGGCAGTTCTGCGACGGTCGGGTTTTATGCATTGTCGGAAATGGCCCGGGCGCTCGAACATGCACTGCAGCAGTCCCAGGCTCACCACCGCAATGGCGCCGCCAAGTATGGCCAGGTCTTCGTGGATGCGGCGGAAGATATACGCCGGTTGCTGCACCAGTTTGCCGCCGGCTTCCTCAAGGAGTCCGACAGCGGCGTGCTTGAACGCTTGCGGCAACTTGACTTCTTTGACTCGGTTCTGCCCCCTGCGGGCGAATCTTCCGAGCTTGACTTCCCATTTGAAGCCCCGCCGGCCGAGGAGGTCAGCATTGAGCCGACTCAACCGCGGGAAGCTGAAGCTGAAATCGCGGACGCCAGCATGGCGGTGGCGTCAGGTCCGATCGTGCCACCCCCGGCATCCCCAGTAGTCATCGCTTCGCCGGTGCGGCTGGTGCCACCAGCGCCTGTTTTGGTGTCGACTGCGACCAGGGCCTCCATGGCCGCCGCAGCCGCCGCACGCCGGGATGAGGAAGACGAAGACGACATCGACGCGATTGACGCCATCGATCCTGATCTGTTTCCGATTTTTGAAGAGGAAGGCGCAGAGCTCATGCCCCAACTGGGCGGCGCGCTGCGGCAATGGTCGGCCCGGCCCGACAACCTGGGTGCACGCATGGAGGTTCTGCGCGCTCTGCATACGCTCAAGGGCAGTGCCCGTCTGGCGGGCGCCTTGCGGCTGGGTGAAATGGCTCACCGCATTGAATCGGAAATCGAGCATCTGGGGTCCGACGCCGCAGTCACCCAGGATTTCGAATCGCTGTTGACGCGTTTTGACGCCATGCAGGCCACTTTCGAAGACTTGCGACGTGCAGACGCCGCGGCTGCTGCAGTGCCCTTGACTCCCCTGGCTGCCGTTGAGCCGCCAGCCGAGGCCGCAGCCCCTGTGGCGTCAACAATTTCGGAGGACGCCCAACAGTCCCCGGCCAAGGAGCCTGCTGCAGCTGACGCAAGCAACAGCATCAGTGCCATCAGTACCAGCGCCAGCGCCGGGAAACTGGCCATCCCCGCGCCGCAGGCCATGGCCATGCAGCCCCTGCGCCAGGCGGCAACAGCTTCCATCCGTGTGCGATCCCAGTTGCTTGACCGGATGGTCACCCAGGCGGGTGAAGTCATGATCACGCGGTCCCGCCTGGAAGCCGAACTCGGCCAGCTGCGCGGTTCGCTGAATGACATGAGCGGTAACTTGAACCGTTTGCGCCAGCAGCTGCGCGATATTGAATTGCAGGCTGAAACGCAGATGCAGTCGCGACTGGCGCAGGCCAAGGAGGCTCAGGCCGGATTTGATCCGCTCGAGTTTGACCGGTTCACCCGCGTGCAGGAGTTGACGCGCATGATGGCCGAGTCGGTCAATGACGTGGCAACCGTGCAGCGTACCCTGCAGCGTACGGTGGAAGCCACCGAGGATGACCTGATTGCACAGGCCCGCCAGACCCGCGAATTGCAGCGCGACCTGCTGCGCACGCGCATGGTGGAGTTTGAAGGGATTTCCGAGCGTCTGTACCGTGTGGTGCGGCAAGCCTCCAAGGAAACCGGCAAGCAGGTGAAGCTGGACCTGCTGGGTGGCACCATCGAGATGGACCGCGGCATGCTGGACCGCATGACGCCCGCGTTTGAGCATTTGCTGCGCAACTGCGTGGCACATGGTATTGAAGACCCGCAGGTTCGTGCCGAAGCCGGCAAGGACCCTGTGGGGCTCATCACCGTTCATCTGCGCCATGAGGGCAACGACGTTTCGGTGGATTTCAGCGATGACGGCGCCGGCCTGAATCTGCAGCGCATTCGCGAGAAGGCCGTGAGCCTCGGGCTGGTGACGCCAGAACAATCCCTGGATGACCAGGAAGCCGCCAACCTGATTTTCACGGCTGGTTTTACGACTGCCGCACAGGTGACCGAACTTGCCGGGCGTGGCATCGGCATGGATGTGGTTCGCGCGGAGGTCAACGCACTGGGCGGCCGGATTGAAACCACTACCGTGTCCGGCAAGGGGACGCACTTCAAACTGGTGCTGCCATTGACCACTGCAGTGACCCAGGTGGTGATGATTCGAGCCGGCAAGCAGTCGGTGGGCGTGCCGGCCAATGTGGTCGAAACCGTGCGCCGCGCTACTGCCAAGGAACTGCAGCAGGCCTATAACAGCGGCACGCTTGAGGTCGCTGGCGAAGCCGTCCCCTTCTTCTGGTCGGGTGCATTGCTGCAAGCTTCGCACCACAGCAGCGAGACCCAGGGCAAGACCACGCCGGTGGTTATTTTCCGAAGTGCGGCCCAGCGCATGGCCTTGCATGTCGATGAAGTGCTGGGCAACCAGGAGGTCGTGGTGAAAAACCTGGGGCCGCAGCTGTCGCGCCTGCCGGGTTTGGCGGGCATGTCTGTGCTGGCTTCGGGTGCCGTCGTGCTGATCTACAACCCGGTCGCGCTGGCTTCCGTGTATGGCCAGCAGGCACGGGCCTGGAGTACTGACCGGGCGGAGCCGCACATGCTCGAGGAGCTGGGTAGCGGCGCCGACAAGGCGGTTGCACTGCTTCCTGCCGCACCGCAAATCCCCCTGATCCTGGTGGTTGACGACTCGATTACCGTGCGGCGTGTCACGCAGCGCCTGTTACAGCGCGAAGGTTACCGGGTGGCCATGGCGGCCGACGGCCTGCAGGCCCTCGAAAGGTTGCAGGAAGAGCGGCCTACGGTGGTCTTGTCGGATATTGAAATGCCGCGCATGGATGGTTTTGATCTGGCGCGTAACATCCGTGCCGATGTACGCCTCAACAGCCTGCCCATCATCATGATCACTTCACGGATTGCCGAGAAGCATCGCGAGCATGCCAAGGAGCTGGGGGTGGACCACTACCTGGGAAAACCTTATTCCGAAGAAGAGTTGATGAGCCTGGTGCGTCATTACTGCGCAGCAGACATCCCTGCGTCTGCATAAAAGTAAGAGGCAGCCTTGCCATGCCGGGAGGGCATGGGAAGCTGTCAAAAACAGAGCGGATTAGAGCGGAGCAGGGTCAGGGTTTTTTTGACCACCGCGTAGCGCTGTAGCGTCAGTGCCCGCGCTTCATCGTGCTGGACGATGGGCCTTGGGTAGTTTTGCCCGAGCAACACGCCCGCCGCGCTCAGTTCAACCGGTTTGGCCAGCCAGGGGCTGTGCAGGCATGGGGTGGGCAGTCTTTCCAGGGCCGGCAGGTATTTACGGATGAACTTGCCTTCCGCGTCAAATTTTTCGCTCTGGCTGACCGGATTGAAGATGCGGAAATAAGGCTGCGCATCGCAACCGGTACTGGCCGCCCACTGCCAGCCTCCATTGTTGGCTGACAGGTCAAAATCATTGAGTTTTTCGGCAAAGTAGCGCTCACCCCAGCGCCAGTCTATGCCGAGGTCCTTCACCAGAAAACTGGCGGTTACCATGCGCAGGCGGTTATGCATGTAGCCCGTCTGGTTGATCTGCGCCATGGCCGCGTCTACCAGCGGGTAGCCCGTGCGGCCATCACACCAGGCCTGGAAGCGGGTGGTGGCTATTTCGCCGCTTTCCCACACGATGGCGTCATATTCGGGCTTGAACGCACGGGTTGCAGCATGGGGGTAGTTGCTCAGAATCTGGGCATAAAAATCCCGCCAGATCAATTCGCTGAGGCAGGTGGCGGCGCCTTCGCTTCCCTCGTTTTGCTGCTGCAAGGCCGTTGAAGCCATCTTGCGGATCGAGATCGTGCCAAAACGCAGGTGCACGCCCAGGTAGCTTGGGCCTTTGACGGCCGGAAAGTCGCGCGTGTCCCGGTAGAGTCTGATGCGGCCCAGAAACTCCTCAAAAAGCGCAGTTCCACCCCGGCTTCCTGTGGGGATTTTCAGCGCCGACAGGTTGGTTTTCTCAAATCCCAGCGTATCCAGCGATGGAATAGCAGGCGGCTCACCGCCCGGCAGGGGGGCGAGGGCATCGGCATACCGCGCCACCGGATAGGGCTTGAAATAGAAGCTGTCGACCTTTTTCAGCCAGGCATTTTTGTAGGGGGTGAATACGCTGTAGGGTTTGCCGGCCTGCGTCAGCACCTCCGTGCGTTCAAAAATGACGTGATCCTTGAAGCTGTGGAACGCCACGCCGTGGCTGGCCAGCAGCGCTTGCACCGCGACGTCGCGCGCCAGGGCCTGGGGCTCGTCGTCATGGTTGGTGAACACCGCATCTATGGAAAGCTTTGTAACCAGCGTTCCCAGGGCCTCGCTGGGCCTGGCATGGCGCACCAGCAAGGCGGTCCCGGCGGCGCACCCGCCCTGGCGGGCCAGGCCGTGCAATTGCCCGCTCAGGTCGACCAGGGATTCCCGGATGAATTCCACGCGCCGGTCAGCCCGGGGCAGGCCGTTCAGGATGTCCCGGTCAAACAGGAACAGGCAAAACACCTGGTGGCACGACTTCAGGGCGTGGTAGAGCGCGGCATTGTCCTCGGCACGCAAATCCCGCTTGAACCACATCAGGCCGGTCCGGTATTTTTTTGACATGGAATCGATGGTAGCCAAGTAGGGCGAACTGGGGCGAGTTGGGGCAGGCGGGCTCTGCCGGCGGGTTTTCCGCGGAGCCTGCCGCCAACTCGGTGTTTTCCATTAGAGTGCGCGTAAAATCATGGCATGGCTACGGATTCCGCACTGATCA
Organism: Polaromonas sp. P4_F9; assembly: GCF_056401235.1. NCBI lineage: Bacteria > Pseudomonadati > Pseudomonadota > Betaproteobacteria > Burkholderiales > Comamonadaceae > Polaromonas > Polaromonas sp. P4_F9. The sequence continues at coordinate 317,428 of NZ_JBFUJT010000002.1, read as the reverse complement.
ACCTGACGCATCATTTCCTGATCGCGATGCCCGGGCTGGAGGATGAAGCCTTTGCCAAAAGCGTCGTGTACATGTGCGAACACAGCGACCGCGGGGCATTGGGCCTGGTCATCAACAAGCCCAGCGACATCAACCTCAAGAACCTGTTTGACAAGGTTGAGTTACCGCTACACCGCGACGACCTCACCGAGGCGCCGGTGTTTCAGGGTGGCCCCGTGCAAACCGAGCGGGGGTTCGTGCTCCACGAATCCATGATGCCCGGCAGCGAGTCGGTGTATGCGTCGACCATGACGATTCCCGGGGGGCTGGAAATGACCACCTCCAAGGATGTTCTGGAGGCGCTGTCGACCGGCGCCGGCCCGCGCAAGGTGTTTGTCTCGCTCGGTTATTCAGCCTGGGGCGAGGGTCAGCTGGAATCGGAAATCTCGGACAACAGCTGGTTGACTGTGCCTGCCGATGTGGCGGTGATTTTTGACACGCCGGTGGAGCAGCGCTACGACAAGGCCCTGATGCTGCTGGGCCTGCAGAGCTGGATGCTGTCTCCCGACGCCGGTCACGCATGAGCCTGGCGGCCGTGCCTCTTTCGACTGCGCGTCTTCAAACATTTCTGGCTTTCGACTTCGGCCTCAAACGCACCGGCGTTGCGACCGGCAATGTGCTGACCCGCACCGCCACGCCCCAGGCAACCATTGCCGCCACGGGCGATGCCCGCCTCAAGGCGATTGAACTCCGGATCAGGGAATGGCAGCCCGATGCGCTCGTCGTTGGTGTTCCGTTTCATCCGGATGGCGCGAGCCACGAAAATACCCGACGCGCGCAAAAATTTTCCCGCCAGTTGCGGGCACGCTTCGGCCTCAAGGTGTTCGAGGTCGATGAGCGCTACAGCACGACCGAGGCCCTGGCCGGCGGCGCGGCGGACGCTGATGCGGCATCTGCCTGCATAATTCTTGAGCAATTTTTAAGGAGTCTTCCATGAGCAGTCTGACACTGGACGCTGAGGCGCTGTACAGCGATTTGCTGCGGGGCCTGCGACTGCAACTGACCTCCTACGACCAGCCACCGCTGCTGGTGGGGGTTGCCTCAGGCGGTGCCTGGCTGGCACAGCGCTTGCAAAAGGACCTGGGTTTGGCGCAAGAGGCCGGCATTCTGTCTTCATCGATGCACCGTGATGATTTTTCACAGCGCGGCCTGGCCTCCAGTGGGCAAACCTTGCTGCCCTTTGATGTGAACGGTGCCCACCTGATTGTGGTGGACGATGTGCTTTATACCGGCCGCACCATCCGCGCGGTGCTCAATGAACTGTTTGACTACGGCCGGCCCGCCAGCGTCAAGCTGGTGGTGCTGGTGGACCGGGGCGGGCGCGAGTTGCCGGTGCAACCCGACTTGGCCGTGGCGCGGGTGGCCCTGCCTGCCTCGCAAACCCTTGAGCTGGCGCGTGCTGAAGACGGCCGCTTCAGCTTTCAGGTCCAGGACCGGTAATTTAAAGAAAAAGAGGAGTCCCAAGCGTGTTGTACCGACGAAACCCACAACTCAACAAGAACGGCGAGCTGATCCACCTGCTGTCGATAGAAGGCCTGCCCAAGGCGATCCTGACGCAGATTCTGGACACGGCCGCCAACTTTGTCAGCGTGAACAACCGTGAGGTCAAAAAAGTGCCGCTGCTGCGCGGCAAGAGCGTTTTCAACCTGTTTTTTGAAAACTCCACCCGCACCCGCACCACCTTTGAAATTGCGGCCACGCGCCTGTCGGCCGACGTGATCAACCTCGATATCGCGCGTTCGTCGGCCTCCAAGGGTGAGTCGCTGCTGGACACCATCGCCAACCTGAGCGCCATGGCCGCCGACCTGTTTGTGGTGCGCCACGGCGAATCCGGTGCGCCCTACCTGATCGCCCAGCATGTCGCACCGCACGTGCATGTGATCAATGCGGGCGATGGCCGTCATGCCCACCCGACGCAGGGCCTGCTGGACATGTACACCATTCGCCACTACAAGAAAGACTTCAGCAATCTGACGGTCGCCATCGTGGGCGATGTGCTGCATTCGCGCGTGGCGCGCTCTGACATTCATGCGCTCACCACGCTGGGTTGCCCCGAAGTGCGCGTGGTGGGCCCCAAGACACTGGTGCCTGCTGACATGGCGCAGATGGGTGTGCGCGTCTGCAACACGCTGGAAGAGGGCATCAAGGACGCTGACGTGATCATCATGCTCAGGCTGCAAAACGAACGCATGTCGGGCGCCCTGCTGCCCAGCAGCCAGGAGTTCTTCAAGAGCTTTGGCCTGACCAACGAAAAGCTGCAACTGGCCAAGCCCGATGCCATCGTCATGCACCCGGGGCCCATCAACCGGGGTGTTGAAATTGACTCGGCGGTGGTCGATGGCACGCAGAGCGTCATCCTGCCGCAGGTTACCTTCGGTATCGCAGTGCGCATGGCTGTCATGGGCATCGTTGCAGGGAATGAAGCATGAACATGGCCCCCACGCTTGTCACTTCGTGTACTGCGCTGCCCCCCAAGGGGGCTGAACTTCGCTTGGGGCGGCCCGGCGCTTCGTTCGTGACCCCCTCGCTTGTCGCTTCGCGTACTACTCTGCCCACCAAGGGGGCTGGCCTCGCTTGGGGCGGCCCGGCACAGCGGCCTTTTTTCGGAAAAACAAAATGAAACTTCTCATTAAAAACGGCCGAGTGATCGACCCCGCTTCGGGGCTGGATGAAGTTTGTGACGTCGCCATTGCGGCGGGGCGCATTGTCTCGCTGAACCACACGGCGGCCGATTTTTCGCCTAACAAAACCCTGGATGCCACGGGCTGTATCGTGGCGCCCGGCCTGATCGACCTGTCGGCTCGCCTGCGCGAGCCCGGCTATGAACATGAAGGCATGCTGGAGAGCGAGCTGGCCGCGGCGGTTGCCGGCGGTGTGACCAGCCTGGTCTGCCCGCCGGATACCGACCCGGTCCTCGATGAGCCTGGCCTGGTGGAAATGCTCAAGTTTCGTGCCGAAAAGCTGCACCAGTCGCGCGTGTTCCCGCTGGGCGCGCTGACGCGGGCCCTGAAGGGCGAGGCGCTGACCGAAATGGTGGAGCTGACCGAAGCCGGCTGCGTGGGATTCAGCCAGGCCGAAGTGCCGCTGGCCAACACCCAGGTGCTGATGCGTGCCCTGCAATACGCGACCACCTTTGGCTACACCGTCTGGCTGCGCCCGCAGGAAATGCACCTGGGTCAGGGCGTGGCCGCCAGCGGAGCGCTGGCGACCCGCCTGGGTTTGAGCGGTGTATCCGTGGCCGCCGAAACGATCGCCCTCCACACTATTTTCGAGTTGATGCGCGCCACCGGCGCGCGGGTGCACCTGTGCCGGATCAGCAGCGCCGCAGGGGTGGCGCTGGTGGGTAAGGCCAAGGCGGAGGGGCTGGACGTGACCTGCGACGTCAGCATCAACAGCCTGCATTTGACCGATGTCGATATCGGCTACTTCGACAGCCGCATGCGGCTGGACCCGCCCCTTCGCCAGCAGCGCGACCGGGATGCCATTCGCCAGGGCCTGGCAGACGGCACGATCGATGCGCTGGTGTCCGACCACAACCCGGTCGACGAGGATGCCAAAACCCTGCCGTTCGCCGAGGCCGAAGCAGGCGCGACCGGCCTGGAACTGTTGCTGGGCCTGGCCTGCAAATGGGGTGCTGACAGTCAGGCCGGCATGGCCCGTGCACTGGCGGTGCTGACGAGCGAGCCGGCACGCGTACTTGGCAACTCCCTGGGCACGCTGCAGGCCAGTGCCGGCCGGCTGGTCAAAGGGGGCATGGCGGATTTGTGCGTGTTTGACCCGGCCAGCGAGTGGATGGTTGAGCCGCAAGCCTTGCGCAGCCAGGGCAAGCACACGCCTTTTTCCGGCTATCAGCTCCCTGCGCGCGTGCGCTGGACGGTGGTTGGCGGGCAGCTGGCTTACGAAGCGTCGCGTTAAGCACACGTCCCGGACTGCATGAAGTTGCTGGGCGTTTGCTGGAAGCTGCTGCGAGCCACGGCCCACGCGGTGGTGGGTTTCCTGACCATCAAGATATTGTTTCCGGGATTGAGCCAGGCCCACCGCGAAGCACGCGTGCAGGTGTGGGCGGGCGAATTGCTTCGCATCGTGGGTATCGAGCTGGTGGTGAACGGCACGCCGCCCGTGGCCGGACCGGTGCTGCTGGTGGCCAACCACATTTCATGGCTGGACATTGTGGTGATGCACGCATCACGCCATTGCCGGTTCGTCTCCAAGTCCGATGTCAAGAGCTGGCCTTTTGTCAGCACGCTGGCCGATGGCGCCGGCACGCTGTACCTTGAGCGTGAGTCGCGCCGCGATGCGCACCGGGTGGTGGTGCAAATGGCAGAACGCCTGCGAGCGGGGGACATCCTTGCGGTGTTTCCCGAGGGCACCACCGGGGACGGCATCACGCTCATGCCCTTTCACGCCAACCTGATCCAGGCCGCCATCGAGGCGTCTGTGCCGGTGCAGCCGGTGGCGCTCAAATTTGTCGACCCGRCAACGGGTGCGACGAGTCTGGCACCCAGTTATGTGGGCGATGAAACCCTGATCGGATCGATCTGGCGAACCCTGACGGCACCGGGGCTGAGGGCTGTGGTGACTTTTGGGGTGGCTCAGGGCGCCGAGGGGCAGACCCGGCGTCTGTGGGCCCAGGCCCTGCGCGAGGACATTGAGCGCCTCAGACGGGTGTAGCGTGCGGCGGGCGCTGCAAAGGCCCGGCAGTGGTGGGGGGCAGGGGGGTCGCTGAGGTCAGGGGGCTGGCGGAGGCGCCCGTGACCGCCACAGCCTCCCGCTCAAAGGTCACCACGTGATCGACCTCGGCGCGAATGCCAATCCACTCGCCCAGCGCATGGTCATGGTGTGAGGGCACATGGGCCACCACCGTCTCGCCCGTCAAAAGCCGCAAGGTGTACAAAAATTCCGAGCCGCGGAAAGCCTTGCGAAGAATCTGCGCTTTGACCGGCGCGTTGTCGTCATGCACGATATCGTCGGCGCGCAGCAGTACATCACACAAGCCATCGGGATAGGCCTCGGGCAGGGGGCATTCGCGGACGTCTGTCAGGTCACCGAGCGCGGTGTGCACCACCACCTCGTTGCCACGCTGTTCAATGTGCGCTTGCGCGAACACCCCGTGGCCAATGAAGTCGGCGACAAAGCGGGTGGCCGGCCGGTGGTACAGGGCATAGGCGTCTTCCCACTGGTGCAAATGCCCTTCATTCATCACGCCAATGCGGTCGCCGATGGCAAATGCCTCCAGCTGGTCATGGGTGACGAACAAGGCGGTTGCGCCGGCCGCCTTGAGGATGCCGCGCACTTCATGGGCCAGTCGCTCGCGCAGATCCACGTCCAGGTTGGAAAAAGGTTCGTCCAGCAGCAGCAGGCGCGGCTCGGGAGCCAGCGCCCGCGCCAGTGCCACACGCTGCTGTTGTCCGCCGGAGAGTTCGTGCGGAAAACGCTTGTGCACATTGCCCAGGCCCACCAGCTCCAGCACCGCATTGACGCGCTGGTCCCGCTTGGCAGCGGGGAGATGGGTCAGGCCGAAAGCCACGTTGTGCGCCGCGTTCAGGTGCGGAAACAGCGCGTAATCCTGAAACACCATGCCGATGCGGCGCGATTCCGCAGGCACATGGGTATCAGGGCTGCTGACGATTTGCTGTGCCAGCTTGATGGTGCCCGCCTGTGCGCGTTCCAGGCCGGCCACCGCACGCAGCAGGGTGGTTTTTCCGCAGCCGGAAGGTCCGATCAACACCCCGATTTCGCCCGCCCGCAGGCCAAAGGTCACGCTGTCGACAGCCGGTTTTGAGCGGCCCGCGTAGTGCACACCCAACTGGGAGACATCCAAGAACATGGGTTGATTGTAGATGCTTACAATTCTCATTTGCAGTGACTGACTGCAAAAACCATGGCGCACGCTGGTTTGGGCACAGCCCGCTCCGGCAGAGGCCTTTTTTCGGGTCTACATGCTCCGCCGTTTCCTACCCTCCGCGCTTCTTTTTGCCCTGGTCAGCCTGCTGACCTTGCCGGTGCTGGCCGTGGCCTTCTCATGGCTGCAGTTCAACGACGAAGCCAGGTCCATCCTGATCCAGATGCTGCAAACGGTTTTGCCCGCCTACACCGGCGTCTCACTGCTGCTGTGCCTGTGCGTGGCCCTCGGTGTTGCGGTGGTGGGCATGGCCACTGCCAGCGCCGTCACGCTGTTCGAATTTCCCGGTCGGCGCGTGTTTGAGTGGGCCCTGCTGCTTCCGCTGGCCATGCCGGCCTACGTGGTGGCCTATGCCTACACCGACTTCCTGCAGTACGCGGGCCCGCTGCAGACCTGGCTACGTGCTGCCTTTGGTCTTCAGGGCCGCCTGCTGCCTGAGGTGCGCAGCCTCGGTGGCGCCGTGCTGGTATTCACCGTGGCGTTGTATCCCTACGTGTATTTGCTGGCGCGTACAGCCCTGTCAGAGCGGGCTGTGCACCTGATGGAGGCGGCCCGCCTGCTCGGTGCACCGCTTTCCCGCCGTATCCGCGCTGTGGCCCTGCCTTTGGCGCGTCCTGCCGTGGCCGCCGGGGTGGCCCTGGCTTTGATGGAAACCCTGGCTGATTTTGGCGTGTCCAGTTATTTCGGTATCCAGACCTTCACCGCCGGGATTTACAAGGCCTGGCTGTCCATGGACAACCGCATTGCCGCAGCACAACTGGCTACCGTGCTGCTGATTTTTGTGGCCATGCTGCTGAAAATTGAGCACAGCGCGCAAAAACGGATGCGTTTTGCCGCAGGCCGGGGTGCGCGCGCCGGCGCCCAGGACGCCGCGCCGGTGCGGCTGCGGGGTAGCCGTGCCGCCCTGGCGTGGCTGGTCTGCGCCTTGCCCATCGCGATGGGTTTCCTGCTGCCCGTGCTCTTCATGCTGCGCCCACTGGTTCTGGGCTGGGACAGTCTGCTGTGGGACAAATTCCTCGGCTGGACGCTCAACAGTGTCTGGCTGGCCGGGCTGAGCGCACTGCTGGCCACCGCGCTGGCCGTCAGCCTGGCGTTTGCCATGCGCCGCCAGCCCCATGTACTCACCCGCTTGGCTGTGCACCTGGCCAGCCTGGGTTATGCCGTTCCGGGCGCGGTGATTGTGGTGGGCCTGCTATTGCCCGTGGGCTGGCTGCAGGCGGCGGCGCCGCAGACCGGCGCGGGCTATTGGGTCACCGCCACGGTGCTCGGGATTGTCTGGGCCTACCTGGTTCGCTTCAGTGCGGTAGCACTGCAGACCATGCAAAGCGGCTATTCACGCATTCCCGCCAGCTTTGATGACAGTGCGCGCATGCTGGGCACGACAGGCGCCGGCATTCTTGCCCGGGTGCACTGGCCGCTGCTCAAGCGCTCGGTGGCGGCCGCAGGTCTGCTGGTGTTTGTCGATGTCATGAAGGAGTTGCCCGCCACGCTGGTGCTGCGCCCTTTCAACAGCGACACCCTGGCCGTCGTGACCTACCAGCTGGCACGGGACGAGCGGCTCGGGGAGGCCGCCCTGCCGGCGTTGGCACTGGTGCTAGTGGGGCTGCTGCCGGTGGCCCTGCTGAGCCGCACCCTGCGGTCGAGGTAGGCCGGCGGCAGGCCGGTTTTCGGCTTCAGGTTTTGGCCTTGATGTAGCGGTATTCCTGGGTCAGGCCGCCAAAACCGTAGGCTTCCGCCCGCACATCCTGCACGTGGATGTAGCTTTCTTCATGCACATTGCCGAGCAGCTTGCCGAGTGCTGAAAACGCCTCGGCGATGTATTGGGCTTTTTCGTCCTTGGTGTTCGTGCCGTCCACGACCTTGATGTCGAAGTAAAAGCTGTTTTTCCCCTGCTCGGCCAGCGAGCGGCCCCCAACGATCCAGTGCTCGGGCGGGACGTAGTCAATCGCGATGGCGGTGAGTTCGCGCTTTTTCCGCAGGATTCTGGTGGTCAGCTCCAGCAGGGTTTCCGAGACCGCATGGGTGAGGGCGGTACTGGCGGGCTGGCTGATCTTGACATTCAGGATAGGCATTTGAAGAACTCCATATGGTTAGCTATGCAACTAAAACATTAAAAAAAGACGGGGCAGTGAACGCGCTATTTCAAGGCGGAAGACACGCTTCTGACCCGGGCGACGGTCTCATCGAAGTTCTCCTTTCCTATTTGTTGCTGAATGCGGCGGGTGACTTCGCCGCTGGCCTTGTTGATACCTGCATGGAGCGCTTCGGCCCGGCCTGTGGGGTAGACGACCCAATGCCGTCCATCGGCTTGCGTGCCCCTGCGCTCAATCAGCTTGAGCGCCTGCAGCCCGTCCAGCAGGCGCGTGGCGGTGGGTCGTGAAATGGTCAACTCATCGGCAATCTCGTGTTGCAACATGCCAGGGTGCTTGAGCACCAGCCGCAACAGGAAGCCCTGGGAGGGCGTCACACCGAATGGCTTGAAGGCCAGTGTCCATTCCTTGTCGACCAGGCGGGCCAGCGCGGTGGTATTGAAATAAAGGCAGTGATCGAACATGCGGTGCAGCTTAGCATTTAATAGTTAGCTATGCAACTAGTTTCTTCGCAAATCATTCCGGGATTTATGGAATTTCCGGGGGGGCACAGGTGCGGCGCTGCGGGAGCCTGTAAGTATGAGCCTACGCGTAGCAAATGCGCGGGACTACGGCTCGCCCGCCGCCCCGAGAGTAAGGTTTATTCACCCGTAACGTGCTTACTGCGGTTCATAGCTGCGCAAGCCGTCAGACGGAGTTCGTCAACATCCTCAGGAGATAACCATGAACCAGGACCAGCTAGAAGGCAACTGGCTTCAGTTGAAGGGCAAGATCAAGGAGCAATGGGGCAAGCTCACCGATGACGACCTTGATGTGATTGCCGGCAAGCGTGACCAGTTGCTGGGCAAGATTCAGGAGCGGCACGGCCTCAGCAAGGAAGAGGCTGAAGAGCAGTTCAAGGCGTGGCATGAGCGCAACCCCACCAACTTCTTTGAACGCTACTGAGCCGAACGTTATCGAGTCGTCATGAATGGCTGATTTCCATCTGATCAATGATTAAAACTTACCAAAGGAATCATCATGAAAACCAAATTGCTAATGCTCACTGTGGTGATGTCTTGTGCTTTTGCCGGCAACGCTGTGGCCATGACCAAAGAGGAATACAAAACACAGAAAGACCGGATCTCGGCCGATTACAAGGCGGGTTGGCAAAAATGCAATGCCATGAAAGCCAACGCCAAGGACATTTGCGTATCCGAGGCAAAAGGTGCAGAAAAAGTGGCCAAGGCGGAACTGGAAGCCCAGTACAAGCCCAGCCCCAAGAATGACGAGAAAGTGACTTTCGCCAAAGCCGATGCCGCTTACGATACCGCCAAGGAAAAATGCGACGACCTGTCGGGTAATGCCAAGGACGTGTGCGTGAAGGACGCCAAGGCTGCGCATGTGAAGGCCAAAGAAGATGCCAAAGTGATGAAGGCTGGCGCCGACACCAGCAAAAAGAAAACCGAAAAAATGGCTGATGTGAAAAAGGACGCCGCTGAAGAAAAACGTGAAGCGGACTACAAGGCGGCCAAGGAGCGCTGCGACAGCCTGGCTGGCGCGGCCAAAGACACCTGCCAGAGTGACGCCAAGAGCAAATACGGCATGAAATAGAGGGCTGAAAGGCCATCAGCAGGGCAGGCGATGCAGAGCCTCGCGCCCCTGATGCAAAGGTGCAAAGGAGATCCCGTCAGGTGCGAGCCTGGCGGGATTTTTCGTTGGGCCGGCTTGCGGCGAAAACCCCGCAGACAGGGGTCACGGTGACTGACCCGCCACCTGAAGGTGCAGGCGCGCGGACCTCATTTGCCAGCAGCGCCGGCAGGGTCCGATTTCAGAGACTATGTTTCAGCGACATTCACACTCGCCGCCTGGCGAATGGCGTCCAGCGTCACGCGGCCCACGACATCGCCGCCCGCGTTGACAACCGCGGCCTCATCGGCGCCGGCGTCAAGCATCGCAGACAGGGCATCGCGCAGCGGTGCGCCAGCCGGCACACGCGGCGCGCTGCTGGCAGGTGTACCAGCATCGGTGCACAGCCCGGTTGTCAGCAGTGACAGTCTTTTGAGCGACCGGTCTTCGCCGACAAAAGCCTGGACAAACGAATTTGCAGGAAGCGCCAGGATGCGTTCCGGCGTGTCGTACTGAACGACTTTTCCGGCACGCAGGATGGCGATGCGCGTGGCCATTTTGATGGCTTCGTCGATGTCGTGCGTGACAAAGACAATGGTCTTCCCGAGTTCGCGCAGGATGCGCAGGAACTCGTCCTGCAGGCTCGCGCGGGTGATGGGGTCGATGGCCCCGAAGGGTTCGTCCATCAGCATCACCGGCGGGTCCGCGGCAAGCGCCCGTGCCACGCCCACGCGCTGCTTTTGGCCCCCAGAGAGTTCCCGCGGAAAACGGTCCCGGTACAGGCCGGGTTCCATGTGGACGAGCGCCAGCAACTCATCCACGCGCCGGGCGATGCGCGGCGCGTCCCAGCCCAGCATTTTCGGTACGGTCGCCACGTTCTCGCCGATGGTCATGTGGGGGAAGAGCCCCACCTGCTGGATCACATAGCCGATCGAGCGGCGCAACTCTACCGCGTCGATCCGGGTCACATCCTGCCCGTCGACTTCAATCCGCCCCGAATCGGGTTCCACCATGCGGTTGATCATGCGCATGGTCGTGGTCTTGCCGCACCCCGAGGGGCCGATCAGCACGCAGATTTCACCCGCATTGATGGTGAGCGACAGTCCGTCGACGGCAGTCTGGCCGCTGGTTCCGAAGCTCTTGGTGAGGCGGTCGAGTGTGATCATGCGCGAAGGCCTTGAGGGGTCATGCGGCGCTGCAGTGCGCCAAAAAGAAAATCAGTGCCCAGCGCCAGCAGGGTCACCGGGATGGCGCCCACCAGCAGTTGGGGGATGGCCATCATGGCAATGCCCGCGGTGATGAAGTCGCCAAGCCCGCCGCCGCCAATAAAGGCCGCCAGCACCGCCCCGGAAATCACCTGCACAGCGCCGGTGCGCAGGCCCGCAAAGATGACCGGCAGGGCCATCGGCAGCTCGACCTGCCGCAACAACAGGGTCCGCGTCATGCCCATGCCAACCGCCGCGTCGACGGCGTCGGCGTCCACGCCACGCATGCCGACGATGGTGTGGGTCACGATGGGCGGCAGCGCGATCAGCGTCAGGGCGAACAGCGCAGGCGCAAAGCCGGTCCCCAGAAGCGGCATGACCAGCGCGAGCACGGCCAGCGACGGCAGGGTGCGTCCGACATTCGCCGCGTTGACCACGGCCAGCGCCAGGCCGCCGCGCCGTGCCACGGCAATACCGGCAGGTATGCTGATCAGCGCGGCCAAAAACAGCGCCGACCCTGACAGAGCAATGTGCACGCCCAGGGCCCGGTAGAACTGGGTCGGATGGGTCGCCAGGAAGTTCCAGGTGTCGGCGAGCATTGTTTTTCCTGGAGGTCAGGCCGCGCGCCGGCGTTTGAGCTGTCGCTCGAGCAGTGCGAGCAGCAGGTCGACACTGACCGCCAGGGCACACGCGGTCAAGGCGCCTGCCCATATTTTTGCGGGGTGATCGCTGGCAATGCCGTTGAAGATCAACGTGCCCAGCCCGCCCGCGTTGACGTAGGCCGCGACGACGGTCACGCTGATGACCGTCACGGCGGATACGCGCAGACCCGCCACGATCACCGGCAGCGCCAGCGGCAATTCGATGCGCCGCATGATCTGGGCCGCGCTCATGCCCATGCCACGGGCGGCATCGATCACGTCCGCAGGAACCTCCCGAATGCCCGTTGCCACACTGCGGATCAGGATCATCAAGGAAAACGCCACCATGGTGATGATGGCATTGGTACGGCCTAGCCCGACGAGCGGAATCAGGAAAGCGAGAAAGGCCAGCGTCGGAATGGTGTACAAAATCCCGGAGACCGTCATCACGGCCCCGTACAGCCGTTCTCGCCGGGCGGCCACGAGGCCAATCACCAGCGACAGGGCGAATGCAATCGTGAGCGCCGTCAGGGAGATGGCAATGTGTTCCCACAGGGCATACACAATGTCAGTCCAGTTGCGCAGGAACCATTTCATATTGGTGTCACGCGGCCCCTGGACTGACGGCCCATGAACTGAACAAGCCCAAGGCTACGGCGCGTTGGACCCGGTCAATGTCCGGGCCCAGCGGACGGTCTTCGTCCAGCATGGCGACCAGGTCGCGCAGCTGCAGGTAGGTCGCGCGCGCGCCTTCCCCCATGGCGGCCTGATCGGTTTCACGCAGGTCCACGGCCTGGGCGGCGATCAGAAGTTCAATGGCAATGAGGTAGTGGACGCGCTCAAGCAGTTCGCCCAGTTTTTCGGCAACGCCCAGCGCCATGCAGGCATGATCCTCCAGCCCTTCGGAGACCGGCAGGTAATCGAGCGAGCCGGGGTTGGCGCGCAACCGTATCTCGGCCCACAAGGCGGTCAGAGTTTTTTGCACCGTGGCGAAGCCGGAATGGGCCGGCCCGTGGCGTGTCAGCTGCAGGGGCAGGCCGGTGAGCGCGGGGGACATGAAGCGCTGGCAGCGGGCCACAGACATGCTGGCAGCCTGTGCCAGCGCAATCGCGCAGGCGTCCAGCGCGAGCGCGAGGGCCGGCACGTGAAAGTTTCCGTTGGACAGCATGATGCCGTCGTCTGCCAGCACCAGCGGGCTGTCGGCGGCGCTGTTGAGCTCCACTTCGACCTGCTCCCTGGCCAGGGCTATCGTGCCCCGGGCGGCGCCATGCACCTGGGCCACGACACGCAGCGAGACCGGGTCCTGAACGCGGCGGGCGGCACCCGGCGCGAGCAGTGCGCTGCCCTTCAGGAGCGCGCGCAGCTGGCTGGCGACTTCCACCTGGCCGGTCGCAGGCCTGGCCATGACCGCGCTGGGATGGAGCGGGGACAGGTTGGCGCGAAAGCCCTCGAATCCCAGCGCCACCGCGGCCAGCCAGGCGGCCAGTGCGGCAGTGGCGTCATGCAGCACCAGTGCGGCACGCGCGGTGGTGGCGGCGTTGGAGCTGATCAGCGCCAGGCCGTCCTTGGCGCCGAGCTTGACGGGCTGCAACCCGGCGCGCTCCAGGGCGACGCCGCCCTTGAGCACCTCGCCGCCAAATTCGGCCTCGCCTTCGCCGAAAAGTGGCAGGGCCAGATGCGACAGCTGGGGCAGGTCAGCCACACCGATGGAGCCGAAGCGTGGCACCACCGGGTGCACCCGGTGGTTCAGCAGCGCGATACAGGCATCCAGCACGCCGGGTGACACGCCGGAGCCACCGCGCGCCAGGCCGGCGATGCGGGCAAATTGCATGGCTCGAACACTGGACTGCTCATAAGCCGGTCCGACAGCCACCGCGCGGGCACGCACGGCCCGTCGCTGATAGTCTTCCAGATCATCTTCCGCCAGCAGTGCGCCGGTGTTGGCGCCCAGCGCGGAATTGAGGCCATAAACAGGCGAGCCGGACGCCGCCAGGCGGACCACCACATCGCGCGCCGCGGTCACCCGCGCCCGGGCTGCGGAGGCCAGTGCGACGGCTTCACCCTGGCGGGCGACGCGCACCAGATCGGCTATGCCCACCCATGTTTCGCCGACTTCAATCGTCATGGGCTATCAGTTCTGGTCCGTTGATGCGCTTGCGACCTGTGGGGCTTACTTGACCAGGCCCTTGGCTTTGAGGAAATCGCGTGCCACGTCTTTGGGTTCGAGCTTTTCGCCATCGACCTGGTAGTTCATCTGGGCCATTGTGGTTTCGTCGAGCAGGGCGCTGACCCGGTTCAGGACATCACCAATCTTGGGGTTGGCATCGAGGACTTCGCGGCGAATGACAGGCACCACGAAATACGGTGGCCACAAGCTTTTGTCGTCGCGCAGCCGCTTCAGTTTCATGGCGCTGATCATGCCGTCCGTGGAGTAGCCGTTTACCACCTGGATCTGATCGTTCTTGAGCGCCTGGTAACGCAGGCCAATGGCCATCTGCAGGTCTTCCCCGAACACCATGTCGTATTTGGCTTTCAGGCCAGGCAGCCCGTCCTTGCGATCGCGAAATTCAGGGCCGGCGCCGATCTTCAGGTCCTTGGCGGCTTTCGCCAGATCCGACAGGGTTTCCAGCTTGTACTTCTGTGCGGTCTCCGGGCGGACGACCATCACATACCCGTTGTTGAGGTTGGACTGGTTCAGCACGGCAAAGCCCATCTTGGCGTAGGCCTCTTTCACCTTGTCATAAACGGCCTTGGGGTCCGTCATGGGCTCCTGCTTCAGCACGGCAAGCAGCATGGTGCCGGTGTACTCGGGGTAGAAATCGATCTGTTTTTCTTCCATGGCTTTTTGCGCAATCAGCGTGCCACCCAGATTGAGCTTTTTCTCGGTCTTGATGCCTGCGGCTTCCAGGGCCTGGGCGTAAATTTCTGCGAGCACAAACTGCTCGGTGAAATTCTTGGAGCCCACGCGGACCACTTGCTGGGCCTGCGAGGCAAGGGGCACCACGGTGGCGAAGGCCAATGCCCAAAAGGCCAGAAATTTACGAATCTTCATGATGATCTCCGTTTGAGGATGGCGACAGGAATGGTTAGAGGAATATCGAGATGAATATCGGAGGAATAGTGAGAAGAACAGCGTCAGATATTGCGGCAGTGACAGCGGACATTAACTGTTTTTCCGGAATTGTGCCTGGAACCCCGGCCCTCCTGCGCCCCTGAAAATCACCCATTCCGGCGCACCAACTTGTATATACAAGAGAATAATAGTAGCATACGAAAATTGCCCGTGCAAGACGAAAAATCACTCTGCAACAGCCGTTTTTTCGCAGACATGCCAGACCTCAAAACGGACTCCAGCAAGTGCCTTTTTCCTCACCGTCTTCACTTTTTGCCTCCCTGACCCTCCGATTGCCTGGCACCCTGGTGTGCGTGGTCATCGCCCTGGCGGCCACTTTTTTGTCGGAGCATTACGGCGGGCCGCAACTGCTGTATGCCTTGCTGATCGGCCTGGGATTTCATTTTCTGTGCAGCAATCCCCGCGTCAGGCCAGGCGTTGACTTTTGTGGCCGAAGCCTGCTGCGTATCGGCGTGGCGCTGCTCGGCGTGCGCATTACCCTGACCCAGGTCGCCAAGCTAGGCCTCGAATCCGCGGTGGTTATCGCGGTGGGGGTGGCGCTGACGATTCTTTTTGGATTGCTGCTGGCCCGGTGGTTGAAACGTCCCCGCGAGGAAGGCCTGCTCTCCGGCGGCGCCGTGGCCATCTGCGGGGCATCGGCGGTGCTGGCCCTGTCGTCCGTCCTGCCCCAAACCAGGGAGAACGAACGCTTCACGCTGCTGGCGGTGGTGGGCGTGACGGTGTTGTCCACCCTGAGCATGGTGATCTACCCCTTCGCGCTCAAGGCCATCGGCCTTCCCCCTGAGCAGGCGGGCATTTTCCTGGGCGGCACCATCCATGATGTGGCGCAGGTGGTGGCTGCCGGCATGATGCTGGGCCCCGCGGTAGGCGACACCGCCACCGTGGTGAAGCTGTTTCGCGTCATGCTGCTGATGCCCATTGTGGTGTTCGTCGCCATCAGCTACCGAAACCATCCGGACACCAAGGCGGCCGATGATGAAGTGCCGCTGGTCCCGGGCTTCCTGCTCGCCTTCATTGTGCTGGTGCTGCTGGCCAGCATCGGCACATTCACACCCGACATGACGCAGCTGGCGAGCAGCACCTCGCGCTGGCTGCTGGTCACGGCCATTGCGGCGGCGGGCATCAAGACCAGCTTTGAAGACCTGCTCAAACTCGGCTGGCAACCGGTTGCCATGCTGGTGGGCGAGACGGTTTTCATCGCCTCGCTGGTGCTGGCCGCCATTGTGACGCTGCGGCTGGGCCTGTAGCTGCGGAGCCACCTGCCGGATGAGGTCCGCGGCTTATCCGTGGCTTATCCGCGGCTTTACACCAGCCGCAAGGCGGTCAGCTCGGTGATTTGCGCTTCCCCCGCCAGGCCGATGCGCCCCTGTACCACCAGTTGATGCACCGCCCCGATGTCAGGCGCCAGGCTGCGGTCGTGCATCATGGCTGGCGATACCGAATGCACCAGTTGCAGCACGCCTTCCAGTGCAGCGGCGCTTTTCAGCGGCCGCAGAAATTCGATCCCCTGCGCGGCCGTCAGCAGTTCAATGGCCACGATGTACTCCGTGTTGCGCAGCATGGGCTGAAGGCGGCGGGCCGCAAAGGTCGCCATGCTCACGTGGTCTTCCTGGTTGGCCGAGGTGGGCAGGCTGTCCACACTGGCCGGATGGGCCAGCGACTTGTTTTCTGACGCCAGCGCGGCGGCGGTCACGTGCACGATCATGAAACCCGAATTCAGCCCGGGCTCGGGCGTCAGGAAAGCCGGCAGGCGCGACGCCACCGTGTCGACCAGCATGGCGATGCGTCGCTCGGTGATGGCGCCGATTTCCGCGATGACCACGGCCAGCGCATCGGCAGCCAGCGCCACCGGCTCCGCATGAAAATTGCCGCCGGATAAAAGCTCCCCCCCGACGTGGCCTGCGGCCACCTCCCCCTCCCCCTCAGGGGGACGGCTCCTGTCGCCCGGCAAAGCCGCCTCCACCGTCCCTGCTTGCACTGCAACTTCCCGGGTGGATGCGAACACCAGCGGGTTGTCGGTCACGGCATTGGCTTCACGCATCAACACCTGCGATGCATAGCGCATCTGATCCAGGCAGGCGCCCATGACCTGCGGCTGGCAGCGCAGGCAGTACGGGTCCTGCACCCGGTCGTCGCCCTCCAGGTGGGAGCGGCGGATCTCGCTGCCGACCATCAGCGCGCGGTAGGCGGCGGCACAGTCGATCTGCCCGGGCTGGCCGCGCACGGCGTGAATGCGTGGGTCGAATGGGCCGTCGCTGCCGCGTGCGGCGTCGAGCGTGACAGCCCCGGAAATCACGGCGGCTTCGAACAGGCGCTCGGTCGCCAGCAAGGCGTCGAGCGCCAGCGCGGTGGAGACCTGCGTGCCATTGATGAGGGCCAGCCCTTCCTTGGCCGACAACTGTATCGGCGCCAGCGAGGCCTGTTGCAGCGCGGCTGCGGCGGGCAGGCGCTCGCCGCGATAAAACACCTCGCCTTCGCCAATCAGCGGCAGGCACAGATGCGCCAGCGGTGCAAGGTCGCCGGAGGCGCCGACCGATCCCTGGCAGGGAATCACCGGCGTCAAGCCCTGGTTGTACAGGGCCAGCAGCAGGTCGATGACACATTCACGCACGCCCGAAAAGCCGCGCGCCAGGCTGGCGGCCTTGAGCAGCAGCACCAGCCGCACCACCCGCTCCGGCATGGGCTCGCCCACACCGACAGCGTGCGAGCGCAACAGATTGAGCTGCAAGGTATTCAGATCGGTTTGGGCGATGCGCTGGTTGGCCAGCTTGCCGAAACCGGTGTTCACGCCATAGACGGCGGCGCCGCCCTGCGCGGCCTGCTGGACGAGCTGGGCGCTGGCACGAATGCCGGCGGTGGCTGACGAATCTATCGTCAGCGGCTCGCTGCCTGCGTGGATCTGGCGCAGTTGCGCCAAGGTTAAAAAGCCTGGCTGGATGTTCATGGGTGACTCGTTGGCAAGCAGTGACAGCGGGAGGGGGAGGTGCCGCGTGGGTATTACCTCATTCGGGTTTGATGTTCTTTTGCCGGATCACTTCGGCCCATCGCACGGTGTCGGCCTGAATGGTGGCGGCGAGGTCTGACGGTTTGCCGGCGCCCGGCGTCATGCCCAGCGCGGCCAGCTTGTCTTTCAGTTCGGGACGGGCGAGGAGGCGTGTGGCTTCCGCGTTGAGCCGGTCAATCACCGGGCGCGGCGTGCCGGCGGGCACCATCAGCGCATACCAGGACACGGCCTCGAAGCGGGCCAGGCCCTGCTCGGCAAGGGTCGGGACTTCAGGCATGACCGGCGAGCGCTTGAGGCTGGCGACTCCCAGCGCGCGCAGCTTGCCGCTCTGGATGTGGGGCAGCACCGAGGACATCTGCGCGAACATCATCGACACCTGGCCGCCGAGCAGGTCGTTGAGCGCCGGCCCGATGCCCTTGTAAGGCACGTGGAGCAGCTGCACCTTACTCTGCAGCGCGAGCAACTCGCCCGCCAGATGCGCCTGGCTGCCGGCGCCGGGCGAGGCGAAGGAGAGCGCATCCGGCTTCTGCGCGGCCAGGGCCAGCAGTTCCCGGAGCGAGCGTGCAGGGATAGCCGCATTCACCACCAGCACGTTGTCCACCGTGGCCAGCATGGCAACCGGCGCGAGATCCGAGGCCTTGTAGGGCAGGTTGGGAAACAGCGTGGGGTTGACCGCGATATTGCCCAAGGGCACGATCGCCAGGGTGTGGCCGTCCGGCACGGCCTTGGCCGCCTGCTCGATGCCGATGTTGCCGGCCGCGCCAACCTTGTTGTCGACCACGGCCGGCTGGCCGAGGGCTTCGGACAGGCCCTGGGCCAGTACGCGGCCCAGCACATCCGTCGGTCCGCCGGGTGGAAAGGGCACGATCACATGCAGTGGCCGGGACGGATAGGTTTGCGCCAGTGCGCCGAAGGGCGTCGCCGTCACCAGCAGGCTGGCCAGCAGACTGAACAGGGCCGGCAGAAAGAAGCGAAAGTGAAAGTGAAAGCGAAAGCGAAAGCGAAAGCGAAAGCGGCGCATCAGAGTTCCTCGAAAGGGATGGCGGCCGCAGCGGCCATGGCCGCCAGGGGCTGGTAATCGGCGGGGTCGGGCACCGCAAAGCCCGTCAGCAGCAGGCCCTGCATGAGCGACGCCAGTCCCGGCGCGGTGGCCGTTGCCAGCAGGGCCGCGCGCAGCCGCGCGAGTTCGCCTGCGGTCAGGGCCGCGGTGGCGACCAGCGGGGGAATCGGCAGTGCCGGGGTGCTCGCCACCGTGCGCACCTGGGCGGCAAAGTCCGGCTCCCGTTGCCGCAGCAGATCGTGGTAGTAGCTGTCCAGGGGGCCGACGTCGATGCGGCCTTCGGCCAGCGCCTCGATCACGCCGCGGGCGTGAATCAGCTCGCCCACCGCCCGGCGGTACAGCCGCGGCCGGTCGGCCGTGCGGTAGCGTTCCAGGTAGTGGCGCGGGGCCACGCCGCCCGACATCGAATCGGCCAGCGTGTAGCCCAGCACGCCGCCGAAGGTGTCTTCGAGCGTCCGGTAAGGCGCGTCGGTGCGCACCACGATGTCGGTGAAATACACCGGCCGGCCGCCGTAGCGGGTCGGTGACGGCAGCGGTGCCGCGACCAGCGTGGGCCGGACTGCGCGTTGCGCGAAGGGCAGGCCGCACATCATGGCCAGGCCCAGGTCATCGCGCGCCCACAGCGTCGACAGGGGCGCCGGTGCGTCGTAGTCGATCACGTCCCACGGCAGGCCGGCGCGGGCCAGCACCCAGTCCAACAGCTGTTTCCAGTCGGCCTTGACCGATGGGGTCGCCGAGTACATGCGGGCGTTGGCCACCGGCAGGGAGGCGACGGGTGATGTGCTGATGGCGCTCATGGCGGTGTGGCGATGGCCTGCGGTCAGCGAAAGCGCAGCTGTTGCCCGAGGTTCATGCGCTTGGCCTTTTCCAGCATGAACGCACCGAGGGCGATGTCCGACAGCGACAGGCCGCGGTGCCAGAAGAGATTGGTCTCCTCATCGCTCTGGCGGCCGGGTTTGAGGCCCGCGACGATTTGCCCCAGTTCGGCATGCAGCGTTTTTTCCGACAGCTTGCCGCTGTCCACATGGGCGCGCAGGGCGCCAAAAGGCCCGGCCTTGGCCTGGCCCCAGTCGTCCATCACCATCTTGTCCATGATGTCGGTGAGCGACAGTTCCACCGCGCTCATGGTGCCGTAGGGAATCACGCAGGCGCCCTTCTTGATCCATTCGGTCTTGAGCATTGGTTCGGGTTTTTCCAGCCGCGAAGCCTCCACCACGATGTCGGCCCCGCGTACGCAGGACTCCCAGTCTTCCGTTACCGTGATTTTCTTGCCCAGGTCTTTTTCAAGCCGCGCGGCGAAGGCGTTGCGGCTGTCGGGCCGGCGCGAATGAACGCGGATTTCGTCAAAGTGGTAGATCGAGTCGAGCAGGCGGACATTCCAGTAAGACGTGCCGCGTGCGCCGATATGGCCCAGCACTTTGGAGTCCTTGCGCGCCAGGTGTTTTGCACCCAGCGCGGTGATGGCACCGGTGCGCATGTCGGTGATGTCGGAGGCGTCGATGATGGCGATCGGCGAGCCGTTTTTCGGGTTGAACAGGTTGAGCACCGCCAGCTCCGACGGCAGGCCGATTTCATAATTTCGGTAAAAGTCGCCCACCACCTTCACGCCGGCCAGGCCCAACGGGCGGATGTAGCCGCGCAACACATTGAAGTGGCCCGGGTAATCCTTTTCCGGCACCAGGTGCATGCGCGGCTCGATGGTGGTTTGCTGCAGGCCTTGCGCATGCAGCGCCTGCTCCACGGCGCCGATGATTTCGGCATCGGTCAGGGCCAGTGCCTGCACGTCAGGGTGGTTCAGGTAGGTCAGGTAGATTTCGGCGGTAGCGTCAACGTTATGGTCGGACATGTTTCAGGCTCCCATCATGGGCAGGTTCAGGTGGTTGTCTCTGGCGCTTTGGCGGGCGATCTCATAGCCCGCATCCGCATGGCGCATGACGCCGGTGGCCGGGTCATTGAACAGCACGCGCTCGATGCGTTCGGCCGCTTCGGGGGTACCGTCACACACAATGACCACGCCTGCGTGCTGCGAGTAACCCATGCCCACGCCGCCGCCATGGTGCAGGCTGACCCAGGTGGCGCCGCTGGCCGTGTTGAGCAGGGCATTGAGCAGCGGCCAGTCGCTCACGGCATCGCTGCCGTCCTGCATGGCCTCGGTTTCGCGATTCGGCGAGGCGACGGAGCCGCTGTCGAGGTGGTCGCGGCCGATCACGATGGGCGCCTTCAGCTCGCCGCTTTTCACCATCTCGTTGAAGGCCAGGCCCGCCCGGTGGCGCTCGCCCAGGCCAATCCAGCAAATGCGCGCCGGCAGGCCCTGGAAGCTGATGCGCTCCTCGGCCATGTCAAGCCAGCGGTGCAGGGGCTTGTTGTCGGGAAACAGTTCTTTCATCTTCGCATCGGTCTTGCGGATGTCTTCCGGATCGCCCGACAGCGCCACCCATCGGAAAGGCCCGACGCCGCGGCAAAACAGCGGCCGGATGTAGGCGGGCACAAAGCCGGGGTAGTCAAAGGCATTGGCCACGCCGAAGTCCTTGGCAACCTGGCGCAGGTTGTTGCCGTAGTCCACGGTGGGAATGCCCATGGCGTGAAAAGCCAGCATGGCCTTGACGTGCACCGCGCAGGACTCGCCGGCGGCTTTTGTCAGCGCGGCATGCTGCGCCGGGTTCTTTTGCGCGGCCTGCCATCGGGCCACCGTCCAGCCCGCCGGCAGGTAGCCATTGATGATGTCGTGGGCCGAGGTCTGGTCGGTCACGATGTCGGGGCGGATGCCGCCGGCCTGCGCGCGCCTGACCAGTTCCGGCACGATCTCGGCCGCATTGCCGCACAGCGCAATGGAGATGGCCTCCTTGCGCGACGTGTGGTGCTGGATCATCTCCAGCGCTTCGTCGAGGTTGGCGGCCTGCTTGTCCACATAGCGCGTCCTCAGGCGAAAGTCGATGCGCGACTGCTGGCATTCGATGTTGAGGGAACAGGCGCCGGCAAAGGTGGCTGCCAGCGGCTGCGCGCCACCCATGCCACCCAGCCCTGCCGTCAGTACCCAGCGGCCCGCCAGGTCGCCATTGAAGTGCTGGCGGCCCGCTTCCACAAAGGTCTCATACGTGCCCTGCACGATGCCCTGCGTGCCGATGTAGATCCAGCTGCCGGCCGTCATCTGGCCGTACATCATGAGGCCGGCCCGGTCGAGTTCATTGAAGTGTTCCCAGGTGGCCCATTTGGGCACGAGGTTGGAATTGGCGATGAGGACGCGCGGCGCGCCCGCATGGGTGCGGAACACGCCGACCGGCTTGCCGGACTGCACCAGCAGCGTCTCGTCGGCCTTGAGCTTGCGCAGCGAGTCCAGGATGGCATCAAACGCCGGCCAGTTGCGCGCCGCCTTGCCAATGCCGCCGTACACCACCAGTTCGTCGGGGTTTTCCGCGACTTCCGGGTCCAGGTTGTTCTGGATCATGCGGTAAGCCGCTTCGATCTGCCAGTTGGCGCAGGTGAGGGAGCTTCCCCGGGGGGCGCGGACCGGGCGGGCCTGGCTACCCTGGAAGGGGGTGTTGGAAAGATCCGGCATGAGATCCGACATGAGACAGGCTCCATGTAACAAAAAGAAAAAACTTTGGCGCAGCTTCGGGCCCGGGCTTCAGGCTTTGGTTGGTTAAATCGTAGTTGTCTATACAACTTGTGTCAACTGGAGTAATCTACGGCCTGCGGCAGCCTCTTTTAGAGGGCGCCAATTGTTTTTTCTTACTCCGGCTAAAAATGGCAACCACTCCATTGCCCGCTTATGGGCAGGTCAAGGCATTCATCAAAACGCGCATCAGTGCCGGTACCTGGAGGCCCGGTGATCCGGTGCCCAGCGAGGCCGTGCTGATGGCGCAATTTGGCGTCAGCCGCATGACGGTCAACCGTGCGCTGCGCGAGCTCATGGGCGAGGGCCTGGTCACGCGCATCCAGGGCTCGGGAACCTTCGTGGCCGAGCTGCACCGCATTTCTTCAACGCTGACCATTCGTGATATTCATGAGGAAGTCATTGAGCGGGGCCACACCCATAGCTCGCGGGTGTTGCGGGCGGAGTCCGAAAAAGCCAGCGCCGACGTGGCGCGCACCCTGGGCCTGCGCACGGGCGGGCGTGTGTTTCACACCATATTGATTCATCTGGAAAACGGCGTGCCCATCCAGTACGAAGACCGCTATGTCAACCCGGCGGCGGCACCCAACTACCTGAAGACCGACTTCACGCAGACGACGCCCACCTACCACCTGCTGGAAGAAGCGCCGCTCACCGAAGCCAGCTATTCAATTGAAGCCTGCCTGCCGACAGCACTGGAGGCCAGGCACCTCGACATCAAGCCAGGCGAAGCCTGCCTGGCGATGATGCGCCGCACCGTGAGCGGCGCCCACATTGCCAGCGTGGCACGGCTGGTGTACCCCGGTTCGCGCTACAGCTTTGCCGGAAAGTTCCAGGCATGAGGAAGCAGTGAAATGAGCGGGAAATGAGCGGGGAAGTGACCTTGTCAATATCAATGATCAATGGAGTCAGTGAGATGAATGGAGTGAATCAGATGAATGAAGTCAGCGGGGCAAGCGAGGCGAATCAGGTGGGGCAGGGGGATCAGAACCCGGCCTGTACCTTGCGGCACGGCACGGTTCCCCTGCTGGTGAGCATGCCGCATATCGGCACGGCCATTCCACCGGAGCTGCAGGCGGCCTACATGCCCGAGGCGCTGAAAGTGGAAGACACCGACTGGCACCTGCAGACGCTTTACAGCTTCCTGCCGGAAATCGGCGCCAGTGTGTTGACGCCGCACTATTCACGCTATGTGATTGACCTCAACCGCCCACCGGATGACGCCCCGATGTACCCCGGTGCGTCCAATACCGAACTCTGCCCCACCCGGTTTTTCTCGGGTGCGCCGCTCTACCAGCCCGGTCGCGAGCCCACTCCCGATGAGCGCGCAAGGCGGCGCGAGGCCTACTGGCAGCCCTACCATGCGGCCCTGGCCGCCGAGTTGGCGCGTCTCAAGGCCCTGCACGGCTATGCCTTGCTGTGGGATGCCCACAGCATCCGTTCGCAGATTCCCTGGCTGTTTGATGGCACGTTGCCCGACCTCAACATCGGGACGGCCGACGGCGCCAGCGCCCATGAAGCCATCACCGCATCGGTCGCGCAGGCCTGCGCTGCGCTTTCCGGCATCACGACAGCCGTCAACGGCCGCTTCAAGGGCGGCTACATCACGCGCCACTATGGCCAGCCGTCCAGCAATGTGCACGCTGTGCAGCTGGAGATGTGCCAGAGCCTGTACATGCAAGAAGTGCCGCCCTTCGCCTACGACGAGGCGCTGGCTTCCCGCATCCAGCCTCTGTTGAAAAATATGCTCTCCAGCGCGCTTTCTGCCTGCCGAAGCTGCCATGAAAAGTGAAGCGGATTTTGCCGGCGTGAGCCTGGTTACAGGTCGGCAGGCAGGGAGGTAAGCAGGCCCGGCCCGGAGCAACCGGGCTGATACCGTGACGCCGGGGCGCGGCGGTCTGCGGCGCTGCGCCCTCATCCTTGTGGGGTGCTGCCCCCACTTTCGGGAAGGGGATTGACGATTGTTAACAGGCGCCGGTGCGGGGCGCGTTACCGTGGGGGGACCGCAACTTCTCGATGGAGTGCTTCCATGAAATCCTCCCTGATGCAATTGCTGGTTCACTTTGACGCCTCGCGGCGCGCGGCGCCGCGCCTGGAGTTCGCACGCCAGCTCGCGCGGCGGCACGGTGCCGCGGTGGCCGCGCTCTATGCGGTCACACCGAGTTTCGCGATGCCGCCGTTTGCGCCCACGCTCGGCCCCGGTACCGCCGTCAGCTTGCGCGAGGTTGACGACGAGCGGCTGGCCAGGGCGCGCACCACCTTCGATCGCGCGCTGGCCTCGACCGGCGTACCGGTCTCTTGGGGCGAGCTGACCGACTATCCCGTGGCCGGTGCCTTCGCGCAGCAGGCGTTTTATGCCGACCTGCTGGTACTGGGCCAGCACGACCCTTCGGATATCGAGTCCTCGGACGTGCCATCCGATTTCGCGGAAACCGTGATGGCGATCAGTGGCAGGCCGGCCCTGATCCTGCCCTACGCCGTGGTGCCGCCGACCGTCGGCGAGGCGGTGGTGATCGCCTGGAAGCCGACGCGGGAGGCGGCGCATGCTGTCACCGCGGCCATGCCCCTGCTGCAGAGTGCGCAGCGTGTTCATGTGGTCAGCTGGTCGGCTGACGAGCCCGTCGTCGGTGGCGTTGCGCTGGACCTGGCTGGCTATCTGAAGCGCCATGGCGTTGAGGCGACCTGGCATCGCCAGGGCGACGAACCCGACGGGCTGGGCGAGCTGCTGCTGTCATGCGC
Organism: Polaromonas sp. P4_F9; assembly: GCF_056401235.1. NCBI lineage: Bacteria > Pseudomonadati > Pseudomonadota > Betaproteobacteria > Burkholderiales > Comamonadaceae > Polaromonas > Polaromonas sp. P4_F9. The sequence continues at coordinate 292,394 of NZ_JBFUJT010000002.1, read as the reverse complement.
CTTCGACCTCACAGCCGACCTGCTGGTGATGGGCTGCTACGGCCATAGCCGCGCGCGCGAGTGGCTGGTGGGAGGCACCTCGCGGGCAGTTTTGCAGTCCATGACCCTGCCGGTGCTGATGGCGCACTGACCGCCGGCCCGGTCCGCCGTCGGGTCACAGGGCGCCGGGGCCGACCCTCTGCCAGCCCCCAGACCCGGGCAAGCCTGCTTGCCGCTCGGACAATTCCTAGGCGGCCTCGGTGCAGTGGACATCGCCGTTCCGGATTTTTCCGACGGGGGAATTCAGCCACCACCGATGGTGCATCGGCCCAGGCACGAGCACACTGACTCAATGGCTGATGTCCCCTCCTCCGTCAAGGTTTTCCTGGCCGACGATTCGGCCCTGATCCGCGGTCGTGTCGCTACGATGCTCGGCGTCAGCGACATGACCATTGTTGGTGAGGCCGAGACGCCGCAGGCGTCGATCGACGGCATTCTGGCCACGGCGCCCGATGTGGTGGTGCTGGACGCCCAGCTGGACGGTGGTTCGGGCCTGCAGGTATTGCGCGCCGTGCGTCAGGCCGCACCCCAAATCGCTTTCGTCGTCTTCAGCAACAACGCGGGCCCTGCCTACCGCAAGCGCTACCTGCGCGAGGGTGCTGTCCGCTTCCTCGACAAAAGCACCGAATCCGATCAACTTGCCCAGGCTGTTGCGGGAGCATCGCAGCACCCTGCGCATTGACGACCGTCTCACCAAGGGGAAAATCATGTCAACCGCCACACTCACACGCACCCAGGAGCGCACACAGGAGCGTACGCAGGAAGCACCCGCCAGCGACCTGCGGGTCATTCCGATTCGACAGGCCATGGGGGACGCGCAGGTCGCGCCTTTGGGGATACCCTGCTCCAGCTGCCACCTGTGCGATCTGTGCCTGCCCTGCGGCATGACAGACGGCGGCGTGGAGTGCCTGGACAGCCTGACGTTCGGGCGTCGCAAGGTCAAGGCTGGCCAGACGCTCTTTGACGAGGGCGACCACTTTCAGTTCATTTATGCCGTGCGCAGCGGCACCTTCAAGTCCAGCCTGATGCTGGCCGATGGCCGCGAGCAGATCAGTGGCTTTCACATGGCCGGAGAGCTGATTGGCCTGGACGGCGTGGCCTACGGCAAGCACGCCAGCAGCGCTGTCGCCCTGGAGGATACCGAGGTCTGCGTCATTCCCTATGCACAACTGACCCGGCTGGCAAGCGGTAACGCCAGCATGCAGAACATGGTCAGCCGGCTGATGAGCCGCGAGATCATCCGGGAGCACAGCCTGATGCTGCTGCTGGGCAGCATGAACGCCGAGGAACGGCTGGCGGCGTTTCTGCTGAACCTGTCGCAGCGCCTGAAGGCCCGCGGCTACTCGGCCAGCGAATTTCACCTGCGGATGACGCGCGCCGAAATCGGCAGCTACCTGGGCATGAAGCTGGAAACCGTCAGCCGCACTTTCTCGGCCTTCCAGCAGCAGGGTTTGCTTGAAGTCGACAAGCGCCACATCCGCATCGTCAACCTGGTCGGCCTGACGCGGGTCTTCGAGATGCACGTGCACTGAAGGCGGCACCGGTATGAAATACAAGGACTATTACGCCGCGTTGGATGTGCCGCGGGACGCCGATGCCGAACAGATCAAGAAGGCCTACCGTAAATTGGCGCGCCAGCACCACCCGGATGTCTCCAAGGCGCCCGGCACCGAAGCCCGGTTCAAGGAGGTGGCAGAGGCGTACGCGACGCTGAAGGACCCCGAGAAGCGCGCTGCGTACGACGAGCTCGGTCGCCGCCCGGCCGGTGAAGAGTTCGCGCCGCCGCCGCAATGGAGCCATGAATACGCCTCGGACGGACAGTCGTTCGAGGACATCGACCTGGCCGACCTGCTGGCTGCGCTGGGCCGCGGGCACCGTGGCTCGCGGCGCGGGCCGGTGCCCCTGCATGGGCGCGACTACGAGACGGTTGTGCGCATTGGCCTGGAAGAGGCGCACCGGGGCACCCGGCTCAACCTGGATCTGGCGCACGAGGCGGGCGGCTCGCGTACCCTGGAGGTCACCATTCCGCCGGGCGTGAGTGAAGGCCAGAAGCTGCGCTTGCGCGGCAAGGGTGGCAAGGGCAGCCATGGTGGCGCCGACGGCGATATCTATTTGCACATCACGCTGGCACCGCATCCGGTGTTCCGCGCCGACCACCACGACTTGTACTTCGACCTGGCGCTTGCGCCGTGGGAGGCGGCGCTGGGCGCCGATGTGGAAGTGCCCACGCTGGACGAGCCGGTGATGCTCACGGTGCCTCCGGGCACGCGCTCGGGGCGCAAGCTGCGCCTGCGCGGGCGGGGCCTGGCCAACGGCCGCAGCGGGCGCGGCCACCTGTATGCCGTCATCCATGTTGACGTACCCGCCACCCTGACCGCGCGGGAGCGTGAGTTGTTCCAGGAGTTGGCCCGTAGCTCGCACTTCAACCCACGACGTCGTGGACAAGGAGAAGCAACATGAAAACACAGTCGCTTGAATACACCTGGCTGGACGCCCGCGAAACCGTGACGATCTCCGACTTGTCCCGGGCCTGCGGTCTGAGTGCGGCCGAACTGGACGAATTGGTGGAGTACGGCGCACTGCGGCCGCTGGAGCAGCACCGGGTGGAGCGTCTCTTCAGCGCCGAATACGTCATGCCGCTGCGTAGCGTCGGCAGGCTGCGTATGGACTTCGACCTGGACCTGTTCACCGTGGCGCTGCTCTTCGGTTACCTCAATCGCATCGAGGCACTGGAGCGCCAGGTGCGGTCGCTGCAGGCCCAGTTGCCCGGGCACGAACGGTACGCCGGCGAGGGCGTAGACACATGAAATTGGCGCCGGGCTGGCTTGCCGGCCTGTCGCTACCCCGGGGCGGTTGCCTGTTCACCTTGACTTTCACGATTGGAGTTAACCATGTCACACCTTCATCAAACCGTACTGGGTATCACCCTGGCTTCAGCAGGCGTCGGCGTTTGGGCGCAGACCGCTGCAGAACATGCGCAGCATCACCCGAACGTTGCCGCGGCCGGCCAGCCTCCGGCCGGGCAGGCAGGTCCTGCCCCCGGGCCGGCCAGTGCCGATCGCATGGCCGCCATGGACCGCCAGATGAAAGCCATGCGCGAGATGCGCGAAAAGATGGCCAACGCCAAGACGCCGGAAGAGCGCAACGCGCTGATGGCCGAGCACATGAAGACCATGCAGGAGGGCATGGCGACGATGAACATGATGGGCGGCCCGGGCATGGGCCCCATGGGCGGCATGCAGGGCGGCAAACCCATGGCGGGAACCATGAACGAGCGCCAGCAGATGATGGAAAAGCGCATGGACATGATGCAGTCCATGATGCAGATGATGATGGATCGACTGCCCCCACCGGCTACCAAATGAAGGCGCCCTCATCATGAACCCGACAACCCTGCCGCCCCTTCGCACAGGCATTGCGCTGGCCATCACCGTCGGGGTGTTCTATGCCCTGTGCGCACTGGTCTGGGCGCTGGCACCCGGCCCGTTCCTGGGGCTCATGAACAACCTGTTCCACGGCATGGACTTCAGCCCGCTGGTGCAACAGCGGCCCTTCGCCTGGGCCGGGTTCCTGGCGGTGCTTTTCGTGCTCAGCGCGTGGCCCTGCTTGCCGGGGCATTCTTCGCCTGGGTGCTCAACCGCCTGACGCGTTGATCGCCTTGCATTTCCGGAGAAGCAAATGAACCACGAAATGAACCACGAAATTGGCCACGACCCGGGCCACGACCAGCATGACGCTGAACCCAGGGGCTTCTGGCGTTCGCGCTACGCCCTCGGCCTGTTCGTGCTGGGTGCCATCGCCGCGTATTTCCTGCTGAGAGAACACCGTGCCCATGTGTTCGGCGCGCTGCCGTATTTGCTGTTGCTGGCCTGTCCCCTGATGCACCTCTTCATGCACCATGGGCATGGTCATCACCATGGCCATCACCGGCCCAGAGCCGGGCCACAAAGACCAAACCAGCCGGATCAACCGGACCAGCGAGGACCATCATGAGCCACGATCAACCGGCCTACGGGCTGTGGCTGCTGGTCATCCTCAACTCGGCCGTCTTCATCCTGTTTGCCTTCAGCTTCTTCAAGCCGGCCACGACGCGTGACTGGCGAAGCTTTGGGGCATTTTCGGCCTTCATCGTGGCCCTGTTTGTCGAGATGTACGGATTCCCGCTGACCCTCTACCTGTTGTCGGGCTGGCTCCAGACCCGGTATCCGGGTCTGGACATCCTGTCCCATGACACCGGTCACCTGTGGTCGACGCTGCTGGGCGCCAAAGGTGATCCGCACCTCGGACCGCTGCACATCGCCAGCTATGTCTTCCTCGGCGGCGGCTTCTGGCTGCTGTCGAGCGCATGGAATGTGCTGTACCACGCCCAGCGCCGCGGCGCGCTGGCGACCACCGGCCCCTACGCGCGCATCCGGCATCCGCAGTATGTTGCGTTTGCATTGATCATGCTGGGCTTCCTGTTCCAGTGGCCCACCTTGCTCACGCTGTTGATGTTCCCGATGCTGCTGGCCATGTACGGGCGTCTGGCGATCACTGAAGAAGCGGAAATGCGTGCGCAATTCGGCGACGCCTACGAGAGCTACGCCCGGCGAACGCCCCGGTTCTTCCCTCATTGGAGTCAGGCTTCAACCGCAGGCTGAGCCTGTGACAACCAAACGTTAAAGGTAAAAGTAAAAGGCAACGGTCAAAGGATTCTGTATGTTTTACGGTTACATGATGGGCATGCATACCCTGTGGTGGTTGTTCTGGATTGCCGTGGTGATCGCGCTGGTCTTCTGGGGTCGGGGTGGATCTCCCGTGCACCGTGAGCCTCCGCGTGAGACGCCTCACGAGGTGTTGCGCCGTCGCCTGGCGAGCGGCGAAATCAGCGCGGAAGAATATGAAAAACGCAAGGTGATTCTGGATCAGGATACCTGGCAGGCAATGTCATGAATTTCAGACTCAGGTATAGACATGAATCCTCACACGCCATCCTTACGTTCGCCAGAGCCCATGCATCTTGAAACGGCAGACAGCGGGCACCCTGCCATGCCCCATGCGCATGGCGCTGGGGCCGCTGAATCAACGTCCCTGAACGACCCGGTGTGCGGCATGCCCGTCACAGCGCGTTCCGCGCATTGGCACGAGCATGATGGACGGCTCTATTACTTCTGCAGCGCGCACTGCAAGAGCAAGTTCGGTGCAGACCCGGCTCGATTCGTCGCCCCGGAGCTGACTCCCGGGCAGGAGGCGCCAGCGCCCGCTGGCGCGATTTACACCTGCCCAATGCACCCGGAGATACGCCAGGACCATCCCGGCAACTGCCCCAAGTGCGGCATGACCCTCGAACCCCTGTTGCCCGAACTCGAAGAGGGCGAGAACGCGGAGCTTGTCGATTTCCAGCGGCGCTTCTGGTGGACGCTGCCGCTGACCGGGGTTGTCACCGTGATGGCGATGTTCGGCCACAGGCTGAACTGGTTTGACATGGCTGTGCAAAGCTGGATCGAGTTGGTCCTGTCCCTGCCCATCGTGCTGTGGGCTGGCTGGCCGTTCTTCCAGCGTGGCTGGCAGTCCGTGCTGAATCGCAGCCCCAACATGTGGACGCTGATTGGTCTGGGAACCGGTTCCGCCTTCGTCTACAGCATGGTGGCGACCGTTGCACCCCAGGTGTTTCCGGCCTCGTTTGTGTCCATGGGACGCGTGGCCGTGTATTTTGAAGCGGCTGCCGTGATCATCTCGCTGACGCTGCTGGGCCAGGTGCTGGAGCTCAAGGCGCGGTCGCAGACGTCGGCCGCGATCAGGTCCCTGCTCGGCTTGGCACCCAAGACTGCCCGGCGCATCCGGGCCGACGGCAGTGAGGAGGACGTGCCTTTGAACCACGTCCATGTCGGCGACATGCTGCGCATTCGACCCGGCGAGAAGGTGCCCGTCGATGGTGTGGTTGTCGAAGGCGGCAGCTCGGTGGACGAGTCCATGCTCACCGGTGAGCCGCTGCCGGTCACCAAGCGCGTCGGTGACAAGGTCATAGGCGCAACGCTCAACACCAGTGGCGCCATGGTGATGCGGTCCGAGCGGGTCGGCGCGGCCACCATGCTGGCGCAAATCGTCCAGATGGTTGCGCAGGCCCAGCGTTCCAAAGCCCCGATGCAGCGCATGGCCGACGTGGTCGCGGGCTATTTTGTGGTTTCCGTGGTGCTGGTTGCACTGCTCACGTTCTTTGGCTGGGGGCTGTTCGGGCCCGAGCCGCGCTGGGTCTTCGGCCTGATCAACGCGGTCGCGGTGCTGATCATCGCGTGTCCGTGCGCCCTGGGCCTGGCCACGCCGATGTCCATCATGGTGGCCACGGGTCTTGGCGCGACGCGGGGCGTGCTGTTCCGCGATGCGGCGGCCATCGAGAACCTGCGCAAGATCGACACGCTCATCATCGACAAGACCGGCACCCTGACCGAGGGACGCCCGCGGTTCGATCGCGCCATCCCGGCCCCCGGAATTGATGCTGAAGAAGTGCTGCGCCTCGCGGCGAGCCTGGACCAGGGCAGCGAGCACCCGCTGGCCGACGCCATCGTCGCCGCGGCCCGCGAGCGGGGCCTGGCGCTGGACAAGGTGGACAACTTCGAGTCCGGCTCCGGCATCGGCGTGCGCGGGGAGGTGGCAGGGCGCCAACTGGCGCTCGGCAATACCGCCCTGATGCAGCAAATGGGCATCCCGGTCGATAGCCTGGTGCCGCAGGCCGAGGCCTTGCGCGCGGAAGGCGCCAGCGTGATGCACCTCGCCGCCGAGGGACGGCTGATTGGTCTGCTGGCCGTGTCCGACCCGATCAAGTCCAGTACGCCCGAGGCTTTGGCAACGCTCAAAGCGGCCGGTCTGCGAATCGTGATGGCGACCGGCGACGGCCTGACCACGGCCAAATCTGTCGGCGCGCGCCTGGGCATTGACGAGGTGCATGGCGAGGTCAAGCCGGCCGACAAGCTGCGGCTGGTCGAGCGCCTGCAGAAGGAAGGCCGCGTGGTGGCGATGGCGGGGGACGGCATCAACGATGCGCCCGCGCTGGCCCAGGCCGATGTCGGCGTGGCCATGGGCACCGGCACCGACGTGGCCATGAACAGCGCGCAGGTTACGCTGGTCAAGGGCGATTTGCGCGGGATCGCCATCGCGCGTTCGCTGTCGGAAGCCACCGTGGGCAACATGAAGCAAAACCTGATGTTCGCCTTCCTGTACAACGCAGCGGGCATTCCCATCGCGGCCGGTGTGCTGTACCCGCTGACCGGCTGGCTGCTGTCGCCGATGATCGCCGCGCTGGCCATGAGTTTCAGCTCGGTGTCGGTGATCGGCAACGCCCTGCGCCTGCGGCGGAGCCGGTTGTGAGCCCGCGCTTTCAGTTCCATCGGGAGGCGACGGCCGGCATTGCGGCCAGCCCCCCGGACCTGTTTGCCTTTCTGGGTGATCACCGGCGGCTGGCGGCGCACATGGAAAAGCCGTCACTGATGATGGCCGGCGCCGCGATGAAAATCACGACCGACCGTCAGCAGGGCCAGGCTGTCGGCTCATGGATACGCCTGGAAGGGCGGGTTCTGGGTATTGCGCTAAGCGTTGAAGAGGTGGTGAGTGAGTACCAACCCCCCTGTCCTGAAAACCTGGGAAACCCGGGGCGAACCGCACTTGCTGCTGATCGGCCCGTACCGGATGGGTTTTGACCTGACGCCCAAGGGCGGGAAGACCCAGCTGCGCGTCTGGATCGACTACAACCTGCCGTCTGGTTGGCCGGGACGCTGGCTCGGCAGACTGCTGGGCACCGTTTACGCGGACTGGTGCGTGACGCGCATGGTGAAGGATTCGGCGAGCGCTGCGTCGTTCAAGACGGTATGAACAAGGAGCACAACATGGCAATCGTTTCTTTGGCATGGCGTCGCATTCCTGCGAAGAAGCGACCTTAACGATGACCTGGTAAATACCGCAACGCTGGTCACAGCCGATGGCCGGGAGATCAGGCCGCTGGCTTGGACGGGTGCTGCCCCCGGCGGACATCATCGTGAGGGCCTGCTCGAGTTCGCCATGACCGCGCCCTGGCCCACGGCGATTGAGCTGAAGCTGGCGCGCCAGGGCGAAGCTGCACCACGGATCTTCCGCTGGCAGTTTTGAACTCCGCCTCGCTCACCTCAGCATCATGAGAGCGGCGGCGGCCGAGCCGGCAGCGATCGACAGGCCATAACCGGCTGCGACAGGGCGACCGAGCGGCATCCCGCCGATCACGGCAGCAATGCAAGCCTTCGCCACCATGTTGGCAGCGGTTGCGAGGCCCACGGCGGCCACGGTGGTGGTCACTGCCAAGCCGCCTGCCGCCTGCATTTTCATCACGCTGATGATGATGGCGTCGACATCGGCCAGCCCCGACAGTGTGGCCAGCGCATACAGGCCGGGGTCGCCCAACCACGCCTTGCTGGCCTGGGTCAGCACGGCCATCAGGCCGAGAAACGCGCCGAAGCCGAGCGCTGTGCTCAGGCCGAAGGGCGCGATAGGATCGCCCTCCGACGCGACAGCGCCAGACGTGCCGCGTTTTCGCTGCCACGCGGCCAGGCCGAGAAGGGTGGCGCCTGCAGCCACCATGGGAACCCCGAGCGGCCGCCCGAGCGCAGGCTGAAGCGTGAACACGATCACCGTTATGCGCAGGAACATCATCCCGCACGCGGCCAATGTGCCGGCCGCTGCGGCATCGGTGAGCGCCGGTTCCGCCCGGGCACGCCGGGCGAGCATGAGCGTGGCTGCGGTCGAGGAGGCCAGGCCGCCGAGCAAGCCGGTCCAGAAGATGCCGCGCTGGGGGCCGGTGAACCGCATCGCGATATGGCCGCACAGGGACATGCCGGCAATCAGGATCACCGCCCACCACAGGCGATAAGGGTTCAGCGCGGCGTAGGGGCCGTAGCCGGCGTCCGGCAGCAGCGGCAGGATGACGACCGACAGCACCAGCAGCTGCAGCGCCGCGCTGAGCTCGCTGTGCTCCACGAGCCGCAGCCAGCGGTGCAGTGTGGGCTTGAGGTCGAGCAGCACCGCGACGACGACCGCCGTGCCCACCGCGATGGCGGTATGGCCTGTGCCGGCCAGCGCGCCGAGCGCGTACGTCAGCAGCGCGGCGACGGCGGTGGTCGCGCTCAGGCTGCCATGGATGCGAACGTTCTCGCGATAGGACACCGCCCCGAGGAGGGACAGGCCGGCGAGCCCCATGGCCACTGGCCAGGGGCCCAGGGTTTCGCTCAGGACACCCAGCACGCCGCCCAGCAGGCCAAACAGCGAGAAGGTCCGCAGTCCCGCGACACGGCTGCCTTCAGCGCGTTCACGCTCGCGCCAGCCGCGCTCAAGGCCGACCACGGCGCCGGCGGCGAGCGCCGCAGCCAGGGCCGACACGATGGACATCACGGAGGAGGGCAGGAGTTCCACGGAAGGTTCCAGTGTTGGAGGGGTGTGAGTGGTCAGATCAGGCCAGTATTCAGGGCTTCGACCGGAGGCGCGCGCCCCGGGCGTCAGCGCGCCGGTCCAGCGCGCGACCCACCAGTTTGCGCAGTTCACTGAACCACAGCACGACGCTGCCCATCGCGGCGCAGACCAGCCACTGATCGAGTGTCAGCGGCACGGTGCTGAAAGCCAGATTGAGAAAACCGAGGTTGACGACCGCCACCTGCAGCAGCGCCGACAGGGCAACCGCGCCCCACAGCCAGGGGTTGACGAATAGGCGTGTGAACGCGCTGGTGGTTTCGGAGCGGGCGTTGAAGCAGTTGAACAGGTGGGCGAACACCAGTACCGTGAAGCCCGCGGTGCGTGCGGTGGCGAGGTCTTGTGTGCCTTCTATCAGCCCGCCCGGCAGGTACAGGTCCATGGTCAGCAGGGTCACCATGGCCACGACCACGCCAATCTGGAGTACCCCGGCCCACATGCGGGCGTCGATGACCCGCTCACCCAACTGGCGCGGCTTGCGGGCCATGACGTCGTCCGCTGGCGGGTCCACGCCCATCGCCAGCGCGGGCCAGGAGTCGGTGATCAGGTTGAGCCACAGGATTTGCGTGGCCAGCAGCGGCAGCACCACTGCGCCGCCGGCGGCGGTCTGCGTGCCCGTCAGTCCGATCACGCCTGCACCCACCACACCGAGAAACACCGTCAGCACCTCGCCCATGTTCGAGGACAGCAGGTAACGCAGGAACTTGCGGATGTTGTCAAAGATTCCGCGACCTTCGCGCACCGCCTCAATGATGGTTGCGAAGTTGTCGTCGGCGAGGATCATCTTGGCCGCCTCTTTCGTCACCTCGGTTCCGGTCATGCCCATCGCGATGCCGATGTCTGCCGATTTGAGCGCCGGCGCGTCGTTGACGCCGTCGCCCGTCATCGCGACGATGTCTCCGTGGGCCTGCAGCGCGTCGACGATGCGCAGCTTGTGCGCGGGCGCCACCCGGGCATAGACCGACGTCTTGCGCACCGCCTCCGCGAACCCCGCATCGTCGAGCGCATCGAGCTCGGCGCCCGTCAGCGCCGTGGCGCCGGCATCGACGATGCCCAGGTCTGCGGCAATGCGGGCGGCGGTGCGCGGGTGGTCGCCGGTGATCATGATGATCCGGATGCCGGCGCGCCGCGCCTCGGCAATGGCCTGCGCCGCCTCCTCGCGCGGCGGGTCGATCATGCCCACGGTGCCGACGAAGATGAGGTCGTGTTCCAGGGTGTCCGTGAGCTGCGGGTTCTCGTCGGGGCCGAGGGGGCGGTAGGCCACAGCCAGCGTGCGCAGCGCGGCATCGGATAGCGTCTCAACGTCGGCCAGAATCTTCGCCCGCAGCGCGTCGTTGAGTTCGACCGACTCCATTCCTACCCGCGCCAGGCTGCATCTCTGGAGCAGGACATCCGGCGCGCCCTTGGTGACCACAACAACCGTATCGCCGTGTTCGTGGTCGAGCGCTATCGTCGACATCATCTTGCGCTCGGAGGTGAACGGGATGTCGCCAATGCGCTCGAAACGCCGCTCGCGCCGCTCGCGCATTTCGGCGTGGCCCAGCTTGCGCTCGGCCACCAGGAAGGCCGCTTCGGTGGGGTCGCCGTGGATCTCCCAGGCGCCATCCTCGCTTTGGCGCAGGTCGGCGTTGCCGGCCAGGCTGCCCCCGCTGAGCACCACCACGTGCTCGGCATGCAGCGCTCCGGCACCGAGCCTGGCGCCCTCGTGTTCCACCTGGCCGTGGGGAGCGTATCCCACCCCGGTGATACGGGTTCCGCCGGAAGCGGTCATGACCCGTTCAATGGTCATCTCCGAGCGGGTCAGCGTGCCGGTCTTGTCCGAGCAGATGACCGAGGCGGAGCCCAGCGTCTCCACCGACGAAAGGTTCTTGATGATCGCGTTGTGCTTGGCCATTCGCTGAACCCCCAGGGCGAGCACCACCGACAGGATCGCCGGCAGCCCTTCGGGAACGGCTGCCACGGCCAGCGCAACACCTAGCAGCAGCACATCGATGACATCGGCCGCGCTGTGAATCTCCGACAGCAGCAAAACGGTTGCGACCACCACCAGGGCAATGATGATCACTGCGATGCCGAGCATGCGCCCGATGCGGGCGACTTCCTTCTGCAGCGGCGTGCCTTCCTGGGCGGTCGCCTTGAGCATTTCGGCGATGGCGCCCACCTGCGTGTCCATGCCGGTCGCCGTCACCACGGCACGACCGCTGCCCTGCGCAATGGCGGTGCCCTTGAAGACCATGTCGAGCCGGTCGCCGAGGGTGGCCGGTTCGCGCAAGGTGGCCGCGTCCTTGAGCACGGCCTCGCTCTCACCCGTCAGCGAGGCTTCCTGTACACGCAGTGAGGTGGCCAGCACCAGGCGTCCATCCGCTCCGACCGCGTCACCTTCGCCGAGCACGAGCAAGTCCCCGGGCACCAGTTCGGCACTCGGCACCCGCAGCACCTGCCCGTCACGCACAACCGCCGAGGTCACCGCGGTCATCCGGGCCAGCGCAGCCACGGCATGCTCTGCCTTCGCTTCCTGCATAAAACCCAGAACGCCATTGAGGATGACGATGACCGCGATCACCATCGCATCGACGGGCCAGCCGACCCAGCCGTCGATTGCCCAGGCGACGAGCGAGATGGCAATGGCGGCCAGCAACAGGTAGATCAGCGGGTCCTGGAAATGCGCCAGGATACGGCGCCAGGTGGGCACTCGCGGCGCTGCGCGCAGTTCGTTGGGGCCTTGTTCCGCGAGCCGGCGCGCGGCTTCCTGCGACGTCAGCCCGCGGTCGAGGTCTGCCCCGAAAGCCCGGGCTACTTCGTCAGCGTCCTTCACGGACGGGTCGTCAGATTTGCCGGTTTGCGTCATCACCGATGCGAGCTTCCAGTGCCGTGTTACGGACATGGCCCGACTTTAGTCCTTCGGCGAGCCCGGTGACGCCCGTCACAGCGCTTTTTGTCCCAGCCGCTGCAGTTTCATCAGCCAGCGCTCCGCGTCGCCAGCCCTGAAATTGCCCACCATCCCGATCAGTGTCTCATGCACGGGCGCGATGCCGGCAAAGCCCAGAATGTTGCGCTCCAGTGACTTCACGCTGTGCGCGCGGAAATACCAGCGGTAAAGCAGGGCGGGCATCCCCATCGTGACCACAATGCGGGCCGAGCGGCCTGTCAGCCCCTTTCTGGTGAAGGCGGTGCTGCCGCCCTCGCGCTCAAAGGCAAAACCGGGCCGCGCCACCTGCTCCAGAAAGCCTTTCAGGAGCGCGGGCATGTCGCCCAGCCACAGCGGAAAGAACAGCACGATGTGCTCGGCCCAGCGTATGGCGTCCTGCGCCTGCCGCAGGCCGGCGGGCAACTCGCCTTCCTCCCAGGCTTTCTGGCTGCGCAGCAGCGAAAACTCGAGTTCCGCCACGTTGAGCGAGCGCACGCTGTGGCCGGCCTCCTGCGCGCCGCTGGCGTAGGCGGCGGCCAGGGCGTGGCACAGGTGGCGGGTGGACGCGTCGGGGTGACCCTGGATCAGCAGGACATTTTTTGACGTCATGGCGGGTTGCGCTGTGTATGGCTTGAAATGGCGAGCACGGCCCTGGCCAGCAAGGGCGCGAGGCGGATGGCGTTGCTGGCGTGAGGGATCGTATCGCAGGTCACCACGCGTGTCACGCCGGCGTCCTGCAGCCGTTGCAGTGCGCCGCTGTCAAACAGGGCATGCACGCCGATGCACAGGGGTGCGGCCATGCCGGCTTGTGTCAGCGCCGTGGCAGCGGCGACCAGGGTCTGGCCGGTGGAGACGATGTCGTCCAGCAGCGCCGGCGTCCTGTTTGGCCAGGGGCCGCCGTCGGCCAGCGTAACCTGCACCTCGCGGTCGCCCAGGCGGGTCTTGCCCAGCACCGTCCAGGGGGCATCCGTCAGCCTGGCCACCTCGGCAACCCATTGCCCGCTTTCCTCGTCGGGCCCGATCACCAGCGGACGGTCGACATGGCTGCGCAGCCAGCGCGCGATCATCGGTGCCGCCGCGACCGCCTGTGTGCGGATTGGATAGATCTCGCCCAGGCTGCGCCAGCGGTGCAGGTGCGGGTCGACCGTGACGAGGAAGTCAAGTGATGCCGACAGCAGCCGTGCATAGCTGCGCGAAGTGATCGCCTCGCCGGGGTGAAAGCGGTGGTCCTGCCGCATATAGGCCAGGTAGGGCGCCACCAGGCCGACCCGCGAGGCGCCCAGCTCGCGTGCCGCGTCGGCGGCAAACAGCAGGGGAAGAGTCTTGGCGTCGGGCTGGTTCAGGCTGCCGGCCAGCACGACGCAGCGGCCCATCACCGGCGCGTCAATGCGCACCAGGGTTTCCCCGTCGGGAAAGCGGTGCTGTCGCAGCTCGCTCCAGCCGCAGCGCAGCAGGCGCGCCAGCCTGCCCGCGAGCCGGGCCTCACCCGGAAGGGCGACGATCAGCATCAGACATCCTCCAGCACATGCACGGTCTCGGCCTGCGAGGCCGCGTATTCCAATGCATAGGCCAGCTCACCCGGCGTGGCCGCGTGCAGCGTGAACAGCGGCTGGCCGCGTTCGACGAAATCTCCTGGCCGAACATGCAGGTCGATGCCCGCGCAAGCTGCTTCCGGCGCACCGGCCAGTTTGGCAATGCGTGCCAGGCGCCGGTTGTCGATGGCGACAACGCTGCCGCTGCGCCGCGCCTGCACGGCCTGCTGGTAGGCCGCGACGGGTGGCTCGCGCAGACCGCCCTGAGCCGTGCAGATGTCCTGGAACTTGCGCCAGGCCCGTCCATCGGCCAGTACGGCGCTGGCCAGCGCCAGTCCGCCACCGGCCGGCGCGGCGCCACCGAACTCGAGAACCTCGCCGGCCAGCAGCAGCGAGCGCTGGGCCAGGTCGGCCGGCGCATCGGCCTGGTTGCGCAGCACGGCCAGCACGTCGCGTGCCTCCAGCGCAGGGCCTATGCCCCGGCCCACCGGGGCCATGCCGTCAGTTTGCACCACGCGCACCTGCAGTCCCAGCGCCTGCCCCACCTGGCTGAGCAGCCGCCCTAGCAACTCCGCGGCCGGCACGCTGCGAACTTTTGCGGTGGGCCCTACCGGCATGTCGATCAGTACATGGGTAGAGCCCGCAGCCACCTTCTTGGACAGGATCGAGGCCACCAGTTGGCCCTGGCTGTCCAGGTCCAGCGGGCGCTCTACCCGGATCAGGATGTCGTCCGCCGGGCTCAGGCGCACCGCGCCGCCCCACACCACGCAGCCGCCGGTGCGTTCCACCACCCGGCGGATCTGCGCCACATCCAGGTCCACCGGCGCCAGTGTTTCCATGGTGTCGGCCGTACCGGCGGGGGAGGTGATGGCGCGCGACGAGGTTTTGGGCATGCGCAGCCCGCAGGCCGCCACGATGGGCACGATCACCATGGTCGTGCGGTTGCCCGGCAGCCCGCCCACGCAGTGCTTGTCCATCACCAGGCCTTCACCCCAGTCAATCCGCTCGCCGACGGCAACCATCGCGCGGGTGAGCGAGACGGTCTCTTCCAGGTCCAGCCGGTCGCCGGCACAGGCGGTTACAAAGGCCGCCAGTTGCAGGTCCGAGTAGCGACCCGCGGCCACGTCTTCAATCACGGCCGTGATGGCCGCCTGGGTGAGGTGCCGTCCATAGACCTTGGCGCGCACGTGACCCAGCGATTCGAGCGGCGAGGGGTGGCGCGGCGAGACCAGGTCACCTTCCTGCGCCCCGAGCAGACGCCAAGCCGCTTCGGACAGGCCAGCCTCGTCGGGCGCGAGAAAATCGCCCGACACCACATTCAGCGTGGCGACAATGGTGCGGTCGCCCAGCGCGAGCTCCACCCGCGATTGCGCCTCGAAGCCTTCCGAGTGGCAGACGCGGCAGTCGCGGTGCATGTAGAGCACCGGCTCCTGGTAGGTGTCTATGCCCAGCCGGCGCAGGCGCAGCTTGTGCGGAGTGAGTGAAGTGAGCGGAGTCGGCGGGGTTTGCATGATGGGGGCCTGTTCCGGTTACTGTAGGCAAGGCACGCGCGCGCGGCCTTGACAAAGCTCAACGCGGGGCGCCGGTTCCGGTGGCCGGGCGGGACGAGACGGAGCAGGGCAGCAAAACGATCACGGGACCCCGTCCCCGGCCATGGCCTGGACAAAGGCAAGTTCGTCGCCGGCGAGCGGCTCGGCAGCTGTGCGCAGACGCTCGAGTACGGCGGTGTCAGCCTCGGACGGGTCCCCCCGGCGGCCCAGCAGGCGCGCGCGCAGCACCGGCAGCGGCGCCTCGCAGGCGATGATGGAAAACGGCACGCCCAGCGTGCGCGCGAGTGCCTGGGCCTGGGTGCGTTCCGCGCGACGCAGGAACGCCGCATCGAGGATCACCGGGTAACCTGCCTGCAGCGCGGTGCGCGCCGTCTCGAACAGCTGCCGATAGGTGCGCGCGGTGGCGTCGGCGTCGTACAGGTTCAGCCCCCGGGCGCGTGAATCCTCGAGCAGGCCAAGGCCAAACAGGCGCTTGCGCTCGACGTCCGAGCGCAGCCGGATCGCTCCCTGCTGTTCCAGCAGGCGCTGTGATGCGAAGGATTTGCCCGAACCCGGCAGGCCATGGGTGATGGACAGCCGCACGTCGCGGGGCGCTATCCAGCCCATCGCCGCCCGCAGGTAGCGTTGCGCCTGGCTGCTGTTGGCCCGGCGCAGGTGTTCTACCTGCGCCCGCACCAGCGCGCGATAGACCAGCGAAAACCGCAGCGCGGGCAGGCCGCCATGGTCGCCGGTGCGGTCGAGCCAGCCGTTGAGCAGGCGAAAGCCGAGGTCGCGGCGCCCGCGGGCGTCGAAGTCCATCACGGCGAAGGCTACGTCATCCAGCACATCAACCCAGCGCAGTGCCGGGTCGAACTCGATGCAGTCGAAGGCCACCACGCCGCCATCGTGCGCCACCACATTGGCCAGATGCAGGTCGCCATGGCATTCGCGCACACGGCCATCCGCCTTGCGGGAGGTCCACAACGGCGCCAGCGCGCCAGCTCCGGCTTCTAGCCAGGCCCGGAGCGCGGCGAACACGTCCTCGCTCGCCAGCGGCCGCACGCCTTCAAGTGCCGCCAGCGCGCTGGCGCGCCGCCGTTCGGGGCTCGCGAAATCGCTGGTTGCGTTGGCGCGCGGCGCGGACTCATGAAAGTTGGCGAGCAGTGCTGCCAGCCGGTCAACACCGTCGGTGCGCAGCCTGTCTGCAGCCAGCTGCTCGCTGAACAGCGCACCCGGCGCGAAGCGTCGCATGCGCACCGCGTACTCCAGCGCGGGCCCGGCGCCATCGAGGACGGGCGCCCCGGGCGTGCCGGTGATGCGCGTGACACCGAGGTACAGCGACGGCGCCAGCCGCCGGTTCAGCCGCACTTCCTCTTCACAGAAATGACGCCGCGCAGCCAGGTCGCCGTAATCCACAAAGGCCAGCTGCACCGGTTTCTTGATCTTGTAGGCGGTGTCTCCGGCCAGCAGCACCCAGGAGATGTGGGTTTCGATCAGCTCCGCCTGCAATGCCGCGGACAGGCTGTTGACCAGCGCGGCAGCCTCTCCCACGGGCCTGCCGTCCTCAGGCGGGGTGCCGCCAACTGCCGGACCGGACGCGGCGTTCACGGGAAGCTCCTTCTTGGCGTGCGGCGGGGAAGAAAATGCAAATACACCGCGGTGCTCAGCAAGGCGGCAAAGAAGCACCAGACCGAGATGAACCAGGTGGTGTAGAAGCCGTAGGCGACGGCAAAGGACAGCAGTGCCAGGGCGCCGAAGACCTTCGCTTTCGGGTGCGTGGACAGCATCAGGCTGAGCGTGGTGGACACCAGGTACAGCGTTGACGCCGTAGCCAGAAAATGCGGCGGCGAGACATACTGGATGTGTTGCCCCGTCAGCCGCGAGCTCACCGGGTAGTCGACCAGGTGGTACAGCAGGAAGGCGCCCACCGCGACCCCGATGCCCACCAGCGCGAGCAGCGCCCGCTGGCGCGGCCCCGGTGGCTCGATCAACAGCACCGCGACCGGGACATAGATGGGCCACAACACATGGGACATGAAGGAATACACGTGTGTCATGGCCTCATTGAGCCAGGGCATGGCGGGCTCGAAGGTCAGCCAGAGGATGCCCTCGCTCAACTGCTGGACGGCGAACAGCAGCGGGATGGCGGCAAAGGCCAGTTCGCGCGGACGGCGAGGCTGCTTCAGGGTCAGCGTGCCGATCCCGAGGAGGTAGGCGCCAGCCGCGAAACTGACGGTGGCCGAGAAGCACATTCAGTCCGCTCCTGCGGTCAGTCGGCCGCGGTAGCCGGGTGCTTCGTCGGCCCCGGGCGGTGCCGTCTTGCGCTCGCATAACGCCATGGCAGGGCCTGCAGCACTGTGCGGGTCGTGGGGACGGGTGTGGCTCATTGCGATGCCTTTCCCATAGGGTTGCCCATGTGGTTGCCATAGGGTCGCGAACGGATGTTCCTCACCTACAGCATAAGAGCATAGGAGCCCGCCCGTCCATGCCATTGATGCAGATCAATGGGCCGGCCGTACAGACGGTGCGCCGACCTGTCCTGCGAAGCGGGGGAACGCATAGGGGCAACGTACACGGGGGTGCGACGAGATACGGTTGCATGACCTGACGCGGGCTTGAGGTATCTCAAGTGCCTGCGCTCATCCGGGATACAGAATTTAACCGTCCGCGCGGCTGGCCGGCGGCGGGGACCCTGCTGGACCGGCCTGGAAGGAACCCACCATGTACCACCGAATCCTCGTTCCCCTCGATGGCAGCGCCACGGCCGAGCGTGGCTTGCGCGAAGCCATCGGCCTGGCCGCCGAGCAAAAGGCACGGCTGTCCCTGCTGCACGTGGCGGACAACTTCCCGATGCTTGTGGAGATGTCGTCCGTGACCAACTACCAGGAGATGCTGAACGAGCTTCGCCGGTACGGAGAAGACGTGCTCGCCAAGGCCAAGCGTGCCGCCGCCGATGCCGGCGTGCAGGCCGACACCCTGCTGTGCGAGGTGACGCAGGGGCGCATTGCCGATGTGATCATCGACGAAGCCAAAAAGGCCGGTTGCGGCCTGATCGTGATGGGTACCCATGGCCGCCGCGGCTTCAGCCGCCTGACCCTGGGCAGCGAGGCCGAACGGGTGGTGCGCAGCAGCACGGTGCCCGTGCTGTTGGTGCGGCTGGACGAGCCGAAGTCGTGAGCCGGCGTCTCACAGGTCACATACAGGTCACACATACGCGCTACAGTGCTCCCTGGTGACTGACAGTTTGCGGTCGCTACAGCGGCGCGGTTTCTGCATGCAGCCTTCGCCAGCCGGAGTAATGGGCCTGCGCGGGGCTCGCCTGGTCGCCTTGCCCCAGGTTGGTGCTTGATCTGGCTCGATGGGTGGCTCAACGGGTATTGGCTTGACACCGCTACGCGAATATCATCACGCGAAGGAGTGGCATATGGAAACAACGCGACGCATCGCCGTGGTGACCGGCGGCACTGGCGGTCTCGGGGAGGCGATCTGCAGGCGCCTGGCCGACGATGGCTTCACCGTTGTGGCGCTGCACTCGGCGGGGAACAAGCAGGTGGACGACTGGCTGGTTGCGCAACAGGCGCTGGGCTACCATTTTGCAACCGCCGCGGTCGACGTCACGCGCTTCGCTTCCTGTGCCGCCGCGGTGGAGGCCATACGCCAACAGCATGGTCCCGTGTCGGTGCTGGTCAACAACGCCGGCGTCACCCGCGACGCGAGCTTTCGCAAGATGTCTGAGGAAGCGTGGGACACGGTGCTGCGTACCAACCTCGACTCGATGTTCAACATGACCAAGCAGGTCATTGAAGACATGCTCCTGCTCGGATGGGGCCGTATTGTGAATATCTCGTCTGTCAATGGCCAACGCGGCGCTTTTGGTCAAGCCAACTATGCGGCGTCGAAAGCCGGAATCCATGGGTTCACGAAGTCGCTGGCCCTGGAGTTTGCCAGCAAAAACATCACCGTCAATACCGTCTCGCCGGGCTACCTGCGCACCCGCATGGTCGAGAAGGTGCCGCCGCAGGTGCTGCAGGAGAAAATATTGCCGGAGATTCCCGCCGGACGGCTTGGCGACCCGGCCGAGGTCGCGGAACTGGTGGCCTACCTGGTGTCGCAGCGCGCGGCCTTCACCACGGGCGCCAATTTCTCGATCAACGGTGGCCAGCACATGTACTGACTGTGCGCTAGTGTGGTGTTGCATGCTTGACGGCACCCATAAAACCGATGGATTTTTGGTCAGGGCAAGGCGCAAACCACAGCAATAGCCCCGCTATTGCGCGGATTTGCAACGCCGCCATGGACGAAAAGACGCGGTTTTAGGTGCCGGATAGCGTGCAACACCACACTAGAGGCCGATCTTCCCTGATGAGGCTGTATGCGATGCTGCACCGCCGTCGCGGGGTGCGGGCAAAGCGGTTTCCCCTCAGGGTTTTCAAATACGCAAACACGCACCCGTTCTGCCGCGGTCGCCAGCCCGGTCGTCGCACGGTTTTCCCCCCACGTGCAGCAGACCATCCGTCACGGATGGTCTGCTGCTGTGGACAGGGCCCACAGCGTCGGCAAGGGGCAGCTCTTATTGCACGGTCACTTTCTTGGACGCGGCGGTGGCCTTTTTCGGCAGTTCCAGCGTCAGTACGCCGTCGGCATATTTGGCTACGGCCTTGGCGTCGTCCACGTCCTGGGACAGGCTGAAGGTGCGCGACACGCTGCCGTAGTAGCGCTCGCTGCGCAGAACCTTGTCATCGCTGCCCCTGGTTTCCTTTTCCTGCTTGACCTCGGCGTCGATCTGCACGATGTTGCCGTCGATGCGCACATTGATATCGTCCTTCTTGACGCCGGGCAGGTCTGCCTTGACGACGTAGGCGTCTTTCTTTTCAGAGACGTCCACGCGCATCTGGATGGCCTGTGCGTTGATATCCAGCGGGACAGCGGGACTGGTGAGAAGAAGCGGCGCAGGGCCGACTCGAAGGTGTCGCTGATGCCGGGTTCGAATACACGCAGATGAGTTGTCATGATGATCCTCGTGGGGGGGTTGAAAAAATGCGATTGAAAAATTTGGCGAGACGCGAAAGACGGGCTAGGGCGTGTTAACACTAATTGAGTTGATCATGAATGGAGCGAGATACTTCATACATGGAGATCACTCAAGCCCAGTTTGCCCAGATCGAGCACTGCTTGCCGCTGCAACGCGGCAATGTCAGCCTGTCGAATCTGAGTGTGTTGAACGCCATCCTGTATGTCGCCGAGCACGGCTGCAAGTGGCGCGGCCTGCCCAAGCGCTTCGGCAACTGGCACACCATCTACACGCGCATGAACCGCTGGTCCAAGAGCGGCGTGCTGGACCGCGTCTTCGCAGAACTTCAGCAAGCCCAGGTGGTGCGCATCAGGATCGAGGCCGTGTCGCTGGACAGCACCATCGTGAAGGTGCACCCGATGGCACCGGGGCGTCAAAAAAAACGGCCCCCAGTCCATCGGAAAATCCAGAGGCGGGTGGACCACCAAGATTCATATGGTTGCCGCGGATGCTCGAACGGCCGTAACGTTTTCGCTGTCGCCCGGCCAGGCGCACGATGCGCCCGCGGGGCGCGCGCTCCTCAGCCGCCTGGGTGCGCCGGATCGACCGCTTCATTTGCTCATGGACCGCGCCTACGAAGGCAATGAGACTCGGCAGCTCGCGCTCGATCTGGGCTTTATCCCCGTCGTGCCGCCTCTGAAGACGCGAGTCGAGCCTTGGGAGTACGACCGTGAGATGTACAAACGCCGCAATGAGGTGGAGCGACTGTTCCGGCGCCTGAAGGGCTATCGCCGTATCTTCTCTCGCTTCGAGAAACTCGACGTGATGTTCGTCGGTTTCATCAGCTTCGCGCTGATTGCCGATGGACTGCGTTTGTGTTAACAGGCCCTAGGCACCGACCTCCAGCTTGTCGACCACACGCGAAACGCCCCGGGCGGCGAAGGCGGCACCTATGGCGGCGTCATGCTCCGCCAGCGAGTGCACCTTGCCCCTGATCGTGACGACGCCGCCCTCGACCTCGACGTCGAGATGCTGGGCTTCGCGTGTTGCCTGCCGTGTGAGCGCCGCGGTGATCCCGGCGCCGATGTCTTTCGGGCTTGCACGGGGCTTGATATGGATGTGGCTGGTCAGGCCGCGTACGCCGACGAGCGGACGGATGCACTGCTCGGCGCTGGCGAGCTGGTAGCTCCAGTCCACCTCGCCGGTCAGGGTCACCCAGCCGTCTTCGACCTCGACCTTCACCCGTTCGTCGGGAACCAGTGAACTCCAACGCAACGCCGAGGATGCGGCCTGCGCGATCTCGGAGTCGCTGCGCTGGTGCTCGGCAGCCAGTTTGACGTCCAGCTCGAGGGCAATGCCGCGGACTCCCGAGACGCGGCGCACCGCGCGCTCCACCGCACGCTTTTCAGCGAAGGTGTCGAGGTGGCCCGTGAGTGTCACCACGCCATCCCTGGCAATGACCCCGATGCCTATGGGGTTGATGGCCGCGTCCCAGGCGAGTTCCGCCGTGACGTCGGCCTTGAGCTGTGCATCTGTTTTCATCTTCGTACTCCTTGAATCTGAATCGGGGGCCGGGAAGTGACTGCTGGCCGCTGCGCATGGCGGACTCAATTCACTCTATGCCGTTGGCTTTTTCTGTCTTTGACATTTCGCAAATCGGGACACTGCACGTGACCTGTCGAGATAAGTGTTTGATCTGCTTCAACGGCATGAGTGCCCGGCCGCAGGGTGACGCCCGTGGCGATGACCAGGACCGCAAAAAATACAGTGATGTGTCCAGCGGTGTGTTTGATACGGACCGTGGGCGGACCCCGCGCGACAGGCGCCCAGCTCAGGGAATGAGCACCGCGGCCCCGTTCACCGCCCCGGCGCGCAGCGCCTGCACCGCAGCATTGGCGTCGCGCAGTGCGAAGGTCTGCACATGGGTTTGCAGCGGCAAATCCCCCAGCAGCCGGAAGAAGTCCTCGCCGTCGGCGCGCGTGAGGTTGGCCACCGACCTGAGCACCCGTTCGCCCCAGAGCAGCCGGTAATCGAAGGAGGGAATGGCGCTCATGTGGATCCCCGCGCAGACCACGGTGCCGCCCCTGCATGTGGCGGCCAGCGCCGCCGGCACCAGTTCGCCCGCGGGCGCGAAGATGAGCGCCGCGTCTAGCGGCGCCGGGGCGGCGTTCAGGGAACTGCCGGCCCACGCGGCGCCCAGGCTGCGGGCGAAGTCCTGCCCGGGCTGGTCACCGGCGCGGGTGAAGGCAAACACCTCCTGCCCCTGGGCCACGGCGATCTGGCAGATGATGTGCGCGGCAGCCCCGAAGCCATACAGGCCCAAACGGCGCGGCAGGGCCGCACCGGCCAGGCGCCAGGCGCGAAAGCCGATCAAGCCGGCGCACAGCAAGGGCGCGGCATGGGCGTCGTCGTAGCGCGCCGGCAGGGCAAAGCAGAAACGCTCATTGGCGGCTGCGTACTCGGCGAAGCCGCCGTCGCGGTCATAGCCGGTGAACACCGGAAAATCACAGAGGTTTTCGCGGTCCATGGCGCAGAAGGCGCAGCGACCGCAGGCGCCGCCCAGCCAGGGGATGCCGACACGCTGCCCGACGGTGTACCGCGTGGCCCCGGCCCCGAGGGCGACAACCTGCCCGACCACCTCATGCCCCGGCACCACCTGGGGCCGCCGCGGCGGCAGGTCGCCGTCAATGATGTGCAGGTCGGTGCGGCAGACCCCGCAAGCGAGCACGCGCACCAACAGGTCGTGGTCGCCGGTGGGCGGCAGCGGTTTGTGAGCCGGCAGCAATCGCCGTCCGGCGGGGTCGGCGGTCATTGCAAACATCGAGGTCGGCAACATGCCACCATGGTACGCAATCCACCCCGGCATGGGTGGGTTGGCGGGCTTGTCCTTGATCTGGCGCAAGCCGAAAATACGGTGCAGGTGGGATCATGTGGCAGGCATGTGGCGGCCATCGCCACAGAACGGGGGTTTTCATGGCGCTTTACGACCCGCGTCCCGAGGGGCAGCACGCACTGCCTCCCATGGACGTTCCCCTCAAGCTCTGGCTGGCCCGGCAGGCACACGGCATCTCGCCGGCGTCGCTCATCCTGGCCTACACCGACTGGCTCAGCCACTTGCTGGTTTCACCGTCCAAGCAGGCCGAGCTGGGCGCCAGCGCCCTGCGCAAGTGGCTGCTGTGGCTGCAGTACGCGCCGCAGCCCTGGCAGCAGGATCACCCCGTGAGCGTGGAGGCCCTGCCGCAGGACAAGCGCTTCTCGCGGCCCGAGTGGCAGGCGCCGCCGTTCAACGTTCTGGCGCAGGCCTTTTTGCAGCAGCAGCAGTGGTGGGCCGAGGCCATGACTGGCGTCCGGGGTGTATCGCAGCACCATGAGGAGGTGGCCGCCTTCATCACCCGCCAGTGGCTGGACATGCTGTCGCCTTCAAATTTCATCGCCACCAATCCCCAGGTCCTGAAGGAGACGCTGGCCAATGGGGGCGTCAACCTGGCCACCGGGCTGGCCAACTGGTCGCGCGATGCGCTCGCCGTCCTCACCGATGGCAAGCCGCGTGGCGTCGAGGCCTTCGCGCCCGGACAGGGCGTGGCGCTGACGCCGGGCAAGGTGGTATTCAGAAACCACCTGATCGAGCTGATCCAGTACGAGCCCGTCACGGCCGAGGTGAATGCCGAACCCGTGCTCATCGTCCCGTCATGGATCATGAAGTACTACATCCTCGACCTGACGCCCGACGACTCGCTGGTCAAATACCTGGTGGAGCAGGGGCACACCGTCTTCATGATTTCATGGCGGAACCCCGACAGCGCCGATCGCGACCTGGGCATGGACAACTACCTGGAAATGGGCGTCATGGCGGCCCTGCAGGCGGTTCGGGCCATCCGGCCGCGCGCGCGCATCCACGCGATGGGCTACTGCCTGGGCGGAACACTGCTGGCCATCGCGGCGGCGGCCCTGGCCGGCAGCAGCCCCAACCCGCTGAAGACGGTGACCCTGCTGGCGGCGCAGGCCGATTTCCACGAGCCGGGCGAACTGGGGCTGTTCATCGATGAGAGCCAGATCGCGTTCGTCGAAGACCTGATGGCGGAGTGGGGCTACCTCGATGAGCGGCAGATGGCGGGTGCCTTCGCGCTGATCAATTCCAAGGACCTGGTCTGGTCCAAGCTGGTCCATGAGTACCTGATGGGGGCGCACACGCCCATGACGGCCCTGCGGGCCTGGAATGCCGATGCAACGCGCCTGCCCGCCCGCATGCACAGCGAATACCTGCGCAGCCTTTACCTGCACAACGACCTGGCCGCGGGCCGCTACCGCGCTGCCGGCCACGTGGTGAGGCTGTCCCATATCGAGCTGCCGCTCTTTGTGGTCGCGACAGAGAACGACCATGTGTCGCCCTGGCACTCGGTGTACAAGATTCACCGCCTGACCTCCAGCCCGGTCAGCTTTGTCCTGAGTTCCGGCGGCCACAACGTGGGCATCGTCAATCCGCCGGCTGGTCCTGCCGCGCATCCGCAGGCAAGCTACCGCATCGCCTCCCACGCGCCGGGCAAGGCGCCTGCCCATCCCCACGACTGGCTCGACACGGCGGCGCTGCGGCAAGGTTCATGGTGGACCGGCTGGCATGACTGGCTGAGGCAGCACTCGTCTAGCAGGGTCAAGCCGCCGCGTGTCAATGCGGTGATGTTCGAGGGCGCTCCGCTGGCAGCACCCGGCCGCTACGTGCACCTCGACTGACAGGCGCGACCGCCCGGGAGAGCGGTCGCAGGCCGCGGGGCGGCAGCTTAATGCGTCGTTGGCCGGTTTTCCGCGCCATTCAGGGAGGCGGAAAGACTGGCTTGCCAGGCTTGCAGCGCCGGCTTGAAGCTGTCGCCGGCGCTGGAGCCCAGCAGGTGGCTGGCGCAGCCCATCATTTCCAGCTGGGCCTTCATCATGGCCGTCGCGATCTGCTGCCAGTAGTGGGCCGCCTCATGCATATCGAAACGCAGCAGGTCCGACTCAATGGTGAGCAGCTCGGCAGGCCCGTGCGGGTCGCGCAGCCTTTGTGCAGCCGCCTCGTGGTGGACCGCGGCCTGGTGCGCGGCCTGCTGCTGGACTTTGCGAATGGCTTCGGAGCCGCGGAACATGGCGCTCGCGCTGTCAGCCGCCAGCGCGAACTGCAGGCGACCGAGGTTGGCCAGCAGGTTCCAGGGGGCGAAATCGGCGGCGCTCGCCTCGTGGGGCGGCGCACGCTGAGTGGTTTTGGTACTCATGGGGTTTCCTTTCGGTTTCAGGGTGGGTGGAGGGTGGAGGGGTTAGCGCCGCAGCGCCGGCTGCCGTTCATGCTCATGAATGGCCTGGCAGGCGATGCAGTAGGGGGTAGCCGGCAGGGCCGCAAGCCGCCGCAGATCGATGGCTTCGCCGCAGTCCAGGCACTGGCCGTAGTCCGAAGGATGGCCGGGCGTGGCGTCGTCCAGCCGGCGCAGCGCGGTCAGCACCTGCTCGAGTTCGTGGGCGGCATGGTCCACCTTGGCGTCGGCGACCGTCGCCAGTGACTGTTCCGTTGCCACGTCCTTGAAATCCGTCACATCGTGCGACTCGGCTTCGGCTGCTTCGTCGGGCAAGCGGCCGGCGGCGCGCAAGACTGCACGCAGTTCGGCCCCGCGCTGGGTGAGGAGCAGGCGAAAGCGCGGTGCCTGGCTGCTGTTGTAGGTTTCCATGGAGCATCCTTGTTGATGTTGCGTTCCATTTTGTGGGGCACAAGCGCTGCAATCGTTGATCTAAAGCAAAGGCTGGCGCTGTCCGGGCGCTAATCTCAATACGGTTCAGTTAGCACACCGCGTGCAGTGCCGATCATCTCCTTCCCCCGCTGGGGGAAGGCCGGGATGGGGGCTCACGGCGTGGGCGTCGGGCCACAGTGTTGCCTGGTCGTCGCTGGCCCCCACCCCAACCCTCCCCCGGAAGGGGAGGGAGCTTCAAGGGTCCTTAACTGAACGGTATTGGCGCTAATCTGGTTTTGTCAGACGGGGTGGCCCGCCTGCGTGCAAGGAATCCCATGAGCGTACGTAATCTTGAAGCTCTGTTCCAGCCCGCGTCGGTGGCGGTGATTGGCGCTTCCGACCGCGAGGGCAGCCTGGGGTCGGTGGTGCTGCGCAACCTCAAGCTCGGCGGCTTCAAGGGGCCGGTCTGGCCGGTCAACCGCCGGCATGCGAGCGTGGATGGCGGGCCGGCCTGGCCCGATGTCGAGTCGCTGCCACAGGCTCCGGACCTGGCCCTGATCTGCACGCCGGCACACACCGTGCCGGGACTGATCGCCGCCCTGGGCCGCAAGGGTACGCGCGCCGCCATCGTGCTCACGGCAGGGCTGAAGCAGCTGGCCGTAGAGGGTGGCTCCGCAGGCGGGGTCTCGCTGGAGCAGGCCATGCTGGATGCTGCGCGGCCACACCTGCTGCGCATCCTGGGGCCCAACTGCATTGGCGCGCTGGTGCCGGGTGCCAGCCTGAATGCCAGCTTTGCGCCCGGCAATGCCCAGCCGGGCCGGCTCGCGTTTGTGACCCAGTCCGGCGCGCTGGCCACTGCCATGCTGGACTGGGCCAACAGCCGCGGCATTGGCTTTTCGCATTTCATCTCGCTGGGCGACAGCGCCGATGTGGATTTCGGCGACGTGATCGACTACTTGGCCAGCGACCCGGGGACCCGGGCCATCCTGATGTACGCGGAATCGGTCAAGGCGGCGCGAAAGTTCATGTCGGCCGCGCGTGCGGCCTCGCGCAACAAGCCGGTGATCGTGGTCAAGGCCGGGCGCGCGCCCGATGGCGCCCGGGCGGCCGCCTCGCACACCGGAGCCCTCGCCGGTTCGGACGCCGTGTTCGACGCCGCAGTCAGGCGCGCTGGCATGCTGCGGGTCGACACGCTAGAGTCACTCTTCGATGCCGCGGAAACGCTGGCCCATGCGCGCCCGTGGCGCGGTGAGCGGCTGGCCATTGTCACCAACGGCGGCGGTGCCGGGGTGCTGGCGGCCGATGCACTGCAGCTGGGGGGCGGCAGCCTGGCGCAACTGAGTGAGCAGACGCTGGCCGCCCTCGATCAATGCCTGCCCGGGACCTGGTCGCATGGCAACCCGGTTGACATCATTGGCGACGCCCCTGTCAGCCGTTACCAGGACGCCTTGCGCGTGCTGCTGGCTGCGCCGGACGTCGATGCCGTGCTGTTCATGCATGCGCCGACGGCCATTGTTCCATCCAGCGAGATCGCGCTGGCCTGCCTGCCGATGATGCAGGCATCGGCCAAGCCGGTATTGACGTGCTGGCTGGGTGGTGCCGCCGTGGCGGCTGCGCGCCAGTCCAGCGCGGGGGCGGGCATCGCCTCCTACAGCACGCCTGAGCGCGCGGCGGCGGCGTGGCTGCAGCTGCTTGGCCATGCGCGAAACCAGCAAGCCCTGCAACAGCTCCCGGCCGCCACGCTGGACGACTTCACGCCGGACCGGGCGCAAGCCGGGGTATTGCTTGAACAGGCGCTGCATGACGGCCGCGAGTGGCTCGACGGGGCGCCGGCCCAGGCGCTGTTGCGGGCCTACGGCATCCCCGGCGTTGAAACCGTCAAGGCCCGCGACGTGGAGGAGGCGGTTGCCGCTGCCAACCGGATCGGCTACCCGGTGGTCCTGAAGATTGTGTCGCCGCAGGTCATCCACAAATCCGACGTCGGCGGTGTCGTGCTGGGTCTGGCATCGGCCGAAGCGGTCAGGGCCGCGGCCGTGAGGATGTCTGAGCAGGTGACGCGCATGCTGCCGCAGGCGGTGGTGCTGGGCTTCACCGTGCAGGCCATGGTGCAGCGCCCTGGCGCCCATGAGCTGATCGTAGGCATCGCCACCGACGCCGTGTTCGGTCCGGTCCTGTTGTTGGGCGAGGGTGGCACCGCCGTCGAGCTGCGCAAGGACCATGCGGTAGCCCTGCCGCCGCTCAACACCAGCTTGGCACGCGACCTGGTCGCCCGGAGCCGGCTGGGGCCGCTGCTGGCCGGTTATCGCGGCCGTCCGGCGGCGCACGAGCAGGCGCTGCTGACCACCCTGCTGCGGGTGTCGCAGATGGCCTGCGACCTGCCCTGGCTGGCGGAACTCGACATCAACCCGCTGCTGGTCGATGAGCGCGGCGTGCTGGCGCTGGATGCGCGGGTCAGGCTGCGGCCGGTGCCGGCGGGCGAGGGCAGCCGGCTCGCCATTCGCCCGTATCCGTCGTCGCTGGAGGAGCGTGTCCAGCTGGCGGGGTGCGAGCTGCTGCTGCGCCCGATCCGGCCCGAAGATGGCCAGCGCCTGATGGCCTTCTATGCCGGCGCGTCGCCCGCCGACATGCGCCTGCGATTTTTTATGGCGCGGCGCGAGGTACCGCATTCCGAGCTGGCGCGCTACAGCCAGATCGACTACGACCGCGAGATGGCCTTCATTGCGCTGGCGCCCCAGGTGTCTGGCGGTCACGCGATGGTGGCGGAGGCGCGGGCCGTGTGCGACCCGGACAACCTGCGGGCGGAATTCGCCATCCAGGTGACGTCCGGCTGGCAGGGCAAGGGCCTGGGCCGCCTGCTGCTGGACAAACTGACCGCCTACCTGCGCGAGCGCGGCACGGCCGAAGTCGTGGGGCAGTGCCTGCTGGAGAACACCGGCATGGCCGCGCTGGCCCGGCAGGCTGGCTTCGAGGTCTCGGCCGAGCCGTCCCAAGACACCATGATGATGCGCCTGCCGCTGCGCTGAAACCCTTTCAACTCCGGAGCCACCATGTCCACCTACCATCAGATCCTCGTGCCGGTCGACGGCAGCCCCACCTCGGAAAAAGCACTCGACGAAGCCATCAGGCTGGCCCAGCTGACCGGCGCCAGGCTGCGGCTGGTCCATGTCGTGGACGAGCTCAGCTATGTCAACGGCTTCGAGCCGGCGATGAACTACCTCAATGAAATCATTCCGCTGATGCGGGAGGCGGGCGAAAAGTTGCTGGCGCATGAGCGGCAAAAGGCCGTGGACAAGGGCGTGGACGCTGACTTTGTGCTGGTTGTGGAAGGCCCGGGCCGAATCTGCGACCACGTGGCAGAGCAGGCGCGGCGCATCAAGGCGGACCTGATCGTGGTCGGCTCGCACGGGCGCCGCGGCATCGGCCGGGTGCTGCTGGGCAGCGATGCCGAGCAGATCGTGCGGCATGCGCCGGTACCGGTACTGGTGGTGCGGGGCGACTCGTCTGCCGGCTGATGCCCGCTGATGCCCGCGTTAGGTGCTCCGGTGAGAAGACGCGGTCGGCTTCCCGCAGCCCCGGCGGAGGGATGGCTTCGTCGCCTGTCGCCGGGCGGAAATCTGCTTCATCGCGGTGCACCTTTTGTCCTTCTGATCTGGACCCTTCTGATCTGGATCAAACTGGTCCCACTCCGCCTATCTCCGCCTATCTCCGCATATCGAACGACTGATTTAGATCAAGCAGACGACCTGCAGCACGCGGCAAACTTTGCTCCATGACCACTGTTTCGCCCGACCTTTTGCGCCGATTCGACATTCCCGGGCCTCGGTACACCTCCTATCCAACGGCCGACCGTTTCGTCGAGGCATTTACCGCGGCCGACTATGGCCAGGCGCTGGTCCAGCGCCAAAGCGGACCGGCCGCGCTGGCGCAACCGCAGCCGCTGTCGCTGTACCTGCACATCCCGTTTTGCGAATCGCTGTGTTACTTCTGCGCGTGCAACAAGATCATCACCAGGCACCACGACCGGGCGGCCTCCTACCTGCGCTATCTCAGCCGCGAAGTGGACCTGCACACGGCCCAGCTGGGCCTGGAGCAACCCGTCACGCAGCTGCACCTGGGCGGTGGCACCCCCACCTTCCTGTCCGACGCCGAACTCAGGGAACTGATGGCCATGCTGCGGCGCAGTTTTGCGCTGGTGCCCGGCGGCGAATACTCCATAGAGATCGACCCGCGCACCGTGGACGGTGCCCGCCTGGCCGCGCTGGCCGAACTGGGCTTTAACCGGATCAGCTTCGGCGTGCAGGACTTCGACCCGGAGGTGCAGAAAGCCGTGCACCGCATCCAGCCTGCCGAGCAGGTGTTCGCGCTGATGGAGCAGGCGCGGGCGACAGGCTTCGACTCGGTCAACATCGACCTGATTTATGGCTTGCCGCGGCAGACGCCGGAGTCGTTCGCGCGCACACTGGCCCAGGTGCAGCAGCTGCGGCCCGACCGCATCGCGCTGTATGCCTACGCCCACCTGCCCGAGCGCTTCAAGCCGCAGCGGCGCATCGTGTCCGCCGAGCTGCCCGGCGCTGCGGCCAAGCTGGCGATGCTGTCGCAAGCGCTCTCGGGCTTCGAGGCGGCGGGCTATGTCTACATTGGCATGGACCATTTCGCACTGCCCGGCGATGCGCTCGCCATTGCCAAGCGGCAGGGCCGCCTGCACCGCAACTTTCAGGGCTACAGCACCCAGCCCGACTGCGACCTGATTGGCCTGGGCGTCTCGGCGATTGGCCGCATTGGCGCGACCTACAGCCAGAACGCCAAGACCATGGAAGAGTATTGCGACCACCTCGACCAGGGGCGGCTGCCGGTGGCGCGCGGTCTGGCCCTCAGTCGGGACGACCTGGCCCGCCGGGCCGTGATCATGGCGCTGATGTGCCAGGGCCAGGTGCTGTTTGAGTCGATCGAGCAGGCGTGGCTGCTGGACTTCCAGACCTACTTTGCGGCCGAGCTCGAGCAGTTGAGTGAACTGGCCGACGAGGGGCTGGTGGTGCTGGATGACGCCAGCATCCAGGTCACGGCCAAGGGCTGGTTTTTCGTGCGGGCCGTGGCCATGGCGTTCGACCGCTACCTGCAGGCCGATCGCAACCGCGCGAAGTTCTCGCGCATTATTTGAAGAGCTCCAGCGGCCATGTCCACCACCCTCGCTGTCACCGCGCTGCTGATGGGGCTGGCGGGTGGCCCGCATTGTGTGGCCATGTGCGGCGCGGCCTGCGCCGCCATGCCCCGTGCTGGCCACGGTTTTCCTACATCTACACCCACATCCACTTCCATGCCGTCGCGCTCGCTCTGGATCTTCCTGGCAGGCCGGCTCGCCGGTTATTCAGTGGCCGGGGCCGCGGCCGCACTCGCAGTGGAAAGCTTTGCCTGGCTCACGGCCCATGCCGTGGTGCTGCGGCCGGTCTGGACGCTGTTCCATCTGGCGGTGCTGGCGTGGGGGCTGGTGTTGCTGGCCCAGGCGCGTCAGCCGGCCTGGGTGAATGCGGCTGGCCGCTCGGCCTGGGCGCGCATGCGGCCACTCGCGGCGGCGCGCGGCGGTGTGTTTGCCGCGGGCGCGTTGTGGACCTTCATGCCCTGCGGCCTTCTGTATTCGGCGCTGCTGGTTGCCTCACTGAGCGGTGGCGCGCCGCAAGGGGCGCTGTCGATGGCGCTGTTCGCTGCTGGCAGCGGCGCCTCACTGGCGCTGGCACCCACGTTGCTGGCGCGCCTGCGGGGCGCGGGTGACCGGCTGCGGCAGGACTGGGGCACCCGTGCGGCCGGTGCCCTGCTGGCGCTGACCGCTGCGTGGGCCCTGTGGGCGGATCTTGCCGCCCGCGTGGCCGTCTGGTGTGGGCTGGCTTAGCCTTAATGGTTGTGAGCCGGCCCGGAGCCGGTCAACGGTCAGTTGAGGGCGACCGTTTCCAGGTAGCAAGGCATGTGGCAGGTCCAGTGCAGCTCGCGCTCGATGCGCTGGCGCATGGCATCGGCGGCCGCCGGCTCGCCGTGGGTGATGAAGGTCTTTTTCGGGGCCGCCTTGAAGCCCTTCAGCCAACCGATGATCTCAACCGCGTCGGCATGGGCCGACAGGTCGTCGAGCATGGCCACCTCGGCATGCACGGGGATGTCTTCCCCATGGATGCGTACGGTGGGCGCACCGCCGGCAATGATCGCGCCGCGCGTGCCGCCGGCCTGGAAGCCGGCGAACAGGATGGTGTTGCGCGGGTCGGGCGCGAAGGCCTTGAGGTGGTGCACCACGCGCCCGCCCGTCGCCATGCCGCTGGCGGCAATGATGACCATAGCGCCCTTGCGCGTATTGAGCAGGCGCGATTCCTCTGGCGTGCCCACGATGTGCGCCGTGTGTGTCATGGCCTCGCATTGCGCGGCCGTCAGGCGCAACTCGTTCCTGTGCTTGAGGAACACCTGGGTGGCACTGGCTGCCATGGGGCTGTTGAGGTAAACGGGCAGGCTGTCGCGAATCACGCCCTGGGCCTTGAGCAGATGAATGCAGTACATCAGGTTCTGGGC
Organism: Polaromonas sp. P4_F9; assembly: GCF_056401235.1. Classification (NCBI taxonomy): domain Bacteria; kingdom Pseudomonadati; phylum Pseudomonadota; class Betaproteobacteria; order Burkholderiales; family Comamonadaceae; genus Polaromonas; species Polaromonas sp. P4_F9. Next base: position 259,674 of record NZ_JBFUJT010000002.1, on the reverse strand, counting down.
CCGGCCGACCGCGAAAGCCGGGATCACCACCACGCCGCCGCGCGCTGCGGTTCGGTTGATCACCTCGCCAAGCGCCGTCAGGGGATCGGAATTTTTGTGCAGGCGGTCGCCGTAGGTCGACTCGACGACCAGGTAGTCTGCGCCGTCCATCTGTGAGGGCGCCTTGAGCACCATGTCGTTCGGGCGACCGATGTCTCCGGAAAACAGCAGCGAGCGTGAACCATTGTCCAGCCGCACAAACGACGATCCCGGCATGTGGCCCGACGGCGTCAGGCTCGCGTTCAGGCCGGGCGCTGGCTGCCAGTGTTTCCCGTAGTCGACCGGATGGAGCAGCTTGAGGCAGCGCTCGGCGTCTTCGCGCGTGTACAGCGGCAGCGCGGGCGAATGCTTCGACAGGCTGCGCCGGTTGGCGTACTCGGCTTCCTCTTCCTGCAGGTGGCCGGAGTCGGGCAGCAGGATGCGGCACAGGTCGGCGGTGGCGGGCGTGCAATAGACCTTGCCGCGAAAGCCCTGGCGCGCCAGCAGCGGCAGGTAACCGCTGTGGTCGATGTGGGCGTGGGTCAGTATCACGGCGTCAATCGCGGATGGCTTCACCGGCAGGGGCGACCAGTTGCGCAAGCGCAGCTGTTTGTACCCCTGGAACAGGCCGCAATCGACCAAGACCCTGGCCTTGTCGTGCTGCACAAGGTACTTGGAGCCGGTCACCGTGTCGGTAGCACCGAGAAACTGGAGTCGCATGGAAATCCTCGCCGTGTGAGTGGCCAGTTTCCGGCCGTTGCGCCACGGGCGGATTGATTTCGATCAAGTACTGTCAACAGAGAAGTTCCGGATATCTCTGAATGCCGGTCAAATCCTTTGACGATGCGTCCCGTGGCCGTGCAGTCGTATGAAAAAAAAGCAATGCCAATGGGCGTGCGGGCTTTTTTTTGACCCAACTATGCCTACCGGATCCCTCCGGATGTTCCCACGGGGTGAGTCAAGCTATTGAGACGTGGCTCAAATTTGGAGCGGCATCCAGCTCAGCGCGGCTCGGTTTTTTAAACGAAATCAACAAGTCAGCAGACCTGGATTGCAAAAATTAACGTCGACCGGATATAGCGGCGGCTGCCGTGATCACAAGATCTGAGATCCGGTTTTCGTCAGCTTTTCCTTTCCATCGGGGCTTTGCGACAGCAACATTGATAGCGCCAGTGGCCCGACCATTACTGTCGAGAATTGCGGCGGCAGTCGAAATGTCACCCAAAAAATACTCTTCTTCAGAGTGCGCGTATCCGGCCTCTCGAATCGCTTCAAGTCGCTCTCGAATAGCGCGTGGCTTGAAGATCGTGTGCGGCGTGTGCTGATTGAGCTGCGAATTGTTGAGTATGGCTGTCACTTCATCATCCGGCAATTGCGCGAGGATCGCCAGTCCTGGCGCTGTGCAATAGGCTGGCAGGCGAGTGCCGACGATGATGTTCGGGTTCAGCACATGGCGGCTGACGATTCGAAACACAAAAACGATGTCGCTGCCGTCCAAAACAGTGATGTTCGTCGTCTCTTCGGTCTCCTTGCTGAGTTGCTGCGCGTAGGGAGTCGCGCGATACATCAACTCACTCGAAGCGAGATAGTGATAGGTGAAGTCGAAGAGTCTTGGCGAAAGCTCATAAGTCTTCGATATCTCATCCTTGCGCAAGTAGCCCAAGGTAGTCAAGGTGTAGGTGAAGCGCTGCGCCGAACTCAGATCCATCTCGGTTAGCAAGGCGATCTGGGACAACGTCAGACAGCGTTTTGACCCGTCAAACGCTGTGAGAACGCTCATGGCTTTTTCGACCGAATTGACAAACAGAGACGAGCGCGTGGGCTGCTCTTCCGAAGGTTTCGCTGCAGAGTGAGAACGCACATCCGCCGCACGTTGAGTCTTCTTGATGGGGCCTTTGCTCGCAGTGTCCATGGGATTCCAGTTCGTTTTATGTAGTTAGCGCATTCCGCCAAAGGGATATCTTATCCCGCGTGTATTTTCTTTGTCTGCTGCGCCAGGCTTGATGCTGCATAAGCAGATGACGAAGGCTGAAATCACAGCATGGAGCGATTGTGGCGGGCGCATCAGCGTCTTCACGCAAAACGGTTTCCTGCTACTTGATCAGCATCGCCAGGAAATTTGCGGATAGGAAAGGCTGCCCCGGACGCATACGATGCCGCCCCATTTTGTCTCATGGAACACCAAATTCATGCGGATCGCGCATCGGCAAAGTGCGTTTCCCGTCGCGGCGTTTCCTGCTTCAAAAAAATTTTGGCAAACAGGAAGAAACCAGCTTGCGCTCCAAAAATCCTGGAGTTATAGTGCATTGCACCACTTGTTATCACTATCCAATAGGAACAGATATGCCAAATTTCATTGAAATTGAGATCACCGAAGCCGTTGCGCTCATCCGGCTCAACCGCCCCGAAAAGCTCAACGCGTGGCATGCGCCCATGCGGACGGAGATCGTCGAAGCGCTGCGAAGCTTTGACGGGAACCCGGAAATCAAGGCGATCGTCATGACCGGCGCCGGTACGCGGGCCTTCTGTGCCGGACAGGACCTGGAAGAAGCGCACGCCTTCGACATCAAGGCGTCAGAAACATGGATGCGTGAGTGGGAAACCTTCTATGCGTTGCTGCGCTCCCTGTCCAAGCCGCTGGTGATGGCGCTCAACGGCACGGCTGCCGGATCTGCGTTTCAGGTCGCCTTGCTCGGCGACATCCGGGTGGCCCACCAGGGCGTCCGCATGGGTCAGCCCGAGATCAATTCAGGCATCGCCAGCGTGACCGGTCCATGGATCATGAACAGCATGCTGGGCATGTCGCGAACCATCGAGCTGACCCTGACGGGCCGGATGATGGAGGCTGATGAATGCCAGCGCATTGGCCTCATCCATCACATCGTTCCCGAAGGCCAGGTTCTCGCGAAAGCGATGGAGATCGCCAAAGAACTGGCCGCCAAACCTCCGGTAGCCATGCGATTGGACAAGCAGCGCTTTCGCGAAATGTCCGACCCCGGGTTCAAGGATGCCATCACTGCCGGTATCCGCATTCAGGCGGAGGCCTATGGCACCGGCGAGCCGGCCCAGATGATGGAGGAGTTTTTCAGAAAGCGTGGCGGAAAAGTGCCCGGTGCAACGCAAGTGGCCTGACAGCCGTAGTGATCCCTACCCGTAATTCACTTCACCAAGGAGCCTCCATGAACGAGCAAATTGATACCAACCGCCGCAAGCTGATCCAGGCAGCAGGCGTGGCAGCAAGTGCAATAGCTGTTGCCCCATTGGCATGGGCACAGAGTAAACAAATAGTGGTGTCCGATCCGGGGGGGCCGTACACCACGGCCTACAGGAAGGCCTTTTACGACCCATTCGAAAAGAGCACCGGCATCAAAGTCGTGAGCGTCGCGCGTGAATCGCAGCCGCTCGCTCAGTTCGTGGCCATGGTTCAGACAAAAAACTATCTTTGGGACGTGACCACGCTGACGCTTTCAGGTGAGATTCCATTACTTCAGGCGCGTGGCCTTCTGGAACCGATTGGCCTCAAGGCGTCAGAATTTCCCGGGTTAATGCCTGAAGCTGTGACCGATCATTGGCTGGGGGTCGATGTCTATGCCACAACTATCGCTTACCGTACCGATAAATTCGGCGCCAACGGTCCCAAGACATGGGCCGACTTCTGGGATGTCAAGAAATTTCCCGGCCGCCGCAGCCTGCGGCGCAACCCGATCGACACGCTGGAACAGGCGCTCATGGCCGATGGGGTGCCGGCGGACAAGCTCTACCCGCTCGACATCGACCGTGCCTTCAAAAGCCTCGACAGGATCAAGCCCCACATCAATGTGTGGTGGACCAGTGGCGCGCAGTCGATGCAGCTGATCCAGTCCGGTGAGGTCGACATGATTTCGGCGTGGAACGGCCGGTCGCAAGCTGCGATCGATGGTGGCGCGCCGGTGAGCATCATCTGGAACCAGGGCCTGTATTCCATCGAAGGCTGGGGGATTCCCAGGGGAACTCCGCGCGCCGAGATGGCGAAGGCTTTCGTCCGCTTCTGTGGCGACGCGAAGCGTCAGTCCGAATTCACCCAGGACCTTGCCTATGGCCCTACGAACCTGAAGGCATACGACGTCATCCCGGCTAAACGCGCCGCGGTGCTTCCGACGGCGGCGCCCAACATCAAAGGCATGCTGCTCCCCAGCCCGGAATGGTGGCACCTGAACCGCGAGAAGGTGGCCGAACGTTTCAACTCATGGATGATTGGCTGAACATGTCGACCAAGCTGTCCGTCAACGGACTCGGAAAACGCTACGGTTCCTCGGTCGCGCTCAAGGCGACGCACCTGGACGTGCGCAAGGGTGAACTCCTCACCCTGCTCGGTCCATCGGGGTCCGGAAAAACAACGTTGTTGCAGATGATTGCCGGCTTGGTCGAACCCAGTGAAGGCCAGTTGTTAATCGACGGCCGCGATGCCACTTACCTGCCTCCGGGGCAACGCGGAATCGGCATGGTGTTTCAGAGCTACGCTCTGTTTCCCCATCTGACCGTGAGCGAAAACGTCGCCTACCCGCTGCGCATGCGCAAGGTCGCGCAAGCGGATATCGCCAAAGAAGTGGCACGCGCGCTCGACATGGTGCAAATGAGCGCGTTCGGCGCACGCCTGCCGCGCGAGCTGTCCGGCGGTCAGCAGCAGCGTATCGCCCTGGCGCGGTGCTTTGTCTACCGGCCCGAGGTCATCCTGCTCGACGAGCCCCTGGGCGCGCTGGACAAAAACCTGCGGGAGCACATGCAGCTGGAAATCCGCAAGCTGCATCGGGACCTCGGTGCGACCTTCATTTATGTAACGCACGACCAGGAAGAAGCGCTCACCTTGTCCGACCGCATCTGCCTGATGAACCAGGCGCAAGTCGAGCAGATCGGCACGCCCGCCGAAATGTATGACGCGCCCGCATCGCGATTTGCCGCCAACTTCATCGGCCATTCGAATTTGCTCAACGGCGCGGTGCACGCCAATGCCGAGGGCGCCTGGCTCAATAGGGGAACTGAGACCTTGCGTCTGCCAGGTATGCCGGCCTCTTCGGTCGCCGATGTCACGCTCATGGTTCGCCCTGAAAACGCCCGCCTTGTGGCGCCGGAAAGCGGCACGCTCCGCGGCGAGGTGCGCGAAGTCGTCTACCAGGGTTCAGACCTGAAAGTTATCCTGGCCATTTCCGGCGACCAGACCTTCAGTGTCAGGTCGTCCTGCCGCGGCGCACGACCCTCTGTCGGCGACCATGCCGGTATCGAGTGGGACCCCGCGCACTCCGTGCTGCTAACGCGATGAGGACCGCCACCACCCTTCGGTCCCTGCAGGGAACCGTGCGTCCCTGGCTGAGGACCGCCACCACCCTGCGGTCCCTGCGGGGAACCGTGCGTCCCTGGCTTGCCGGCATTCCGGCGCTGCTGTTCCTGGCTGTGTTTTTTCTGCTGCCGGTGGGCGAAATCCTGCTGAACTCGTTCAAGGCGGATGACACGCATTGGGGCATGACCCAGTACGCCCGGCTTGCCGCCGAGACGTCTTATGCGAAGGTCATTGGGACTACCTTTGTGATCTCGCTGGCAGTCGCGGTCATCAGCGTACTGCTGGCGTACCCGCTGGCCTGCCTGCTTAGCCAGATCTCCGCCAAGCGCCGGTCGCGCTGGTTGATCTGGCTGTTGATTCCCTTCTGGACCAGCTACCTGGTCAAGACCTTCGCCTGGATGTTGCTGCTGTCCAGGACCGGTGTGATCGGTGTCCTCGCCAAGGCTTTCGGCGCGGATCAATTCGACATGTCCATCATTCCGTCCATGAGCGGCGTGCTCATCGGCATGGTTCACGCTCTGGTACCCCTGGCCGTGGTCAGCATGCTGCCGATCATGCAGGGCATCAATGCCCAATTGATCAGTGCTGCGCAGACCTTGGGTGCGGGGCGCAAGGGCGCGTTTCTGACGGTCTTCCTTCCGTTGTCTCTGCCGGGTGTCGCGGCCGCCGGCCTGCTGGTCTTCATCACCAGCCTGGGCTTCTTCATCGTGCCAGCTCTGCTTGGCTCGCCGAAGCAGACCATGGTCGCGCAACTGATCATCTCGGTCATCCTCGAGCTGTTCAACATGCCTTTTGCTGGTGCGCTCTCGGCGGTGCTGCTCGTCGCTACCATCGTCGTGTTTGTGGTGTACGACCGCGCGGTGGGTCTGTCGTCGATTGGTGGGGTGGCCTCATCCCGCAGGGCGTCCGGCATTGGCACGCAATGGTTTTTCCGGTTGATGGTGCGCATCGGGCTCTGGTTCGATCAGTGGTCACCGCGTGGTGGATCTGCGCCGTTGGGCGAAGGCGGTGCGGTGCTGAAAACCTACGGCGTATTGGTGGTTGTGCTGCTGGTGTTGCCGACCATGATCGTGATCCCGATCTCGTTCACCAGTTCGTCCTTCCTGTCGTTCCCGCCGCAGGGCTTCAGCCTGCGATGGTATGAAACCTTCCTCACCTCGCCCATCTGGCAGGCAGCGATGCTGCGGTCGGTGCTGGTCGCGGTGCTGACGGCGGTGGTCTCCGTGGCGATGGGCCTCGGCGCCGCATTGATGCTGGCTAAAGTCGGAGGGCGAGCGAGCAATGCACTCTTTGCTTTCTTTGTCGCGCCGCTGATCCTGCCGCGCATCGTGGTGGCGGTGGGCCTGTTCTACCTGTTCGCCCGCCTTGGGCTGATCGGCACCGAAACCGGCTTGGTGATTGGGCACACGGTGCTCGCCATTCCGTATGTGGTGGTCACGCTGGCCGCGGCGCTCAAGCGCTACGATTGGCGTCTCGATGATGCCGCCAGGATCCTGGGCGCTTCATCCTTCGCACGCATCCGGACGGTGATGATTCCGATCCTGCTGCCGTCGATGGCGTCGGCCTTCCTGCTGGCGTTCCTCACGTCGTTCGATGAACTGACCATCGCGATCTTTGTGAGCGGCGGCCTCAGCACCACGCTTCCCAAACAGATGTGGGACGACATGATTCTTCAGGTCAACCCAACTCTTGCCGCCGTATCGACCACCCTGCTGGTCGTTGTCACCCTCTTTGTCTTTGTGATGTCGCTCGCCAGACGCGACCGTTCCGACCATGAATGAATTCCTGTATTTCGAACGCCGGTGCGCGGACGACCAACTCGACGTTGTGAGTGTGCTCTTCCAGGGGCTAAGTCGCCCCACTGAAGAGGACGTGCTTTTCTTTGAGCGCGACCCGTGGCCTACCAGCCGACTGAGGAACGCTGTTGCCGCCTGCCAGGCGTGGTTGGCCGCCGAGGGTCTCGCCCGTGGCGACCGAGTCGCAGTGATGTTGAAGAACAGTCCCGACCACGTCGCGCTGATCTACGCATTGATCCTGTCCGGCATCGTGTGGATACCGGTCAACACACGCCTGAAGTCCGAGGGCCTTCGCTACCTGGTCTGGCACAGCAAGCCAGACCTGATCGTCGCGGACGTTGAGTTGGCGAAGATGTTTGACGACACCATTCGTTCGGAATGCCGTATCGTCCAGCCCTTGCCTTGCGATGGGTATCTGGGCGGCGCCGTTTTGCAACGTATCGACAGTGCGCCGCTGGACACTCTCTGCGTGATCTATACCTCGGGCACCACCGGCGCGCCGAAGGGCGTGCAGTTCACGCACCGCATGCTGCGCATCGCCACCGAGGCGGCCCTGATGGTCGCCGATGGACGGCCCGGTGACCGGCTCTTTTTATGGGAGCCCCTGTGCCATGTTGGCGGCGCGCAGATGCTGCTGGCACCGTTCCTGGAAGACGTCCGGTTGCATGTCTATCCGGGGTTCTCGGCCAGCCGCTTCTGGCAACAGATAGTGCAGTCAGGCGCTACGCAGCTTCACTACCTGGGGGGCGTGCTGGAGATATTGCTGCAGCAGCCGCGCGAGGCCATTCCGCCGCATGCGCTGCGCATCGCGTGGGGAGGGGGGCTCAATTCTCATTCCTGGAATCTGGTTCGCGAGGCTTTCGGCGTGGAGGTGCGCGAATGCTACGGGATGACGGAGTGTTCAAGTTTCGCCACGCTTAACGCGGAAGGGCGACCGGGCTCGATCGGCAAGCCGCTGCCCTGGATCGACATTGAACTGGTGGATGCAGAAGGACAACTGGTTGCAGCCGGCGTCCACGGCGAGATGGTGTTGTCCAGCCGCGTGCCCGGTGCATTCCTGAGCGGCTACCTGGACAACCCAGACGCCACAGCACAGGCTGTGCGCGGCGGCAAACTTCACACCGGTGACTATGCCTGGAAGGATGCCGCAGGCTATTACTATTTTGTCGGCCGACGGACAGACAGCATGCGCGTGCGCGGCGAAAACGTCTCGGCCTGGGAGGTCGAACGAGTCTTCGCCCAGCACCCGTCGCTTGCCATGACCGCCGCCATTGGTGTCACCAGCGATATTGGTGAACAGGAAATCCTGATCTATCTTCAATTGGCGGACGGTGTGCTGCAGGATCCAGCATCGGTGACGCCCGAACTGGCCGGATGGGCGGCGGAGAAACTGGCCAGCTTTCAGGTGCCACGCTATTACAAGTTTATTGAGCGGTTCGACCTGACTCCGAGCGAGCGGATCAGGAAGCATCTTCTGTCACGGGATATCACCGATGCATGGGATCGACGTAGCGTTGGATCTACGCCGTCTTCCGCATTGAAAAATCTGGCTTGAAATCGAATGGAGTAGGAGAAATGTTGGGTAGAAATGTGAAATGTGAAATGTGAAATTTGAAATGAGGTGACCGTCCCTGATGCCACAGTGACCTGGATGTCTGTCAGCGTCACGCTTACGACCAGCCTCGAATTTCGGGCCCCATTCAGGCGTCTACCTGCTGCGGGTATTTTTCGGGGTTTTCCTTCCCGACGCAGCCACGCATCACCTTCAACGCGGTGCTGGAGGGGGCTCCCGCTTGAGGCGTCGAAGCAAACGGGCGCCAGCATCAAAGCCACGGCAAACGCCGGTGGCGACCACGCCGATGACGGCGAGCATCGCCGTTCCGTACTTCATGAGTGTGGCTCATTGGCTCATAAAAAATACTCGTTGGACTTTGTCCGCGTCTCTCAGCGATAGTGGGTGCAACCAAAAGGACAAATACAAGCAATGCGAACAAACCTCCTCTGGCCGGTTTTGGCCGTCGCCGCCTACACGGTCTTCCCAGTTCAGGCCCAGACCACTTCACAGGCCACAGCGGCGCCTTCGATGCATCCGGTCGGCTACGGCGCATCCATGTCCCTGGCTGCGGCCAAAAAAGTCACAGATGCAGCCATGAGCGAGGCGAGACGCGTTGGGGTGCCCATGGTCGTCGCCATTACGGATCAGGCCGGTGTGCTGCTCTACCTCGAGAGGCATGACGATGCCATCCTGGCCGGTGTGACGGTCGCACAGGAAAAGGCCAAATCAGCGGCGACTTTCAAGAGGCCCACAAAAGCTTTCGAGGATGTCATCGGCGGGGGCGGCAGCGGCAACCGGGTGTTGGGACTAGCGGGCGCTGTGCCGCTCGAGGGCGGCTTGCCCGTGATTGTTGATGGGAAGATCGTGGGGGCGATCGGTGTCTCTGGGGGGAGCTGTGCGCAGGATGGGCAAGTGGCGAAGGCCGGACTTGAGGGGCTGAAGTGAGTCTGCATGTAGACGTCTGCGGCCTCGCGAACGTCCTTTGATGGCGTCAATCAACCCGCCGTCAGTCTCGGCCCATGCCTTCGGTGCCAACGAATATTCCGGAAGAACGCGCAGAACCGGCTATCCGTGCGGCGCTGCAGGCGGCTCCCGCTTGCGGCCGCCAAGCAAACGGGCACCGGCATCAAAGCCACGGCAAACGCCGGTGGCGACCACGCCGGTGACGGCGAGCATCGCCGCGGTGTGAACCCCCACCGCCGCAAGCGCCAGCATCAGTGAACCTGATGCGGTGATCTCGCGGGCCGATGCGTCCCCGGCGCAAAGCGGAATCAGTGCCGGCACCAGCATCAAGCCAGCGCCGTGCGCGGTGGACATTATGAAGGACCAGAGCGCCAGCCCGGCGTGCCCTGCAGGCGCGCGCGCCACCTTGGGCAGGCGCCCCGACAGGTGAGCGATCACGGCGACGGCAAGGACGCCGCCCGCCAGGACCTGGAGCATTGCACGATCCATCGCCAGGCCGAATACCACCGCGCCGGCCACCAGCGCAACCGATGCGGCGTGCCCGGCCGCGATCGGCACCAGGGCCCGCAGTGCCTGCGCCCGGTCGCGCGAGCGCAGGCCCCAGGCGGCGGCCCATATCCAGCCACTTGCAGGGTTCAGCCCATGAAGGGCGCCGACCCCTGCCACCACGAACCACGGCCAAAGGCTTGACATGATGCGCGCACCGGTCCCGGGTCGGTCAGGCCTTCGTGCTGCAGCACGAAGCGGCTTCAGGCGCGGACGTAAATGCGGACGCGGTTTCGTAGCGGTCGTGGTGGCGCACCCAGTCCATCTTGTAGAACCCGTCGTGTTCGTCACGGCCCTTGGGCGCGAGGTCCAGCATGTTGTAAGTGCCTATCATCACCTCCACACCGCGCCCGTAGGTCGAGTAGGTGTGAAAGACCTCGCCCGCGTCGTCCTTGTAGAACAGGCTGATGCCAGGGGCTTCCTCGGCCGGGAATTCCACCATGCCGTAGTTGTAGTTGACGGTGCCGTTGACTCGTTCCTCCGGCTTGAAGCTCACGTGGAAGTCGTAGTTGAAGTCGTTGCCGTTCGATGAAACCCACTTGAACTGCCAGCCCATGCGCTGGCGAAAGCGCTCGATCTCGGGCAGTGTCGCGCGCGAGACGGCCACGAAGCTCACGTCGCGGTGCTCAAGGTGGATCTTCATGCCGTCGGTGTGGTCGGCCATGAAGGAGCAGCTCGGGCAGCCCTGCTCCCAGCCGGGGCCGAACATGAAGTGCTGCACTATCAACTGGCGGCGGCCTTCAAACAGGTCGGCGAGCGAACGCTTTCCTTGGGGCGTGTCGAAAACATAGCTCTTCTCGATGCGAACCCAGGGCAGGGCGCGGCGCTCGCTGGCAATCTGGTCGCGCAGGTGCGTCAGCTCCTTCTCTTGCGCCAGCAGCGTCTTGCGCTCGGCCAGCCATCGCTCCCTGGAGACGACGGGGTGGTTTGTGGTGTTCATTTTTTCGGCAGTTGCTGTATTCATGGTTTTCTCCTTGGCTCGATGAGCCGTTTGCATGGGTTTGCCTTGCGTGAGTCAATGCGCTGCCCGACCCGTGCTGGTAACAGGTGCGCTCGTTATCGGCCTTAAGGCCGAATGGGGTTGTCAGCGCAAGGGCGCCATGCCTTGCGAGCTGCGTTCTATGCGGCCTTGGGCCGCCGCACGGCGCGGACTTTTCCGCTCTTTCCGCCGCCGCAATAAAAGAGGTCCGCGCCGTCGGATTCCAAACCGCTGACGCCGACGCCATGCGGCATCTCCAGCCGCTCGAGCACGGCGCCGCTTTGCGGGTCGATCCGGCGAATCTCGCTGTCGTCGCCCTCCCAGGTGCCGTGCCACAGTTCGCCGTCSACCCAGGTCACGCCGGTGACGAAGCGGTTGGATTCAATCGTGCGCTGGATGGCGCCTGTCTTCGGGTCGACCTGGTGGATCTTGCGGTCACGGTACTGGCCCACCCACAGGCTGCCCTCTGCCCAGGTCAGGCCCGAGTCGCTTCCGCTGCCGGGCGCCGGGATGGACGCCACCACCTTGCCGGTGGCCGGGTCGATCTTGTCGATGCGCGTCTCGGCGATCTGGTAGATGTGCGTGCCGTCAAAGGCGGTGCCGGCGTCGCCCGCGCACTCCAGCGTGCGCGTCTGCTCGCCGCTGGCGGGGTCGAAGGCAATCAGCCTGGCGCCGGTGGCGGCCCAGACACGCTTTCCGTCGTGGGTGACGCCGGCAATGTCATTGACGCCGGGGAAGGGGCCGTATTCGCGCACGACCTCGGCAGGGCGTGCCTTGGCCTCGGGTCTGTCCTTGATTGTCTTGCTGCTCATCGCTGCTCCTTGTGACGCACCGTGAATCGGCGCCGTGGAGACAACTCTACCCAATCGGCAGCGCAGCGGGGAGTAACAAGATCGTCGTGAATCCCGCCAGCGGTGGCGCCAGCCAGCGCTGCGCCCGCGCGCGCCCAATGGAGCGCACCCGCCCGTCGGCTTCGAGATCGGCCAGCGCCCGCTGCACGGTGCGCTGGCTTGCCCCCAGGGCCAGCGCCAGGGCGGAGGTCGACCAGGCCGCGCCATCGGAGAGCAGCGCCACCAGCGATGCCTGGTCGCCGTCAATGGGCGGCGCCAGCACGGCCACGTCGCGCTCGGCCAGCGGCTTCAAGATAAAGCCTCGCTCGGTGGCTTCGATGGCTGCGAGTGTTTTGACCAGCGCGCGCAAGCGGCCGATCTCGACCCTCAGGCGCGCCCGATGTGTCTCGTCAGGGCGCCTGGTGCGAAACGCGGATTCGATCAAGGCTTCGCGGCTCACGTCGCCCGGCCATGCTTCAGCGAGCGAACGTGCCAGCGAGAACAGCACAGGCCGGCGCGCCAGCGGCCGCCACTGGTCGCCGGCGCCCAGTCCGCGCCGGCAGGCGTCAACCACCAGCGCGTCCGAGGCCAGGAGCGCCGAGACCTCGTCGAGGCGCAGCGCCTGCCCGCCGTCGGCGGTGAGGCGCCGGGCAGCAGGGCGATCGAGTGCGGCGCGCGCTTCTGTGACCTCGGCCATGAGCGCCGGCACCTGTGCGCGTTCAGCCGCCGCGTGCGCACGCGCCAGCGCCATCCGCGCCTCGCCGACGCGCAGTGAGCGCAGCGCAAGTTCGGCTGCGGTCAGTTCGGCCACCGCTCTCAGCGAAGGCGGCAGGCCGCGAGCATCCAGCTGTGCCAGCGCGGCTGCCGCCTCATCAAGCCGACCCAGCAGCAACAGCCGGCGCGCCGTGATCAGCCACGCCTGCAGCGCATTGGCGGTGTCGGCATGCGCCTCCAGCGTGGCCGCTGCCGCTGCCAGCGAGCGCGGCGAGCCGGCGAAGTCGCGCATGGCCAGCGCCACTTCGGCTTCCGCCACGACGCAGCGGGCCCGCGCCAGCTCCTCGTGGGCGCCAAAGCCACGGGCAGCGCGGCGAAGGAGTTCGCGGGCGCGCGCGTGCTCACCGAGCTGGGCCATGGCGATGCCGCGCAGGGCCAGCGCCGGCGGGTCGTCGCGCAGGGCGACCCGCTTGAGGGCGCCGAGCGCGTCGCCGGCGGCAAGCGCGCGCGCGGAGGCGGTAATCAGGGAATCCATGACGATAGGCTAGCCACTTGCGCCCTGACGACGCAAGGGGCGGCTTGCGGCTTGCCGCAAGACGTCCCCTTGATGGAGAGGTTACGCGTCGCGGTCAATGATGACAAGCGTGCCATGGCTTCCGGATGCAACGGCGTGTGGGACACCCGCAGGAACAATGTAGATCTCGCCTGCTGCAACCTGCACAAGCTCGCTGTTGAGCCTCAAGTTCATCTGTCCTTCGACGACGAGGAGCGCTTCATCAAAACCGTGGTCTTCATTTGGATACTCGCTCCCATCCATTCGGAGAACCTTGACGTTAGCACCTGCCGCCAAGCCGACTACCCTGGAGCGCCAAGCGCTTGGAAGGGTAGATGCAACTGCCCGTAAATCAATCTTGCTCATCTACCAATCGTAACCGCGGTGACCGCCACAGGGCTGCAGACGAGCGCCATTGGGCTCGGGTTGAAAAGCCAATGGCGACTTTGCAGCGTTTGCGGGTACTCGCCAGCGGCAGCTTTCTGGATGTTGAATTTTAATGGGCGACTTGCCGGTCAGCGGTCGTTCATGGCGGTCAACAACGGGACCAAAGCGGCTGTTCGGTGCGTTCGGTCGTTGCCTCGAACATCAGCGACGTGGAGCAGCAAGGATCAAAGCCATTCCCGCCGCCACGAACGAGTGCGCCGGCCCCTTCTTGCCGAGAAGCGGACCGTTCATATAGGCACCATCGATGAGAAGCACAAGCTGGTCGGCCAGCTCGTCAGGCTTGCGAGCCCCCATTTTCTTGGCCAGCACGCCGAGACGGCGATGCAGTTCCACCTTGTTCCTTCTGGCGACTGCGCGGGCGGGATGGGCTGGGGCCGGGAACTCGGTCGCCACATTGAGAAACGGGCAGCCGCGGTACTTCGGCCCGGCGATATGCTCGGCGATCCAGTGCAGAAGCGCCTGAAGTTCCGCTTCGGCATCATCCTTGCCTTGCGCCGCGACACTTTCCCAGTCACTCCAATACTCGGCATCCTCGTGCTCGAGAAATGCAACCACGAGGTCGTCCTTGGTGGCGAAGTGCCGGTAGAGGCTGGTTTTGGCCACGCCGGATCGTTCGACCACAAGATCGACGCCGACGGCTCTGACGCCTTCCTGGTAGAAGAGCGTCGCCGCGGTCTCAAGGAGGCGTTCCCGCACGCTCAGGACACCCTGCTCATCACTCACTTTGGTGGTCTCCGTCGTACGCTTTTTCATTGCATTTCCTCTATATCCTTGACACGCTACAGATCTGTACTCTACACTCATTGAAAGAGTACAGATCTGTAGCGTCTTGCGGCAGATGGCTCTCCATCGAAGGGATTCAGTGATGACATCAAAAAAACAAGCTGTGACCGTGTATGGCGCCTATGGGCACACCGGGCGGTTCGTAGTTTCGGAGTTGCGCAGGCGTGGCTGGACGCCCATCCTCTCCGGACGCGATCCCGGGAAGTTGAGCGCCGTCGGGGCGGAACACCCCGGGCTTGAGGTGCGGCCCGCATCGGTCGATGAGCCTGCCTCGCTCGATCGTGCGCTGATGGGTGCCGTGGCGGTCATCAACTGTGCCGGCCCTTTTGCCAGCACCTCCGCCCCCCTGATCGAAGCCGCATTGCGTGCCCGGATTCCCTATCTGGACGTTGCGGCGGAAATAGAGGCCAACATTGACACCTTCGAGCTGTTCGCTGATCGCGCACGCGAAGGAGGCATTGTGGTTGTGCACGCCATGGCGTTCTACGGGGGGCTGGGTGATCTGTTGGCGACCGCGGCGATGGGCGACTGGACTTCGGCTGATGAAATTTCCATCGCATACGGACTTGACAGCTGGAGGCCGACGCCCGGTACATTGGTCGCGGGGCAAGTTTCGAAGCAGCGTCGGGACGGCCGTCGGGTTGTCTTCGCGAACGGGAAACTGTCATATGTCACGGGGGCGGCGCCGGTCGTCGACTGGACGTTTCCCGCGCCAATGGGAAAGCAGCCGGTCATCGCAGAGTTCACCATGGCGGACACCGTGACGATCTCGCGTCACCTGAAGACGCCCGAGATTCGCTCGTACATGACGGTCGCAGCAGTCAAGGACCTGACCGATCCGAATCAGCTGGCGCCGACGGCAAGCGACGAAAGCGGCCGATCATCACAAACTTTTCTGGTTGAAGTGCTTGTGCGCCGGGGAGGCGAGGAGCGCCGGGCAGTTGCCAGCGGGCGAGACATTTACGCGTTCAGCGCTCCTCTCGTCGTGGAGGCGATGGCGCGAGTCGTCAGCGGCCAGGTCAAAACAGCCGGCGTCTTTACCGCTGGACAGGCATTTGACGCGCGGGACTTCCTGGCGTCGCTCTGTCCTGAGCATCTCTCATTGGAAATACGATGAGTTTCTTCGAGCCCTCTGAAATCCTGAGGAGTGATGCAGGAGAGGGCTCAGGCTGAGCTTGCAAGCCGATGAGCGTTGATGACGGCGAAGCGTGATGAATCGAGACGAAAGCATTCGTTCGACGCCAGTCAAGCAGCCATTCGCTCTGAATCCATGGGCTGAATGCGCCCGAGGCGCCTTACGCAGGCGGGAATCTCCGGCAAAGGAGTCGACAAGCATGATGGAGAAGACCGCAGGACGCCGTTGACGAGGCTGGCATGCGTGGCCACAATAGCGCATCGTAGCCAATGCCCAACCAGGCGGCGGACTCGTTGGAGAGGCCTGGCCCGCTCTGGAATGGGTGGTCACAGGCGCCATTTCGAGTTTTCAAGGGGGTCTTATGGCTGAGAGCGACAAAGTGTTTGCGGGCTCGATCCCGAAGTTCTACGACACGCTGATGGTCCCCCTGATCTTCGGGGCCTATGCCACCGACATGGCGGAGCTTGTCGCTGCCTCCTTGCCCGGCTCGGTGCTTGAAACGGCGGCCGGCAGCGGCGTGGTCACGCGGGCGCTTGCGCCAAAACTCAGCGCCGACGCGCGCTACGTGGTGACCGACCTCAACCAGCCCATGCTCGACTATGCCGCCACCCGGCAGGGGGGCGATAGCCGCATCGAATGGCGGCAGGCCGACGCGCTCGACCTGCCGTTCGAAGATGCCTCGTTCGACGTCGTGTGCTGCCAGTTCGGCGCGATGTTTTTCCCTGATCGGGTCGCCGGCTACGCCGAGGCGCGTCGCGTGCTGAGGCCAGGCGGGCGCTTTGTCTTCAGTGTCTGGGACCGCATCGAAGAGAACGCCTTTGCCGACGAAGTCACCAACGCCGTCGCTGCGGTGTTTCCGCACGACCCGCCGCGATTCCTCGCCCGCACGCCGCACGGTTATCACGATATCGCACTGATCCGCGAGGAATTGAGACGCGCAGGGTTCGCCGACATCGAGATCGAGACGCGTGAGAAGGTGAGTCGCGCGCCCTCGGCACGCGCCGCCGCCACCGCCTATTGCCAGGGAACGCCGCTGCGCAACGAAATCGAGGCGCGCGACGCCAGCTTGCTTCAGCTCGCTACGGACCGCGCGACGGAGGCGATCGCCAGCCGCCATGGCGAAGGCCCGGTGGTCGGTAAAATTCAGGCGCATGTGATCGTAGCGGCGCGATAGCGGAGTCCCGGTGCAAGGAGGGTACGGGTGCAGCAATCATCGAAATAGACGCCACATTGCCGATACCCAATCTGCCGATGTCAACGTCAGGTATGGAGCGAGCTGCTTGGATACGCCTATGTCGGCAGTGAGTCTGATCCGGTCTCCGCTTTGGGCACTTGGCAGTCGCCCGGCATCTCACAGTGACAGGCGCGTTTTTATGACTTTAAACAAGCCCGTCAAAATTTGGCTGCCAAACCCGCTTGGAGCGAAAATCATGTGACGCCGATGCCACACGGCCGCGAACCGCACGCTGAACTTCCATGCCTTCCCTGTTCGAACCCCGTCTCGTCAACGACCCATTCGGCGACCCGGCCCTGTATGTCGAGTTCCGTGACGAACGGCGCTCGCTGTTGTTCGATCTCGGCGACCTCTCCGTGCTGCCGCCGCGCAAGCTGTTGCGGCTGTCGCATGTCTTTGTTACCCACGCGCACATGGACCACTTTTCGGGCTTCGATCACCTGCTGCGCGTCGTGCTGGGACGCAAGGCGAGCCTGGTCCTGTTCGGCGGGCCCGACTTCGTGGCGCAGGTCGAACACAAGCTGCTGGCCTACACCTGGAATATCGTGCACCGCTACGAGGTCGAGCTGGTGATCGATGTCTGTGAAGTCGGGGTGGACCGGCGCGGGCAGTGGTCCCGCTTTTCGAGTCGGCGTGGGTTTGCGCGCGAGGCTGGCGCCTCTTTCGAGCTGCCCGACGACGTGCTGCACGAGGAAGCGCTCTTTCGCGTTCGCGGCCGCTTCGTCGATCACGCTATCCCCTGCGTGGCCTATGTGATCGAGGAGAAAGCCCAGCTCAGGGTGGCGACGGATCGCCTGGCGGCGCTCGGCGTAACGACGGGACCGTGGTTACGCGAACTCAAGCATGCGGTTCTGACGGGAGCACCGGATGACACGTCGATTCAGGTGCGGTGGCGTGATCGACAAGGCGAGCACGCCATGGAACGCCAGCTCGCCGAGTTGCGCCATCTGGTCCTCGATGTCGTTCCGGGTCGGCGCATTGGCTATGTCACCGACCTCCGATACACCGACGCCAACATCGAGACGCTCGCGCAACTGCTTGCAGATGTGGACATGCTCTTCATCGAAAGCGTGTTCCTGGAGGAGGACCAGGCGCATGCGGCACGCAAGAATCACCTGACGGCCCGCCAGGCCGGCGATATTGCGCGCCGTGTCGGCGCCAGGGCCATCGTGCCATTCCACTACTCGCCACGCTACGCAAGACGATCGGCTGAACTGATCGCCGAAGCGCGGGCGGCCTGGTCGGGTTGGCCGGTGTGACTGCGAGCCAGTCCTGAGTAGACGCGGCCGGCGGGTCCTGTCGGCCAAACTGATCCGGCATGGATGAGTGGACGAGGCACTGGCCGCGTTGGGCTTGTGCGACGGCTGGTATCTCTGATCGTGTCGGCCTCATGGTCCGCAGGCGCGCACTGCTCGATCGGCTGGACGCATTCCCCAAGAGAGCCCTTGGTGTGCTGGCGTTGTGCTCAAGCTTCGATCCACAGTTCCAATTCATCATCCAGCGCGAGTTCCTCGCAATTGGGGAGCTTCGACGGCCCGCCCCGGTCGATCACGAGAAAATCGCAAGCCGAGTGCAGGGGCAGCACCGGGTGATGCCATGTCCCGCGTGCAAAATTGACACCTTGGCCAGGCGACGCCCGAAAGCAGTGGATGTGCTGTGGGCTCAGCGGCGTGTCGGCCGCGGCCACAATCACCAGATAGGGGTGATTTCCCATCGGAATGAACGCTTGGCTGCCGATCGGGTGGCGCTCGAGCAGCCGCAGGCGCAGGGGCAAGTTGCATGGCTGCGCGCGGAAAATGCTAATGACCGGATGGCCATGCTCGGCAGCCACGTCCACCGTTGCCAGATCGTGGTACCGCGTCGCGTCGCCCTGGTTGACCGTGAACTGCTCGACTGAATCACTGGCCTCAATGACATCGCCGTAGCGGCGAAACGCTCCCGCGCTGAGGGGTTCGATGGGCATGACGTGGCTACGGGTTGACATGGTGGTGCCCTTCAGAGGTGGGGGTGGCGAGATCGAAAGGGACGAGCGACATGCAGATAGTTAGAAACTGTTGTTTTGTACAGCATAAGGCGTTGCCCGGTTGTCACGGCTCGGCGAACATCCATACTGCCTCATTTTTTAGCATGATCTGCCAACCCAGTGCTGGCGCTGCTTTGGGGACTTATCCAAAAAGTTATCAACAGCGTAGGCCACAGGCAGCGGGGACAACTGATTGAAGCATTTGCGAGAATCTGGGCCAACATCGCATCGCCGCCGAAAGCTGACTGTCAACTCCAAAGTCGGCTATGGAGGATGCCGCGCACCCGCATTGCAGCGAAATCGGACCTCCCATTGGGACCGCCTAACTCTAACTGGTGGTTCCGGCCAGGCGCAGGCAATCGCCAGTGTCCGCAGGCTGATTACGCCGGGTGATCAATGCAGCGCAAGAACCGGATTGATCGCACCCCGATCCTGTTGCTTCCCGACCTGCGCCGCATGGTCGCGAGATGGTTGCGCCGCTCGTCGAAGGGCGACAACCTCGGATCTCCGCTGCTGTCAGCCCCCATACCAATGTCGGCTGACAGCCTGACGGCGCTGGCGCCGCCATGCGCTTGCGTCACTCTGAATTCGGAGGTTAAATTGCGGTCTGACGATCTTTTCGGAGCATCAGATGGAACGTCCTTCTCGCGAGGCGCCGCAGCGCTTTGTCATCAGCCACCACGACGAGGCCGACTTCAAGACCGGTGGCCTGCGGGACTACTCGGCTTACCGCGATCTGGGCGTCGCGGCTGCGACCAATGGGTTGGCTAAGGCACATGTGATCCGCATGATCGCACCGTTCCGCACCGAACTCAGCGTGCGGCATCACCACAATGTGCACTTCCAGCTGGTCTACTGTCTGAAGGGCTGGTTCCAGACAGACTTCGAGGGCATCGGACCACAGCGGCTGGTCGCCGGGTCGTGCTGGGTCCAGCCACCCGGCATCCGCCACACGGTCGTCGGCTGGTCGGACGACTGCGAGCTCCTCGAGATCCTCATTCCCGCTGAACACGAAACCATCAACGATCCATAAGGCCTCAGCTCTGAGTTTGGCGACCGCTTCGCGCAGAGATGGTTGAATTTCCTATCCGTATTGAAAGAGCTTCAGGAAGGACGAATCATGTCGGAGATTGAAAAAGACCAGGTCGTTGGCGTGCTGAACCGGATACTTGAGGCCGAGCTCGCCGGCGTCGTCCGCTACACCCACTACTCATTTCTGGTATTCGGGTTTGGCCGTATTCCGGTTGTTGCCTGGTTGCGCGAACAGGCCACTGAATCGCTGTTGCATGCCCAGCAGGCCGGGGAATGGATCACCACGCTCGGCGCCTATCCGTCGCTTGCGATCGGCAAGCTGCTGGACAGCCACACCTTTGATATCGCCGCGATCTTGCGCGAGTCACTGGAAGCAGAGATGGGTGCCTTGAAGCTGTACCGCGAGCTATTGACACTGGTGGAGCATCGCTCCGTCGCGCTGGAAGAATATGCTCGCCAGATGATCCAACTGGAAGAACTGCATGCCGGGGACGTGGACAAGATGCTGCGCAAACCGGGACATGCCGCGGCGTTCGCCCCGCCCCAAGGTTGACCGGAACGAAAGCGACCAGCAGCCCGCAAACTGCGGCCGCGTTCAACGCAATCGCCTCAAGCGTATTGCGCGAGGCCGTGGCCGAGGGACCAATTCTCTTTCGCGACCTCGACAATGCTCACGAGCACGTCTTCCGACCGGATGCCGGGGCTTTCGCCGAGCAGCTCCGCGATCCGCCGGAACAGCGCCTTCTTCTGTTCCACGGTGCGGGTGTTGTTCGCGGTGATCTGGATAAACACGAGATCGTCGCTCCGGGCGACGCCAAGATAAGACGTGCCGTAGCGGAAGTTCGCAGCGTCATGCTCCGTGATGGTCATGAACTCGTCGTCTTCGGGCACGTTGAACGTTTCGCGCATCGCGCGGTAAAGGCTGTCGAAGATCGCCTGCCGGTAGGCTTCCGGCTTTCCGGCGCGTAGTGAGATGTGAAGCAGCGGCATTGGGGGCCTTTCCATGTTGTGCTGGCTGCATGTTATCTATTTCGATATGCTATGGATATTTATATCAATAATAACGTTTGAATATGATAGAGCGCCCCCTCGACCTGGATGCCGTCGCGGCTTTCATCCGCATCGCCGAGCTTGGCAGCTTCACGCGCGCGGCTGAAGCCATGCGGACGACGCAGGCCGCGGTCAGCTTGAAGCTCAAGCGGCTCGAAGACAGGCTTGGCTGCCGGCTCGTCGAGCGGACGCCCCGGTACGTGGAGCTTTCGGCGCAGGGCGCAGCCTTCCTCGAACACGCCCGCGAGCTCCTGGAAGTACATGAGCGCGCGCTCGCCGTATTTGCCGGAGCGCGGCAGCGCCTCACCATCGGCATCAGCGACCATGTTGCGGGGCCGGAGCTCCCCGCGTTGATCGCGCGCATGAACGCGCACGACCCGCAGCTATTGATCGAAATCCGGATCGGATCGTCGGGCGACCTGCTTCAAAGCTTCGACCGGCGGGAACTCGACACGGTGATCGTCCGCCTGCATGTCGGGCGCAGCGACGGGGAAATTCTTATCGAAGAAAAATTCGGCTGGTTCGCAGCGCCAGGCTGGCAGCATCGCGCGGGCGAGCCCCTGCCGCTTGCCACGCTTGCCGAGCCCTGCGGCGTGCGTGTGATGGCCGGGCAGTTTCTCGATGCGGCAGGCGTGCCCTGGACAGAAATTTTCGTCGGCGGCGGCGTTGCGGCGGTCGCTGCGGCCGTCATGGCCGGGCTGGGCGTTGCTGCATTGGCTCCGCGCATGCTGCCATTTGGCGCAGTTGACGTGGGCCCCAAGCTCGGGCTTCCCGATTTACCGCGCTTGCCAGTTCTGCTTCACTCAAGGGTCAAGGACGGCCGGTCGCGCGATGCGCTTGCCGCGCTTTCGGCTGCCTTCAAGAGCGCGGTACGAGGCTAACGATGAGCCACGCAGGATAAGCCACACAGCTGGTGAAAGAAGATGAGGTGCCGAGAACCAGGCTCATTGCGGCAAACTCCGGAAAGCCGACATTGTCGAGAGGCCGCAGTTGGCCGGATCCGGGTGCAGCAATCATCGAAATCGGCGCCACATTGCCGACACCCAACCCGCCGATGTCAACCTCGGGTATGGAGCGAGCATTTCGGGTAGACCTATGTCGGCAGTCGACCCCAAGTGAACGCCCCATGTCACAGAGGCAAGGCCGCACGCCGGGCGGTCATGTTGGTGATGGCTTGGCGTCCAGCATCGCTCGTCCCAACGCGATGTCTCCCTGCCTGATCAAGGCCTCGCCGGCACTGACTCGGTCACATGCTGCCCGGTTCTGACTCAATTTGAATTTGCCGACCAGACGGGTGATCTCGATTTCAATGCCCACGATGGCCTGCAACATCGTGTCGATGTAGTCCTGCGGCGCATCGCCCATCTTCCAGGGTGTCGGTTGACCAGCCTCGTGCCTGCGTGTCAGTCGGGCGACGACACCACGAACGTACTTTTCTTCGTCGCGTATGGTGATCCGTCCATGAGCGTGCACGACCCTGTAGTTCCACGTCGGCACCTGCTGGTGTGTCTCATGCTTGCTGGGGTACCAGTTCGGTGAGATGTAAGCCTCTTCCGCGCGAAACACCACGAGCACTTCAGCCCCGTTGCCAATCGACTGCCAGACCGGGTTGTTGCGTGCCACATGTGCTCGCAAAACCCCGTGTTTCCCACCATTGGCATCCAGCTCGAATGGTAGGTGGTTGGCGTCCAACCCATCCCTGTCGTGGGTAACGAGTACCCCCAACGGGTGTTCGACGATAAAGCTGTGCAAGGCTTCTGCTTGCGATTCCTCAAAGTGGCTTGGGACGTACATCCTGGCTCCGAAAGCTTGTAACCAATCTCACGCGGCCACAACCGCTCCTTGCAAGTACGGCGTGATATTTCGCATCGCGCGCGATACGTAGTCTTCCTTTTCTCCCACGGGTGCGACGTAGTGCATCGCGCTCTGGGCCGCCTCGAGGCCCACCAAACGGGCAATGACCCAAATGGCCAGATACTGCGATGCCAGGCAACCACCCGCAGTTGCCACATTGCCCCTGGCAACGAAAGGCTGGTTCAGCACAGCGATGCCGGCTTCTTCGACCCAGGGTTTGGTCGTCAGATCCGTACACGCCGGGACACCATCAAGCAGCCCCAGTTTGGCCAACACGAGTGTGCCGGAGCACTGCGCGCCCAGCAGTTGTCGTGATGGGTCGAGCTTCAATTGCGCCATCAACGCCGCGTCGGCGACGACCTCCCTTGTCTGCATGCCACTTCCAACGATCACCGCATCGGCCTCAGCGGCGTCCCGAAGGGATGCCTGCGCCTCGAGCACCACGCCGTTCATCGAACGGACCTTCGCAGCAGGGCTGGCGATCGAGACGCGCCAGTTCGGCTTCTTTACACGGTTGAGGATGCCGAGTGCAATGAGTGAGTCGAGTTCGTTGAAGCCTTCAAAGGTGAGGATGGCGATGTGCATGGTGTCGTCTGCTCCTGGCAAGGTGGGTTGCGATATGGCATCGTAGGACCAACTCGCAATACAATCAAATTATTGTCATGGATACATTGACGCATGGCCCACGCCCGCTACAAGCAGTTGGTCGACGCACTCGCCGCTGAAATTCGCGCAGGTCTCCTGCCGCCGGGTACACGCTTGCCAACCCACCGGCAACTCGCTGCCAAAGAGGGCCTTGCCCTGGTTACCGCGACCCGCGTCTATGCGGAACTCGAGGCCATGGGACTGGTCAGCGGTGAGACTGGCCGCGGTACCTTTGTCAGAGAGGCCTTGCTTCCTCGCGGCCTGGGCATTGACCAGCATGTCGTTGCAGCGGACATGGTGGATCTGAACTTCAACTATCCGTCGCTGCCGGGCCAGGCCGAGTTGCTGCGAGTGGCCTTGCGCCAGCTCGCCGCTTCTGGGGACCTGGAAGCCCTGTTGCGCTACCAACCCCATGGAGGGCGCCAGCACGAGCGGGCGACAGTGGCTCGCCATCTCGCATGCCGGGGTCTAACGGTGACGGCGGACCAGGTGATGATCGTCAATGGGGCCCAGCATGGGTTGGCAACGACCGTGATGGCGCTGCTGCAGCCAGGTGACGTGGTTGCGACCGACGCACTGACCTATCCGGGGTTCAAGCTGTTGGCTGAAGCGCATCGCCTGGAGCTGGCGCCCGTCCCGGCGGCCGGACATGGCCCTGATCTGGACGCGCTGGAGCGGTTGTGCACGAGGCGACGGGTGCGGGCCATCTATGTGATGCCGACGCTGAACAATCCTCTGGGGTGGGTGATGAGTGCAAGCCGGCGGCGGCAATTGGTTTCGATCGCCCGTCGGCATGGTCTGCTCATCATTGAGGATGCGGCTTATGCCTTTCTTGCTGAGGATCCACCCGCCCCTTTGGCTGCGCTTGCCCCTGAGACGACTGTCTACGTCTCGGGATTTTCCAAGAGCGTAGCAACAGGGCTGCGCGTTGGATTTATCGCCGCACCGGCTGAATGGGTGCCCAGGATCGAGCGAGCGATCAGGGCCACCATTTGGAATACGCCTGGCGTGATGACGGCGATCGCATGCGCTTGGCTCGACGACGGCACCGTCACCCGCCTCGAATCGGAGAAGCGCCGGGATGCAACGATCCGGCAAGCGATCGCCAACGACATCCTCGTCAGAATGCCTCGCGTTAGCCATCCCGCGTCCTATTTCGTCTGGCTCCCCCTGGCGGAAGAGGTCCGTGCCGACCAGGTGGTGATGGCGCTCATGCGCGAACGGATCTCGGTGTCAACGGCTGAGCCTTTCGCAACGTCCGCCCAAGTGCCGCATGCAATCCGATTGGCATTGGGATCCGTCGAGCTGGATACCCTCCGAGAGGCGCTGGAGAAGGTCAGGCGCGTGATCGATGAACAAACCTATTGAGGCACGGGCATCTGGTTGCGGGTGCAGCAATCCTCGAAAAATCGGCACCACATGGCCGATACCCAACCTGCCGATGGCAACGTCGGGTATGGCGCGAGCAGCGTGGAAGTCCTATGTTTACTGAGCTTGCCTTGGATTAATGCCCGTGCTGCAGGTCGGTTTGCGAAGTTACGGCCGGGTCGACAGAGCCAGCCGCTCGATACATGCGCTGCTGTTCCTCGAATTGAAGGCGCGTGATATCACGTTCCAGTCCCACAAACTGGGCCTGAGGGACGGGTTGCGTTTTATGCAAACCGACCCATACATCCGTGATCCGTTTGTCGGAAAACACGTGATTCACCAATTCGTTCAGGCGCGTTTCCAGCAAAGGCGTATGTGCGCTCAGCGGCCACTCGTCGAGTACCCATCGGCAGATCGGCTCGTAGTCGAAACATTGAGCCAACGTAGAGGGGAATGTCTCGGCCAGTCCGCTGATGCACAAGCTCACCAGAACCGGCTGCGATTCACGTTCATGCTCGTAAATGCCGACGCGCAACCGTGTCCGGAGCGACTGGACGCGGATCGTCCATTTGGAGTGAAGCGTCATCAGCCGTTCAACTCACGCATTTGATCGAGGCGGTGCGCAAAACGTTGCGACCGATGTCGTTTAAACACTAACATTCAACGATGTTGACCGCCAGGCCACCGCGCGCGGTCTCCTTGTACTTGGTCATCATGTCGGCACCGGTTTCGCGCATGGTCTTGATGACTTTGTCCAGGCTCACATGATGCGTGCCGTCGCCATGCAAGGCCATACGGGCGGCATTGATGGCCTTGACCGAGGCAATCGCGTTGCGTTCAATGCAAGGTATCTGAACCAGCCCGCCGACCGGGTCGCAGGTCAGCCCCAGGTGGTGCTCCATGCCAATTTCGGCCGCGTTTTCCACTTGCTCCGGGGTACCCCCCATGACGGCACACAATGCCGCTGCCGCCATGGAGCAAGCCACGCCGACCTCGCCCTGGCAGCCGACTTCGGCCCCCGAGATCGAGGCATTTTCCTTGTACAGCATGCCAATGGCGGCGGCGGTCAACAGGAAGTCGATCACGCCGTTTGGCGTGGACGTGGCGACAAAGCGCACGTAATAGTGCAGAACGGCCGGCACGATGCCCGCTGCGCCATTGGTGGGCGCCGTGACGACGCGGCCCCCCGCGGCGTTTTCTTCGTTTACCGCCAAGGCGTAGAGGTTGACCCAGTCCAGCACCTGCAGCGGATCACGCAGGGCGGCCTCCGGATTGGAACGGAGTCTGTGGTGAAGGTCGGCCGCACGACGCTTGATTCTGAAGCCGCCGGGCAATACGCCCTGGGTGCGGCAGCCGCGCTCTACGCAGGCTTGCATCACCGTCCAGATCTTTTGCAGGCCCGCGTCGATGTCGGCATCGCTGCGCCAATGCCGTTCATTGCGGCGCATGAGTTCGGCAATCGAGATGCCCGCGGTTTTGCATTGCTGCATCAGCTCATCGCCGCTGTGGAAGGGGTAAGGCAGCACGGTGATGTCTGGCGCCAGTATTTTTTGCTTGCTCCCATCGGCCGCCACTTCGTCGCTGACCACAAAGCCACCACCCACCGAGTAGTAGCAGCGGTTCAGCAGCTCTGCGCCCACCGCGTCATACGCGATGCAGCGCATGCCGTTGGGGTGAAAGGGCAGAGTCTCGCGGCGGTAAAACGCCAGATGGTCTTTTTCCTTGAATGGAACCGCGTGCTGGCCTGCCAGCCGTAGTTGGCCTGTGGTGCGGATCGCCTCCAGCAGTGCTGGAATGGCTTCCACGTCGACGTTTTCGGGATCATGTCCTTCCAGCCCTAGCAGGACGGCTTTGTCGGTGCCGTGGCCTTTGCCCGTCGAGCCCAGGGAGCCGTACAGCTTGACCTCGATACGTGCGCAGGACGCCAACAGGCCTTGATGCAGCAGCCGGTCGGTGAACAGGTGAGCCGCCCGCATCGGACCCACGGTGTGCGAGCTGCTCGGGCCGATACCAATCTTGAAAATATCAAAAACACTGACAGCCATGGTGGAGGATCTCGTTTAGCGCTGTGCGCTTTGATACTGGGGATGCACGAAGAAAGGGGTGCCCGAGCGCGGCAAAGGTGCCTTGCCTCGGATGGCGCCGGCCAGCTTTTCGGCCGGCATGATGGTCAACGCAGCACCACGGTTTTCATGCCGTTGATAAATACCCGCCGCTCCAGTACGAAACGCAGGGCCCGCGACAACACCAGGCTTTCCACCAGGCGGCCCGCCTGTGACAGATTTTGCGGCGTATCGGCATGGTCTACGCGTTCGAGCGACTGCTCGATGATGGGGCCTTCGTCCAGGTCGGTGGTGGCAAAGTGGGCGGTGGCACCAATCAGCTTGACACCACGGTCGTGGGCCTGCTGGTACGGCTTGCCGCCTTTGAAGCCGGGTAGAAACGAATGGTGGATATTGATGACCCGGCCATGTAATTGCAGGCACAGCGCCTCTGACAAAACCTGCATGTAGCGGGCCAGCACCACGAATTCGGCCCTGGTATCGGCGATCAGCTGTTGCAGTTTTTCTTCCTGCGCGGGCTTGGTCTCGGCGCTGATCGGCAGATGGTGAAAAGGCAGGCCCTCGGCTTCGGCCAAGGGTGCCAGATCGGCATGGTTGGAAACGATGGCAACAATGTCCATCTTCAATTCACCGCGTCGCCACTGCGCAATCAGTTCACGCAGGCAATGGTCAAACCTGGACACCATGACCAGCACGCGGGTCGGCTGCGCCAGGTCATGCACCTGCCATTGCGCCTGTGGGAAGCCTTGCGCCAATTCGGCAAAAGCGCAGCGCAAGACTTCTACTGGACTGCGCAAGCTGAAAACGCCACGTACAAAAAAACGCTCGGTCGTATGGTCGTCAAACACCGAAAACTGTTCGATGTAAGCCCCATGCTGGTCGAGCAATGCAGATACGGCGGCGACCTGCCCTCGGGCGCTGCCGCAGGCCAGATTCAGGCAGTAATGGTTGTTTTGGTCCGACGTCATGAGCGCGAAAGAGTTTGAAGGGCTGTGGGTTTTGGTTGAATTTTGCATAACGTTTTCACCATGCGGGGCATCGCCCCGGATTCATGAAAGCTAGGCGGCCTTCTTCAGTTGTCCATGCGGGTCGATGACGAATTTTTTCGGCGCGCCAGCGTCGAACTCGGCATAGCCCAAGGGTGCGTCGTCGAGCGATATCACTTGCACACCCACCACATCGGCGATCTTGATACGGTCCCACAGAATGGCTTGCATCAGCGCGCGGTTGTATTTCATGACGGGCGTCTGGCCGGTAAAGAAACTGTGCGATTTGGCCCAGCCCAGACCCAGGCGAATGCTGAGGGAGCCGTGTTTTGCTGCCTTGTCGACGCCACCGGGGTCCTCCGTGACGTACAGGCCCGGAATGCCTATCTTGCCCGCTGCCCGCGTGACCTCCATCAACGAATTGAGCACCGTGGCCGGGGCTTCCACCTGCGAGCCTGCATGGCCATGGCCACGCGCCTCGAAGCCCACCGCGTCAACGGCACAGTCGACTTCCGGCGTACCCAGAATGTGCGCAATCTGTTCGACCAGCGTTGCATCCTTCGACAAATCGACTGTCTCGAAACCAACCTTGCGTGCATGTTCGAGGCGCACCGGATTGATGTCACCGACGATGACAACAGCAGCCCCCAGTAGTCGTGCTGATGCGGCGGCGGCCAGGCCAACCGGCCCTGCACCCGCCACATACACCGTGCTGCCTGGGCCAACCCCGGCCGTCACCGCACCGTGGTAGCCGGTGGGCAGGATGTCGGACAGGCAGGTCAGGTCGCGGATTTTTTCAATCGCCTGCGCGCGATCAGGAAACTTCAACAAATTGAAGTCGGCGTACGGCACCATGACATATTCGGCTTGCCCGCCGATCCAGCCACCCATATCGACGTATCCATAGGCCCCGCCCGCACGCGACGGGTTGACGCTCAGGCAGACACCAGTGTGCTGCTCTTTGCAGGTGCGGCAGCGCCCACATGCCACATTGAACGGAACTGAAACGACGTCGCCGCGTTTCAGCGTTTCAACGTCACGGCCCACTTCGAGTACCTCTCCCGTGATTTCATGGCCCAGCACCAGCCCGGCCGACGCTGTGGTGCGGCCGCGCACCATATGCTGGTCGGAGCCGCAGATGTTGGTGGTGAGCACCTTCAGGATCACGCCGTGTTCGGCTGTGCTACCCAGTGGATTGACCAGTTTGGGAAACGGAATGGACTGAACTTCGACCTGGCCCTGGCGCAGGTAAACGACACCGCGATTAGCTGACATTTTTGTCTCCTTGGTTTTGCATGAAATGGCTTGTATGGCTTATATGGCTGTGGTTTTAGGCGCGTGCTGCTTGCTTGGGTCTGGCTTTGTTGAGAATGGCCAGCATCACCGCGGTGTCCATTGCCGTGCTGAATGGCAGCCTTTTTTGCACCACCACATTCGAGGCAACGCGCTTCATAGCCCGGTGGCACGATGGTGAATACCTCGGCCTCACCGTTGAGGCCAAGCCCGCAATGGCTGGTTTTGACTTCATGACCCGTTCCTTGTAAATGTGAAGTAGCACGGCGCGACGGCACCACTGCACTTTTACAGGTTGACGCGGTAGAACTTTGCTGGGAACGACGTGGAGTTGTACCGCAGCGGCGGGTACTCGGTCGGGGCCAGGTGCTTCAAGCCACCCGTATCACAGATGCTGGACGTTTGTGCGAAGCCGCTGTGCGCGATTCGCCATCGCCCGCCTGGCGGCGGCGCTCCTCGCTGGGCGCGTGTCCGAACAAACTACGGTAGGCCTTGCAGAAATGCGATGAGGACTGGAAACCGCAAGCCACGGTGACCTGCATGATGGGCTGGCTGCTGTGCGTCAGCAATTCCTGGGCGCGGCGCAGTCGCAGGTTCATGTAGTACTGCGCCGGGTTTATGCTGAAGTAGCGGTGGAACAAGCGCTCCAGCTGGCGCAGCGACAGCCCGATGGCGCTGGCCAGTTCGGCCAGGGGCAAGGGGTCTTCAATGTTGGCTGCCATGATCTCGGCGGCCTCGGTCAAATGCTGGTAACCCGGGCCGATGCACTCGGGCTGCGGAATGCGCTGGCGGTCGTTGCTGGCACGCAGCCGTTCTACGATGAATTGTTCGGAGATATCCATCACCAGCTTGGCGCCGTGGTGGTCCCGGATCAGGTGCAGCATCAGGTGCAGGGGTGCTGTACCGCCCGAGCAGGTCATACGGTCGCGGTCGAGGATGAAAACCTCAGGCGCAAATCGCACCTTGGGAAACTCTTCGCTGATCGCCGCCAGATTCTCCCAATGGATGGCACACCGGTAACCGTCCAGCAGTCCGGCGCTGGCCAGAGCAAAAGAGCCCGTACACAGCGCGCCCATGGCCGCGCCGGTGGCGGCGCATTGGCGCAGAAGTTGGCGTACGGCGTCATTCGTCACGCTGCGGATGTTGACACCGCCACAGACAAATACCATGTCGCATTCGGCCAGGTCGGCAAGATCTCCGATGGACGTCAGGGCCAATCCATTGCTGGCCACGGCGGCTATCTGGTCGGGGCTCACCACGGTCCATCGGTACAGCGGGCGGCGACTGATGTAGTTGGCCATGCGCAGCGTTTCTACGGCATTGGCAAAGGCGATCATCGAGTAGTCGTGCAACAGGATGAAGCCGATATGGGTACTGCCCTTTTTAGACTTTCCGTCGTTGGCACCCAAAGCTGCGGACGGGGGAGATTCAAGAGGGATGCGTGGCACGGGGCGCTCCTATCGGAACTTAGCTATCGCTGCTCTTGCGGGCTGCACCAAAACTCTCGGTAAGGCGGTCGAGGATGATGGCCAGCAAAACCACTGCCAGCCCACTCTCAAACCCCAAGCCGATGTTCAGGCGCTGGATGCTGGCGAGTACGTCGTTGCCCAGACCGCCCGCGCCGACCATCGAGGCGATGATGACCATCGACAGCGCCATCATGATGGTCTGGTTGACGCCTGCCATGATGGTCGGCATGGCGATGGGCAGTTGCACCTTGAACAGCAACTGGGTGGAGGTACAACCAAAGGCGTTGCCGGCTTCCACCTGTTCGGAGCTCACCTGGCGGATGCCCAGGCTGGTCAGGCGCACCACCGGCGGCATGGCGAAGATCACGGTGGCAATGGTGCCCGGCACCCGGCCCAGGCCGAACAGCATGGCAGCAGGAATCAGGTACACAAAGGCGGGCATGGTTTGCATGAAGTCCAGCATCGGCCGTACGGTGGAATTGACGCGGTTGTTGCGTGCGCACCAAATGCCCAGCGGAATACCGAAAAACAGGCTGATAAGCGTGGCCGAGAGTGTCAGGGCCAACGTGACCATGGTTTGCAACCAGAATCCGGTGACCACAATCAGCGTCAAGGCCAGCGCCACAAACACCCCAAACTTCCAGCCCAGGCGGCGAACGCCCACGGCCGCGGCGATCAGAATTACCAGCCAGAAGGGCAGGGCCAACATGCCCATCTCGACCCATTGGGCAAATTGCTCCACCACCACGCCAATTGAATCGAATACGGTAGCGCCGTTGTCCAGCAGGTGTTTCACCCCGGTATTGACCCAGCGGCCCAGGGGCAGCACGTCGTGCGAGGCTTCGGTGACTCGGGATAAAAGATCAGACATGGCGGGCCTCTTGGGACATTTTGACAAGCAGGCTGCGAGCGGAAATGCAGCCCAACAAGCGATCGGTGGCGTCGAATACGCCCACCGGCTGGTCCATGCCCAGCACGATTTTCATGGCCTCGGGCAGGGTGGTGTGGGAGGGGAGGCGCGGCCCGCCGTTGTAGGAGTGGCCGTTCAGTCCGGGGTCCAGCAAGTCCGCCGCTGTCAGGTAGCGCGAAGTGTCCACGCCTTCGAAAAACTTGCGCACGTAGTCGTTGGCAGGTTGGGTGATGATTTGGTGGGCGGTGCCCTCTTGCACCAGGTTGCCGCCTTCCATGATGGCGATGCGGGTGCCGATGCGCAGTGCTTCTTCGAGGTCGTGCGAGACGAACAACACCGTGCGCTGCTGCTCACGCTGCAAATCGAGCATCAGGCTTTGCATCTCGACGCGCTTGAGCGGGTCGAGTGCCGAGAAGGCCTCGTCCATCAGCAAGATGTCGGGGTCTACGGCCAGAGCCCGCGCCAGTCCTACACGTTGCTGCATGCCGCCCGACAACTGCGACGGGTATTTGGCCGCGTAAGTCTGTAAGCCCACTTGGCGCAGTACTTCCATGGCCCGGTCTTCACGCGCTTTGCGCGGCGTGCCCGCCATTTCCAGGCCAAAGGCAGCGTTGTCCAGCACATTGCGGTGCGGCATCAGCGCAAAAGACTGGAACACCATCGCGACCCGCTTGCGCCGCCACTTGACCAGGTCACACTGCGGCAGGGCGGCTATGTCTTCGCTATCAATGTTGATGGACCCTGAGGACGGCTCAACCAGGCGGTTGATGAGCCGAATCAAGGTGGATTTACCCGAGCCCGACAAACCCATCAGCACATAAATTTCGCCCGCCATTACGTCGAAGCTGACTTTGTTGACGCCCACGACATGCCCGGTTTTGGCAAATACTTCGTCTTTGCTTAGGCCTTCTCCCAGCAACTTCAATGCCTCGGAAATATTATTTCCGAATATTTTGTAAAGATTTCTAACGCTGATTTTGGGTTTGGGCATCGTGGGTCTCCTGGGGAATTTTTCACTGTCTGTTGCGGGTTTTTCTTATGAGCAAACAGCGTGCCACTATTTTCTAGGGCGAATATGTTTTAGGCTATGGGGTTTGCCTATAGGTTGGACTTCTTGGACTTCTATTTTTGTCAGTAGCACCAAAATAGATTTTCATGATTACAAATGGAAACTTGAAGCGATTTTTGTATCGGCACATGCACGTTTTTGAACTCACCGATCCAGTGCAATATCACTCACGGGCCTGCTGCAACAGGGCAAAATCCAACCTTGGTCAATTTCGCGTTGGCGAATGCCGCCGGCATGTTTCATGTCTACCTGGCCGGCTATTTTTTTTGTTTTGCAGGTGCTGCAGGCGCCACTGCTGCAAGAAGAGGGAAGGCGCAAACCCGCAGTAACCGCTGCTTGCAAAATAGTTTGATCGGCACGGCATGAAAATGCCTGGCCCATTTTCTGTAGTTGAATTTGGTATACAGAAACCGCATTTTCATTTTGTGCTGCAGTCGCGTTGTTCATTGCCGCTGGTGCCGCAGCTTCAAAAGAGAAACTCTCTTCCCGATACCGCTGCATGTCGAAACCCGCCGCCACCAGCAGTGCGCGCACCGCCGCCATGAACGGTGCCGGGCCACAGGTGTAGACATCGCGCTGCAAAAAGTCGGGGGCAATATGGGCCAGCCGCGCCGCATCCATGCGCCCCAAATGTCCGGCGTAGGCGCTGCCGGGGCTGTGTTGCTCGCACACGGTGGCCAGCCGCAGTTGTGTCATGTTGCGCGCCATCAGGCTCAGCTCTTCCGGGAACAGCACATCAGCAGGGCTGCGCGCGCAGTGCACAAACACGATGTCGGCATCGCTGCCCAGGTCGTGCAGTGCCCGCGTCATCGACATCAAGGGCGTCACACCGCTGCCGCCCGACAGGAATAGATACCGTTGGGCCGGTGCCTTGAAGCAGCTGAAGTCGCCGGAGGGCCCCATTGCGCCCAAGTCCATGCCCACGCGCAAGTGCTCGTGCAGCCAGTTGGACACCTCGCCGCCCGGCACCCGCTTGACGGTGATGCTTACGAGGTCCGGACGGGTGGGGGTGGAAGACAGCGTGTAGCAGCGATTCACGCTGCGGCCGTTGATCTGCAGCTCCAGTGTGATGAACTGGCCCGGCAGGTAGCGAAAACTGCGTGGGCCCTTGGCGGCCAGTATGAAAGTTTTGACATCGACGGTTTCCTGGCGGATTTGCACGCAGCGCAGGGTTTCGTCCTGGTCGGCAGACCAGGGCTGGGACGCGGGGGCAGCCAGGTCGGGAGCGTGGAGTGGTGTGGACATCGGGAAGGGCAAAGGGAAGGGCAAATGCTCAGCGGGTCAGCGTGCTTAGACGGTTCACATACCAGTTGCAAAATTTTTCGACCAGACCTTCGGTGAAAGGCGAGTAAGGGCCGGGTTCGTAGGCGCCGCTGGCAATGCCAATCTGCGACTCTTCCACCAGGCGGCGGTCTTGCGCGTTGGTGGCATTCCACACGGCCGTCAGGTTGTCCACGGTGTAGTCCACGCCCTCGACCGCATCCTTGTGCACACACCAGGTGGTGCGCACCAGGGTTTTGGTGGCGGAAATCGGCAACACCGAAAAGCTGACGATGTGGTCGCTCATGAAGTGGTGCCAGGAATTCGGCTGGGTCCAGAACGACAAGCCGCCGAGTGCTGGATCGACGAAGTTGGCCAGCAACTTCTTCGACGCCACTTCGGCGTTCATGGTTTGTGACTGGCCTGAGCGGTCGATCGGCAGGCGCTGGGCGCGAAAGCCGGTGATGCGCGAGTCCAGGGTTTCGATCTCTGCGGAGGGCAGGCCCATGGCCTCCCAGCGTTCGTGGTTGGCGGCCATGATGTCTTGAAAGCGCTGTAGCCCCGCCGCGTTGTGTTCGTCCGGCTGGTAGCCAAAGCCGTATTCGTACAAGGAGATGGTCAACTCCGGGTGGTTACTCATGCAGTGGTAGCACTCGCGGTTGTTCTCCATGGTGAGCTTCCAGTTGCAGTCTTCCACCAGATCGACCTGGGCCGCTACCTTGCACTGGCTGAGCTGGTGCGGTGCCAGGTAGGGGGTCATCTCCGCCGCCATCTGCTCAAAGTCTTCGGGGGGATTCTCGGCCAGGCAGATGAAGATCAAGCCGGCCAGACTGCGCACATGTACCGGCTTGAGGCCCAGACCACGGGGGTCAAAATCATCGCCCATGTGCTTGGCGTGGATCAATTGCCCTTTCAAGTCATAGGTCCACTGGTGGTAGGGGCAAACGATGTTGCCCACCACGCCCTGCTGGCTGGCGCACAGGCGCGAACCCCGGTGGCGGCAGACGTTGTGGAAGGCCTGGATCTGCATGTCGTCGTCGCGCACGATCAGGATGGAGTTGGTCCCGAAGTCCACGGTGATGTAGTCCCCGGCTTCCGGTAGCTGCGGCTCGACCGCGACGAAGATCCAGTGTTGGCCGAAGATGTGCTCCATGTCGGCCTGGAGCAGCGTATCGCTCAGGTAGAACGGCGCCTCCAGGCTGTAGCCAGGGCGTCGCCGCGCCAGCAACTCGCGCGTGAGCAGGGTTTGTGCAGAAATGGTTTTTGTCATGGTGGGTGTCTCTTCAAAAATGCACAAGACAATGGGCTCGCAGGTAGTCCAATACCGCCTGCGCCTTGGTGTGTGGGTTGCCTGCCTGGAGCACCGTGCCGCCGGTCGAAGGCGACTCAATCGCTCCCAGCATGCGGGCGTGACCGCTTTGGACGGTCTTGGCCTCCAGTAACTTGCGGCGCTTGCTATTGGGCACACGCTGGCCTGCAGGCGCGGTTGCCGGCCCAGAGGTTTGAACGGGCGTTCGCACGATCTGGCCCGCCATGGCGTCGGCCAGTGAATGGCGCAATATCTGGGGGGTAGCGGCGCTCACCGCCAGCACGGCAGGTGGGCTAATGCGCAGGCGTCTTCGGGCTCCTTTGGGTAGGGCCTGGGTCACGATCCAGGCGTCGCCGTCGGGCTGCACGGCCAGTACATCGGTGACCACCGGGCGTCCCAACGCAGCTGCCAGGGCATGGGGCAGCATGCCCGTGCCGTGCTCGGATTCTGAACGGGTGCCGGTCAATACCCAGGGCACATTGTGCAAAGCCGGGAGCAGCGCTGCCAAGACATCGGCAGCCTCGCCACACTCTACAATTTCAAGCCGCGGTGCGCCCAGGGCCAGGTAGTCGCGGGCCACAGCGTCCGGCAAGGAGCCTGCGGTGAGCAGCCGCACGGTGCCCGATAAACCTAAAGCCAGGGCCGCCGCGCTGGCATCGGCACGGCTGCGTGTGGGCCTGGCGCTGACCGCATGGGCACGGGCTGCGACCAATACTGTGATGTCGCTCATACATCTTCCTTTTGCCGGCGCACCAGTTCCAGCAGGGCCTGCATCAAGGCCGCGCTGTCTTCCACCACGGTCAGGTCGGCGCGGCGCGCAATCGGCGCGGAGGCGTCCAGATTGACCGCTATGACGTGGCGGCAGTCTTTGATGCCTTGCAGATGCTGCACCGCACCGGAAATCCCCAGAGCCAGATAGCCCGAGGCGGAAACGGTTTTTCCGGTGGCACCAATTTGTTGGGCGCGGGCGAAGCGGCCATCGTCCACCGCGACCCGCGAGGCCCCAACCGCGGCTCCCACCTCCAGCGCCAGCGAGTGGAACAGCGGCAGATCCGTCACCCCATTGCCTGCTGCCAGGATGAAGTCGGCTTCCTCCAGCGCCAGTGTCTGCGGATCTCCGGCTTGCACGCCCAGGTCTTCGATCCCGGCGTCGAATACGTCGGGCAACGCGGCAGCTACGTCTCGCAGGCCCAGCCCCACAAACGGCAGCTTGGTGCTGGCTACACCTTTGGTTAGCAGCATGACCTGGGTATGCGGGCGCAGCCAGTCCTGGCTGGCACTGGCGGGCACGCGCAAGGCGTCGGTCCCCAGCTCCACCACGCCACAGGCCAGGCTCAGCCCCGCCTGGATCGCAAAACGGCGACCCAGCTGGCCGTCGGCCCCGCTGTCGACGAAGAGCCAATGCGCCGGGGTCCAAGTAGTCTGCAGGCCTTGCAGCCATTGCACGCAGGCTGTGGGCTGGTAGCGGCTGGCATCAAAACTGTCTAATGCGAGTAAGCGGTCCACACCGAGCACGGCCACGTCGTCATGGCAGGCACCGAGTACCGCCACGATGACTTCTGTATCGGCGGGGGCCAAAATCGCCGCCGCCGCAATGGTCTGGTGCGCCACGTCGGTCAATGCACCACGCTCTGCGTGGGTGACGACCAGGGTGGCACGGGTGAACGGGCCTGCGCTGCGCACTGTTTTGACCGCGGCTTGGTGCGTGGGGCGGTGTGCGCTGAGGCGTTCGCCTTCGCTGCTGCCCAACACGATGCGGCGCAGGCCTGCCGGTGTGGTGATGGCGGGGCGGCGCGGGTCTACGCGGCGTGTGGGTGCTGAGGGTGCGTGTGTGTTCATGCCACCTCCAATGCGTGGGCCAGCAGCTCGGCGATATCCAGCACCTCGGGACGCGGTCCGACCACGCCCTCCAGCATGGCGGTGCAGTTCGGGCAGGCGACAGCCACCACGCCTGCGCCGGTGCTTTTGGCGTCTGCGATGCGGATGTCGGGGATGCGGGTGGCACCGGGAATGTCGGTAAACGGCGCGCCGCCGCCGCCGCCGCAGCAGCGGCCCCGTTCGCGGCTACGCTCCATCTCCACCACCTTGATGCCTATGCCTTTGAGCACGGCGCGCGGAGCCTCCACTTCGCGGCCGTAGCGGCCCAGGTAGCAGGGGTCGTGGTAGGTCACGGCCTCCAGGCTGCCGGCGCGGGTGGGTTGCAGTTGGCCCTTGGCCAGCAGGTCGGCCAGCAGCTGGGTGTGGTGCCAGACGTCGAAGTCGCCGCCCATGGCCGGGTACTCGTTCTTCAGCGAGTGGAAGATGTGGGGGTCGGGCGTCACGATGTGCAGAAAGCCGCGTGTCTTCAGGGTGGCGATGAGCTGCAGGGACAGGCGCTGGAAGCCGGCTTCGTCGCCCAGGCGACGTGCCAGGTCGCCGCAATCGGTTTCCGCCGTGCCCAGCAGGGCGATCTTCAGGCCGGCTTTTTGCAGCGTCTTGACGAAGGCGCGCAGGGTGCGCTGGTAGCGCATATCGAAGCCGCCTTCGCCGACCAGCACCAGCCAGTCGGTCTGGCCGCCGACATCCAGCAGCGGCACGTTCAGGTCGGCCGCCCAGTGGTGGCGGGCGGTGAGCGGGAAACCGCCGACGGTGTCGGTATCGCGCAGCTGTTCCAGCGCTTCCATGCCCTTGTTCGGCACCACGCCACCGACCAGGGTCATGTGGCGGCGCATGTCGACGATCGCGTCCACATGCTCGATCAGCATCGGGCATTCCTGCACGCAGGCGCGGCAGGTGGTGCAGGACCAGAGCGTGTCGCTGTTGATCAGGCCGTTGACGATGGGCAGGCCGGGGGCACCGGCGTGTTCACCGATGGGTTTGCCCGGGTAGGGGCTGCCAGCATAGTGGGCGTCGCTCCTGGCGCTCATGCCCACTACCAAATCCTGGATCAGTTTTTTCGGGTTCAGTGGCTGGCCCGCTGCAAACGCGGGGCAGGCGGCTTCGCATTTTCCGCACTGCACGCAGGCGTCAAACGACAACAGCTTGTTCCAGGCGAAATCTGCCGGTTTGCCCACGCCCATGTCGTCGGCAGTCAAGCGCAGGGGCTTCAGGGCCGTGGCGAAACGTTTGTCGCCAAATCGCTCGGGTCGGGGGTGCAGGCCCAGATGCAACAGGCCCGCCACGGCGTGTTTCATGGGACCGCCCAAGCCTACGCCCAGTGCGAGTTCAGCTGCTCCCGCCGCAAACGCCAGAGCAATCAAGCCCGCCAGCCAAGGCGCGAGTGCGGTGCCGGTCAGCGCCACGGCGCCGACCAGCGTGACTGCCAGCGCAAACAGCAGCAAGGAATAGGGCAACCGGCTCCATGAGCCCCTGGATAAGCGCATCGGCGCGTTGCGCCGCCGCCAGGCCATCGCGGTCGCACCGGCCAGCATCATCAGGCCTGCCAGCAACAGCACGGCATCCAGGCTGTGCCAGTACAAACCCAGTCCGTAGTTGAGGGCCACCAGCGCCAACGCCAGCAAAGCACCGCCCGCCACGCCGACGTGGGCACGTGCCACAAACGGCTCGCGTGCCACCACGTCGTGCAGATCTACAAAGTAACGCTTCGGAATTTGTAGCAGCCCGCGCAGGTCCACATGACGCGAACGGCCTGTTTTCCATATAACGGCCCGCCGCGCCATGCCCCAGGCCAGGCCCAGGACCGCCAGCCAGAACACGGTGCTTACCAGGTGCGGCAGCATCTCAAAAGTCCTTGCACAGGCGCAGCGAGTCGTAGATCGCCGCATGGATGTTGTGCATTGACACGCAATCGCCCACGCGGTACAGCAGGAAACTGCCGTTGCCGGTGGCCTGACTCAGGCCGGGCTGCGGC
Organism: Polaromonas sp. P4_F9; assembly: GCF_056401235.1. Taxonomy (NCBI): domain Bacteria; kingdom Pseudomonadati; phylum Pseudomonadota; class Betaproteobacteria; order Burkholderiales; family Comamonadaceae; genus Polaromonas; species Polaromonas sp. P4_F9. Next base: position 220,626 of record NZ_JBFUJT010000002.1, on the reverse strand, counting down.
AGCGCATCAAACAGCGCTTCGATGTCGGTCTGGCCCTTGTTCAACGACAGCGGCTTGAGCTGCCAGTACAGGCCGTCGTTCGGCAGGATGCCGTTTTCCACCACCACCTGGTCCACCGCGCGTTCTTCCAGCGCCTCGGTGTATTCGTTCTTCAGCACGGCGATCAGCTTGTCGCCTTCCGGGGTATGTTCTTTGTAGACCTTTTCCAGCCAGAAATTCGGCGTCTGGATCACGGCATTGGCATACAGCTGGCGGTAGAAGATCGGGAAGGTGGTGCCGCCCACGTCGTCGGCCACCTTCACGTCGGGCGTGACGATCTCCACCAGCTTGCCGCGCGCGGCGATGAAGTCGGCCACGCCGGTGCCCGCATGGGTGCTGATGCTGTCGTAGACCAGCACGTTTTCGCCCGGTGCGACCGCACCCGACAGGATGTCCCAGCTGCTGACGCACAGGCCCTCGGCCGCGCCCCAGGCCGGCGTCTGGCCGGTGTGCGGCAGGCCACCTGTGGCCAGCACTACGATGTCGGGCTGCTCGGCCTGGATCATTTCCGGGGTGGCGGCCACGCCGAATCGGCGGTCCACGCCCAGGCGCACGGTTTCCATGTCGAACCAGCGGATGATGCCGGCCATCTGCTCGCGCTTGGGCGGCTTGGCGGCCAGATTCACCTGGCCACCGACGATCGTGTTCTTCTCGAACAGCACCACCTCGTGGCCGCGCTCGCGCGCCACGCGGGCGGCTTCCAGGCCCGCCGGCCCGGCGCCGACGACGACCACCTTGCGGCGCACGCCGGTGGTCTTCTGGATCACATGCGGCATGGTTTCTTCACGGCTGGTGGCGGCGTTCTGGATACAGAGGACATCCAGGCCGTTGTACTGGCGGTCGATGCAGTAGTTGGCACCGACGCATTGCTTGATCTGGTCTTCCTTGCCGTCGCGGATCTTGATGACCATGTGCGGGTCGGCAATCTGCGCGCGGGTCATGCCCACCATGTCCACCATGCCGGTGGCCAGGATGCGCTCGGCCTGGGATGCATCGCGGATGCTCTGCGCGTGCATGACCGGCACCCTGGACACCGACTTGATGCCAGCGGCCAGGTGCACAAACGGCTCGGGCGGCAGCGCCATCGGTGGCATGCAGTTCACCAGGGTGTTGTGGGTATCGGCACCCGAGCCCACCACGCTCAGGAAGTCGATCAGTCCGCTTTCGGACATGGCCTGGGCAATTTCTTTGGCCATCTCATGGCTGATACCGTCTTCATGGAACTCATCGCCGCACATGCGCATGCCGACGCAGAAGTCGGCTCCAACCTGTTCGCGCACGGCTTGCAGCACTTCCATGCCGAAGCGCAAGCGGTTTTCCAGGCTGCCGCCGTATTCGTCGGTACGGTGATTCACGCGCGGGCTCCAGAACTGGTCGACCAGCTGCTGGTGCGCGGCAGAGATTTCGATGCCATCCAGCCCGGCGTCTTTGACGCGCTTGGCAGCCCGGCCGTAGTCGGCCACGATGCGGCGGATTTCTTCGATCTCGATGGTTTTGGCATTACCACGGTGCACCGGCTCGCGTATGCCGGAAGGGCTGACCAGGTGCGGCCAGTCGAAGCCGTGCCAGGCGTTGCGCCGGCCCATGTGGGTAGCCTGGATCATCAGCTTGGCGCCATGTTTGTGCATGGTGTCGGCCAGCCTGGCCAGTGGCTCGATCACCGAGTTTTTGGCCAGATTGATGGAGCTCCACCACGACCAGGGGCTGTCGCGCGACACCGGGCTGGAGCCGCCGCAAATCGCCAGGCCTACGCCGCCCTTGGCTTTCTCCTCGTAATACCGGATGTAGCGCTCGGTCGGGTTGCCACCTTCGGCATACACCTCGGCATGCGCGGTGCTGACGATGCGGTTGCGCAGCAGGACCTGGTTCAGGCGGATGGGCTCAAACAAATGCGGGTAGCGCATGGCAAAACTCTAGCGTGGGCTGACGGTGAAGACGCAGTGGCTGTGGCCTTCTGCCGCGCATTGGGTCTCGGTGCTGGTGGTGCGCACGGCGGAGCCACTGGACTCCAGCACCCAGTCCATTGCGCCTGAAAACCAGCCCGCAAACAGGTAGCAGACCTTGCTGTGGTCTACCGGCACTCCGGCAATGCCTTGCGCCAGTACGAAGACCGAGTTATCCAGCTTGACCCGGGCATGGCCGGTGATGGCGTCTGCTTCAATGAACGAAAACAGCCCCCAGCCGCGTTGCGACAAGCGCTTGAGGTAGTGCTCGTACACCGCCATGCCGGAGAGGCCATGGGTCGCCGATTCTTGCTGGCACCAGAAGTAGGCCGAGCGGTGCCCGGCCTTGTACAGCGCCGGGGCATACACCTCCCGCCCCACCACGGCCTCGGTTTCGACATGGTTGTTGACGAAGAAGTGCCGGGGCACATAAATCATCGGTAAACCGTCGGTGGTCCAGACGCCTGTGTCGGCGTTCACTTCAATGGGGAGTTGGGGGTGCATCGTGCGCGTCCTCAGATGGTCGGGGGCTTAAGAGAGCCAGCTAGCTACGCGTGCTGGGTTGTCGGCAATCCATTTTTCGGCTGCTGCATCGGGCTTGGCACCACCTTCGACGGCCAGCATCACTGCGCCGATTTCCTCGGGCTTCCACGACAGCTTTTTCAGGAAGGCCACGACTGCAGGGGCCTTGGTGTTCAGCGCAGGGTTGATGACGCTGTCCACATGCTCTTCGGCGCCGTAGATGTTTTTTGGATCGGCCAGGAAGCGCAGCTTGTACTTGGCGAACATCCAGTGTGGAATCCAGCCGGTCACGGCAATGGCCTTGTTGGCGCGGTAGGCGCGGTCCAGTTCTGCCGCCATGGCGGGGCCAGAGCTGGGCAGCAAACGCATTTCCAGGCCATAGGCCTTGATGGCTTCTTCGGTCTTGCGCATGACGCCCGCGCCCGCATCGATGCCGACGATACGGTTGTCAAAATCGGCGCGGTGGCTGTTCAGGTCAGCCAGGCTGGTGGCCTTCACATAGTCGGGCACGATCAGGCCGATCTTGGCGCCAGGGTAGTTGGCACCCAGGATTTGCACCTTGTCCTTGAAGCTGGTCAGATAGGCTTCGTGCGTGACCGGCAGCCAGGCCGACAGCGTTGCATCCAGGTCGCCCCGCGCCACACCCTGCCACATGATGCCTGCGGCCAGTGGTACCAACTCCACCGGGGTGCCCAGCTTGCTGCGGATGATCGCAGCCGCCAGGTGGGTCGTGGCCACGCTGTCGGACCAGCCATCGACGAAGCCGATTTTGATCGTGGATTTGGTCTGGGCGAAAGCGCCCATGCCTGAGGCCGCCAGTGCGGACAGTCCCAGGGTTTGCGCCAGGAACCGGCGACGCTGGCGGGTGGAAGTCAAATGCGATTGAGCCATGGTACAAATACTCCTAGTTGAAAGAACGGGACACGGGAAACCGGGTTTGAGCGTGGATCACACGCTCCACACTTCATCAAATACACGCAGCCAGTTGCGCCCCATCACCTTGGTGATCTTGGACGCAGGCCAGCCCGCCAGCTCCATCGCGGCGGTGAGGTTGGGCATTTCGCCGATGGTGCGGATGCCCAGCGGGTTTTGTACGGTGCCAAATTTTGTGAGACGGCGGTTGGTGCCCTTGTCGTGTGTCAGCCACTCGAAGAAGTCGTCGCCATAGCCTTGGGTGAAGTCGGTGCCCACGCCCACGCAGTCTTCGCCTACCAGGTTAATCACATAGTCCAGCGCTTCCACGTAGTCGTCCACCGTGGCTTCAATGCCACGCTTGAGGAAAGGCGGGAACATGGTTACGCCGATGAAGCCGCCGTGGTCGGCAATGAACTTGAGCTGTTCGTCGTTTTTGTTGCGCGGGTGCTCTTTCAAGCCTGCGGGCAGGCAATGCGAATAGGTGACTGGTTTCCTGGACGCCAGTATGGCTTCTTCGGAGGTCTTGGCACCCACGTGCGACAAGTCGACCATGATGCCTACGCGGTTCATCTCGGCCACTACCTCGTGGCCGTAGCCCGACAGGCCGCCATCGCGCTCGTAGCAGCCGGTGCCGATCAGGTTTTGCGTGTTGTAGCAGAGCTGGACCACGCGCACGCCCATGTCGTGGAAGGCCTCGATGTAGCCCAGCTGATCTTCGAACGCATGGGCGTTTTGGAAGCCCAGCACGATGCCAGTTTTGCCGTCCTTCTTGGCCTGCTCGATATCTGCGGTGGTACGCGCCAGGGTCAGCAGGTCGCTGTTGTCGCGGATCAGCCGCTTCATCTGGGCGATGTTGGCCACCGTGCCCTTGAAGTCTTCCCACACCGAGACAGTGCAGTTGGCGGCGCTGACGCCGCCTTTTTTCATGTCTTCAAACACCGAGCGATCCCACTTGGAAATAATGAGGCCGTCGATGATCAATGCGTCTTGGTGCAGGGTGCTCATGGTGGGTTCTTTCAAGCGTAAAGAGGGAAGCGGGCGGTCAGGGCTTTGACGCGGACGTAGACCGAGGCTTCTACTGCTGCGTCGCCGGCGGGGTTGGTTTTCAGACTGTTGAAGACTTCGAGCATGAGACGCCCGACCTCTTCAAACTCGGCCAAGCCAAAGCCGCGCGTGGTGCCTGCGGCCGTGCCGACGCGGATGCCGGAGGTGATGGTGGGCTTTTCATCGTCAAACGGGATGCCGTTCTTGTTGCAGGTAATGCCCGCACGTTCCAGCGCCACTTCGGTCTGGTTGCCCTTCAGGCCCAGAGGCCGCAAATCGACCAGCAACAAATGGTTATCGGTGCCGCCCGTCACCAGGTCCAGGCCGCCGGCCTTGAGCACTGCGCCCAAGGCCTTTGCATTGGCAACCACCTGCTGGGTGTAGGCCTTGAAGCTGGGCTGCAGTGCCTCGCCAAACGCCACGGCCTTGGCGGCGATCACGTGCATCAGCGGGCCGCCTTGCGAGCCGGGAAACACAGCGGAGTTGATCTTCTTGGCGATCTCTGCGTCATTGGTCAGCACCACGCCGCCGCGCGGGCCGCGCAGGGTTTTGTGGGTGGTGGAAGTCGTCACATGAGCGTGCGGCACCGGGCTGGGGTAGACGCCGGTGGCCACCAGGCCGGCCACGTGGGCCATGTCTACCATCAGGAATGCGCCGACCTTGTCAGCAATCGTGCGGAAGCGCGCCCAGTCGATGGTGCGCGGGTAGGCGGAAAAGCCCGCAATGATGAGTTTGGGCTTGTGCTCGACGGCCAAGGCTTCGACTTCGTCATAGTCGATCAGCGAATCGGCGCGGCGCACGCCGTATTGCACCGCCTTGAACCATTTTCCGGACAGCGCCGGCTTGGCACCGTGCGTCAGATGGCCGCCGGCCGATAGCGACATGCCCAGCACCGTGTCGCCAGGCTGCACCAGCGCCAGCATCACCGCGGTGTTGGCCTGCGCACCGGAGTGGGGCTGCACATTGGCGAATTCGCAACCAAACAGCTTGCATAGGCGCTCGATGGCCAGGGCCTCGACCACGTCCACATGCTCGCAGCCGCCGTAGTAGCGCTTGCCCGGGTAGCCTTCGGCGTACTTGTTGGTCAGCACCGAGCCTTGGGCTTCGAGCACGGCCTGGGAGACGATGTTCTCCGAGGCGATGAGTTCGATCTGGTCGCGCTGGCGCTGCAGTTCGTGGCTCATGGCTGTGTTGACCGCTGCATCGGCCTGTGCCACGCCCACGGAGAAGAAGTTTTCAGTTGTCATGGGGGAGAGTCCTCAAACGATTTCGAACAAGGGGGTGAAAGTCGGGTCGACGCATTGCACCGGGCTGGTGATGCACAGGTGGTAAGGCTTGGCGGTGCGTTCCAGCAAGCGCCAGGTGTAATCGGCGAAGCTGCGGCGGAACACGAGGACCACACCGGCGGTGTCGGTACGCACCACGGTGAAGCCGGTCTTGGAAGCCACGGTACTGGCGCAGCGGCCCACGGCCAGGCTCTCATAGTCGTAAGGGCCGAGCTGGCGCAGCAGCAGCATGTGGTCGGGCCCGGTGATGCGCAGTGCCGTCAGGCCGCCGCTGTTGTCCACCACCTGGGCGAACACATCTTGGAGCGCGCTGGTCAGCGCGATCAGCAGCGCATTGCAGGCCGAGCGCTTGCACACCAGCAGCCATTCATCGGGCGATACCCACAGCACTGCACCGGCGCCGGTGGATAAAACCGTCATCGGCTGGGTCGGCAGGGCCTGGCCCAGCACGCCGGCTACGCCTTGCATGAAGGCGGCGTCATCGGCCTTGCCGCGCAAGACCAGGTAGCCCAGGTTGCCCAGTTCGCTCATCACCACCCGGTTCCGCGGCGTGGGGGCGGCCACGCGGGCCGGCAGGTCAAAGCCGTGCAGCGGGGACTCCAGCATCACATTCAGTGGATTAAACATTTTGGCGGTCACCTTTCACATCCACAAACACGCTGCCGCCGACCTTGACGGGCGTGACCTTGCCGTGAGCGTGCACATACAGGGTTTGCTCTTTGCGCTGCAGACCACCGGCCACCACCGCCATGGCGATGGAGCGGCCCAGGAAGGCGCTGTGGTAGCTGGAGGTCACATGGCCCAGCATCTGGTTGCTTGCACCGACGGTGGCGCTTTCCATGATTTGCGCGCCTTCGATCAGCACGCTGTGGGGGTCTTCGGGCAGCAGGCCGACCAGCTGCTTGCGGCCTTCCCGGGCCGTGTCGCTGCGTGCCAGCGAGCGCTTGCCGAGGAAGCTGAACGGCTTTTTCATGCCGACCGCCCAGGCCATGTCCAGGTCCAGCGGGCTCATCGAGCCATCGGTGTCCTGGCCGACGATGATGAAGCCTTTTTCGGCGCGCAGCACGTGCATGGTTTCGGTGCCGTAGGGCGTGATGTCGAACTCGGCGCCGGCGGCCATCACGGCCTCCCACAGCGCGTGGCCGTAGCCGGATTCGACGTTCAGCTCATACGACAGCTCGCCTGAGAAGCTGATGCGGAAGACCCGGGCAGGCAGGCCAAACACCGTGCCCGCACGCCAGTCCATGAACTTGAAGTTGTCGGGCGACAGATCGATGTCCGGGCACAGCTTTGCCAGCACCGCGCGGGACTTGGGTCCCACCAGGGCGATGGTGGACCAATGATCGGTCACCGAAGTCATCCATACCTTGAGTTCGGGCCATTCGGTCTGGTGCCAGCGCTCCAGCCAGTTCAACACCCGGGCCGCACCGCCGGTGGTGGTGGTCATGTAGAACTGGTTCTGCTGAATGCAGGCGGTCACGCCGTCGTCCATCACCATGCCGTTTTCGTCCAGCATCAGGCCGTAGCGGCATTTGCCGACGGCCAGCTGGGTCCAGGCGTTGGCGTAGATGCGGTTCAGGAATTCGCGCGCATCCGGGCCGTCGATCTGGATCTTGCCCAGAGTCGACGCGTCCATCACCGCCACGCCGTTGCGCGCTGCCAGGCATTCGCGGTTCACCGCGGCGTGCATATCTTCGCCGGGCTTGGCGAAATGCCAGGGCCGCTGCCATTGGCCGACCGGCTCCAGCGCCGCGCCGCGCGCCACATGGGCGGCGTGGATAGCGCTGTAGCGGTTCGGGTCGAACAGTTCTTCGCGCATGGTACCGGCCAGCGCGCCCAAGCTCACCGGGGTGTAGGCCGGGCGGTAGGTGGTGGTGCCAACCTCGTTCACCGGGCGCTTCAGCGCGCGGGCGGTGATGACGAAGCCGTTGACGTTGGACAGCTTGCCCTGGTCGGTGCCGAAGCCCAGCGCGGTATAGCGCTTGACGTGCTCGATCGAGTGGTAGTTCTCGCGCACCGCCAGTTCGATGTCGGCGGCGCTGACGTCGTTCTGGTAGTCGACAAAGGCCTTGGCGCCGACGCCTTCAGCCTTGCCGTCGGGCAAGCGGAACATCGGGCGGGCCGCCAGGCGCTTGGGCTGCACGCACAGCGGGGCTTGCAGCAGTTCGTCCTTGCCACAGGCTTTCAGCAGTTGCTCCATGACTTCGGTGGTTTGCGCCAGCGCATCCGCCAGCTCGAACGCACCGGTGACCGCGCCTACGCAGGCCACGCCTTTGCGGCCGGTACGTGGCGCGACGAAGGCGGCTACCGATTCATCCCATTGCGGGCGGCTGCCGTCGTGGCAGAACAGGTGCACCGTGGGTGACAGGCCGCCGGAGCTCAGCACCACATCGCAGGCGATGAAGGTTCCGGTGCCGGCCACTTCGTCGCGGGTGGCATGCAGGGGCACCAATTTGACGCCCTTGACTTCGCTGCCGCCGGTGACTTCGGCAATGCCGTGGCCGGCCATCACCGTGTAGCTGCTGTTGCGCGCCACCGCGCCATGGCGCACATCGGCGACCGTGACGGTGGCGCCGGCCTTGGCCAGGCCTTCGGCGCAGTCGTGGACCAGGTCGCTGGTGCCGCAGATCACCACGCGTTGGCCGACGCGCACGCCGTAGCGGTGCAGAAAGGTCTGGCCCGCCGAGACGGTCATCACGCCGGGCAGGTCGTTGTTGCCGAACACCAGTGGGCGTTCGATGGCTCCGGTGGCCAGCACCACATGGTGGGCGCGGATCTTATGCATGCGGTGGCGTGGCAGATGGGCCTGGCGCTGCTCTGGCGCGATATGGTCCTGCACCAGTTCCACGGCCTGTACCAGGTTCTGCTCGTACATGCCGAAGGCGGTGGTGCGAGTCAGCACCGTCACATGCGGCATGCCGGCCAGGACAGCTTGCACCGAGCGGATATAGGCATCGCTGTTGCGGCCATCGATTTGTGCATGCGGGTCGGACAGCAGCCAGCCGCCGAGTTCGTTTTGTTCGTCCAGCAGCACGGTCTTGAGCCCGGCGCGACCGGCCTGCAGCGCGGCCAGCAGGCCGCAGGCGCCGCCGCCGACGACCAGCACGTCCACGTGGTGATGCAGGTGGTCGTAGTTCTCGGAATCGGGTTCGGTCGGTGCGTCGCCAAAGCCGGCGAACTTGCGGATCACGGTTTCATACAGCGGCCAGAGCTTTTGCGGCCACTTGAAGGTCTTGCTGTAGAAGCCGGCCGGCATGAAGCGCGAGCCCTGGCCCAGCACCGACTTCAGATCGAAGTCCAGCGAGGGCCAGCCCGAGGTGGAGCGGGCGCTCAGGCCGTCATACAGCTCGGCCTGGGTGGCCTTGACGTTCGGCGTGGTCAGCGCGCCCACGCCCAGCTGCACCAGTGCATTCGGTTCTTCCGCACCGGCGCCGATGATGCCGCGCGGACGGCCGTACTTGAAGCTGCGCGCCATGCGGCGCACGCCATGGGCCAGGAGGGCGGAGGCCAGCGTGTCGCCGGGGTGGCCGGTGTAGTCGCGGCCGTCGAAGGTGAACTTGACTGTGCGCGTGGCGTCGATGCGCGTGCCGGTCTGTGGTACCCGTGTGCCGCTCATGCCGTTTGCTCCTTGGCCATGTCGGCCAGAAACAAGGCCTTGCCTTCGGCCAGGGTCCAGCTGCCGGCGATCTCGTAGGTGGCGGTGTTGCGCTTCACGGCAAACACCTTGCGGCAGGCCGCGGTGTGCTGCCATTGCTCCCAGAACCAGCCCTTGGTGTTCCTGCGCATAAAAACATAGTCGCCCCAGGTGGCGTCGTCTACGGCTTCGGGCTGGAGCGGGCGGGGGATATAGGCTTCACCGGCGTTGCTGAACTCTTCTTCGTCCCGCGTTTCGCCGCAGTGGGGGCAGTGCAATAAAAACATATCAGTGGGCGACGCCTGCAGCGCCGTGTTCGTCGATGAGGTGACCAGTGTGGAAGCGGTCCACGGAGAAGGATTTGGCGAGGGCGTTGGGCTCCCCTCTTGCCAGCATGTCGGCAAATACATGGCCCGAGCCCGGCGTGGCCTTGAAGCCGCCGGTGCCCCAGCCGCAGTTGAAAAACAGGCCTTGCACTGCGGTCTTGGAGATGATGGGGCAGGCGTCAGGCGTCACGTCCACAATGCCGCCCCATTGGCGATTCATGCGCACGCGGGAGAACTGGGGAAACAGCTCGATGATGGCGGCGGCCGTGTGCTCTATGACGTGCGGGCTGCCACGCTGGCCGTAGCCCAGGTAGCTGTCGATGCCGGCGCCGATCACCAGTTCGCCCTTGTCGGACTGGCTGAGGTAGCCGTGGACTGCGTTGGACATGATCACGGTGTCAATCACGCGCTGCATCGATTCGGACACAAAGGCCTGCAACGGATGGCTTTCCAGCGGCATGCGCAGGCCAGCCATCTTGGCCAGCACCGACGAATGGCCGGCGGCCACGCAACCCACGCGGTCGGTCTTGATGGCGCCCAGGTTGGTTTGCAGGCCGCGGATCTTGCCGCCTGCTATGTCCATGCCGGTGACTTCGCAGCCCTCGATCAGATCCACGCCCAGGCGGCTGGCGGCGCGGGCAAAGCCGCGCGCTACGGCGTCGTGGTGGGCGATGCCGGCGCGCGGCTGCCAGCTGGCACCCAGCACCGGGAAGCGGCGACTGCGGCTGCAGTCAAGCTGGGGAATCTTTTCTTTCACTTCCTGTGCATTCAGCACATGGGCGTCAATGCCTTGCAGCGCGTTGGCGTTGACCCGGCGCTCGATGTCGCGCATGTCCTGCAGGGTATGGCCCAGGTTGAACACGCCGCGCTGGCTGAACATCACGTTGAAGTTCAGGTCCTCGGTCAGGCCTTCCCACAGCTTGAGCGAATGCTCATAGATGGCGGCCGATTCGTCCCACAGGTAGTTGGAGCGCACGATGGTGGTATTGCGCGCGGTGTTGCCGCCGCCCAGGTAGCCTTTTTCCAGCACCGCGATGCGGCCGACCTGGGGGTGGTTCTTGGCCAGGTAATAGGCCGTGGCCAAGCCGTGCCCGCCGCCGCCGACGATCACCACGTCGTAGGATGGCTTTAACGCCACCCGCTCCCAGGCAGGTTCCCAGGTTTGGTGGTTTTTGAAGCCGTGCTTGAGCAGGCTCCAGAGAGAGTAGTTTTGGCCGCGCATAGTCGCTCGTGAGGGGGTCCAATGAATCTGCGTCCATTGTTGGATGTCCCTGGTACGCCAACTTGCGCCGGGCAGACGCGCACTTGCTCAAATTCGACATGATGTCGAGTTTGGTGATTTTTGAGAATTACCGGATGGCACTGACGGATTGTTGAAAATCGGCCCGTGACTCCGTACACATCACTGGCCTTGTCGAGAGCCCTTGGACTGAACGTTGTGATAACGCTATTGGGCGGTAGCAGACAGTTGCCCTAGATGATTTCCATCAATGAATGTGCCCTGCGATCCGTCAGTGAGGAACCCCACTTAACCCTATCAATCAAGTTCCGTGGCGATCCCTTGGGTTTGGGCACATATGCTGCTTCAATCCAAAAAACCCGCGATCGGGCAAGATCAAAAAAAATGAGCCCTGACCTTGTGTAAGCGGTATCGAAGGTTCCGATGCAAGCAAGAGGCAAACTACCGCCCTCCGACGCGTGCACTGACAGGCCTCGTCCGGAATGAAGCAGTTACCACCCAGTCAATGCCCGCTTTCGCTGCATTTCAGTCCGTCGGAGCTGGCTTCGCACCCCGTGTTTACGACTTCTCAAAACGGCCTAAAAAATTCACTTGCCCACAAACTCGCATGGATGCTAGAGCCGTGGTTACGACTTTAATTGCGCAGAACGGCACCTTTGAAACTGGCGACGTGCTTACCATAAGTACTTGTTTTAGCAAGTTGAGAATTTGAGCCCGCTAAGCCCGCACAGAGGGCAGGGGCTGTTTAACCCGCGGCGCGCGGCCCGGGCAGGGGCCGAAGAAGCCCCGGCTCGCTCAGATCTTTATTCCTCATGAGGGCTCCTGCAGGCAAACCAGCTCACGCCGATTCCGGAGATTGAGAAAATTCGATCGAGTTTTGCGCTGAAGCAGGTGCGATACAAGATGCGTTGCCGTTGCCTTCGGCTATCCGGCTGTAGGCGCACCACCACAAGCCGATGGCATTCGGAGAATAGCTACCACCGCAAGGCCGGCGTTGTCACCGGAGCATCCCAAAGCGCCTTCAACTCTTCGTTCAGTAGCGTCACGGTCAGGGAGGCGCCGGCCATTTCGAGCGAGGTGGTGTAGTTGCCGACCAGCGACCGCGCCGGCACCAGGCCGGCATGGCTCAGGCGCTCGCTGGCCAGCTGGTACAGCAGGTAAAGCTCCATCAACGGCGTTCCGCCGAGGCCGTTGACGAACAGCAGCACCTCCTGCCCCTGCTTCGGGTTCAAGTCTTTCAGGATCTCGTCCATCAGCTCGTCAACGATAGCGGTGGCGGATTGGAACGCCCCGCGCCGGCGCCCGGGTTCGCCATGAATGCCCACGCCTATCTCCATTTCGTCAGGGCCGATCTCAAAAGTCGGCACGCCCGCCTCCGGCACGGTGCAGCTGCTGAAAGCCACCCCCATGGAGGCCGTGCAGGCGTTCACGCGGTCACCCAGGTGCTTGCAGGCGGCCAGGTCGGCGCCGCGCTCCGCGGCCGCGCCGACCATCTTTTCGACCACCAGCGTTCCGGCAACGCCGCGGCGGCCCGTGGGATGCCCGGCTGTGTCGACCGACACGTCGTCGTTGACCAGGACCCAGGCGTATTCGCTGTCCATCATGTCCATGGCCATCTGGAAATTCATCACGTCGCCGGCGTAGTTCTTGACGATGAAAAGCACACCCGCCTCGCCGCCGACGGCCTTGGCCGCAGCCAGCATTTGGTTGGGCGTCGGCGAGGTGAACACCTGGCCGGGGCAGGCGGCGTCGAGCATCCCGGTGCCGACGAAGCCGGTGTGGAGCGGCTCGTGGCCCGACCCGCCGCCGGAGATCAGCGCCACCTTGGACGGCGTGGGGTTCTTGCGCGTGACGAACAGCGGGTCCAGATGCACGGTCACCAACTGGGCATGGGCGGCCCCGAACCCCAGAATGCTTTCAAACACGAGGTCGCTGGGGAGGTTGGTGAATTTCTTCATCGCGGCTCGCAGTGGGTAATGGGCCGATTATGGCCACCGCGGGCGTGCCTTGTCACGCGAGGTTCTCCGCAGTGATGATTTCTATTCGGGGGTTGCTCACGGCCAGCGCGCCGCGCACGTCTTCGCACAGCAGCCGCAATACCTTGGCGGCGGTCATGATGGCGTAGTACACGTCCTGCTGCAGCACATAAGAGACGACGTTGGCCACCAGCAGCGAGCGGTGCATCTCCAGCAGGTCGTGCACCACGAATCCCAGCGAGCTGTCGTACCCTAACTCCTGCAGGGCGCGGCTGACGCCATGCGAGCCCGGGCCCAGGTTGTACAGGGCGTGCAGCTTCCCGTCGGTTTGAGCCGGATCGAGGAATTGCCGGGCAAATGTGTAGGCCTGGTCTTCCGATTCCGGCATGTCGGACAGCTCGATCAGCCGGGCATTGGGAAACCGCTCCTCCAGCACTTGGGCAAAGCCGATGCGCCGGTCGATCTCGGCGGCGAATCGTGTAGCCGGCGACAGCATGGCGCAGCGCCCGGGCTCGCCGCGTGGCAGGCAGCGGCCCAGCAAGATGCCCGCAGTCCGCCCGGCTGCGCGGTTGTCCGCGCCAACAAAGGTCTCGCGCAGCGAACCGGCGACGTCGGAAAACAGGGTGACCACATGCACGCCGCTTCGAGCCAGTTCATTGATGGCCAGCTTGACCTGCGGCACATCAGGCGCCAGCAGGGCGATGCCGTCCAGATCGGTCATCTTGGCCAGTTCCTGAGCGAAGTCCGCGCCGTCCTGGTTCGGCAGGCGATGGGTGATTTCAGTGATGTGCTGGTGCCTGAAATCACCGGCGGCCTGGGCGACGACGCGGTCGATGATGTCGAAAAAACCGCGCCGCGAAGCGGGCAACACAAACCCGAAGCGGTAGTTGGGCGTGGACCGTGGGCGGCCGCGGGCTGGAGTGGCGGCGCCGAGCGCCTGCATCACTGTGCGGACCCGATCCACCGTCGCTGGGTTGACGCCCGGTCGATTGTTCAGAACGCGATCAACCGTGGCGGTACTTACGCCCGCAGCTTCTGCTATCTGGTTGATGGTGGCTGCCATTGAATCGATGGGTTTGCGGCCAAGGTGATTTTAAATAAATCAATCTTGTGGTCGCCCTTCCTGTCAAGAATGTACCTCAATTTCGATCAGCAGAGGTAAGGCAGCCTCGTAAATATCTGGAATATTGATCTATTAGGGTTTCTATTGATTGATGTATTAAATGATGTGATTACCATCAATCACATCAGACAAGTCGATGACCTGGGCTGATCGGCGGATGAGGCCGAAAAAACAAGCGGGCAGATGCACCCGAATCGCCGCTTCCATTTGCAACCCAAGCGTGGCCCGCCACGCACCGTAAGGAGACGAACACATGAGCAAAGCCAAATCAACCCTCTGGCGCCTGCTGGCCGGGGCTGCACTGGGATTGACAGCGCTGGGTGCAAGCGCGCAGGACAAGCAGCTGACCCTGTGCTGGGCCGCCTGGGACCCGGCCAACGCGCTGGTGGAACTGTCGAAAGACTTCACCGTCAAGACCGGTATCCAGATGAAATACGAGTTCGTGCCCTGGCCGAATTTCGCCCAGCGCATGCTCAACGAGCTCAACTCCAAGGGCAAACTGTGCGACCTGCTGATCGGCGACAGCCAGTGGATCGGTTCGGCCGCCACCGAAGGCCACTACGTCAAGCTCAACGACTTTTTCGACAAGAACGCCATCAAGATGGGCGACTTCATGCCGGCGACGGTTGAGGGCTATTCGACCTGGCCCAAGGGCACGAAGAACTATTGGGCGCTGCCGGCCATGGGCGATGCCGTGGCCTTCACCTACCGCAAGGACTGGTTCGCCCGCCCCGAGTTGCAGGCCGAGTTCAAGAGCAAGCATGGCCGCGAGCTGGCCCCGCCCAAGACCTGGGACGAGTTCAAGCAGATCGGCCAGTTCTTCCAGAATCGTGTCATTGATGGCAAGAAGGTTTACGGCGCCGCGCTGTACACCGAGCGCGGCTCAGAAGGCATCACGATGGGCGTCACGAACACCATGTACGCCTATGGGATGGAGTACGACAACCCGAAGAAACCATACGACATGAACGGCTACATCAACGGCCCCGGCGCCGTGAAGGGCCTGAAGTTCTACAAGGACCTCTTCGACTGCTGCGTGCCGCCCGGCCACGGCAACGCCTACATGACCGAGGACCTGGACGCCTACAAGTCGGGCCAGGTGGCGATGCAGATGAACTTCATCGCCTTCTTCCCTGGTATCTCCAAGGACCCGCAGGTCGGTGGCGAGAAGACCGGCTTCTTCCCCATCCCCAAGGGCGACAAGCAATTTGCACAACTCGGTGGTCAGGGTATCTCGGTGGTGAAGTACTCCGACAAGAAGGACATGGCGCTGCAGTACATGAAGTGGTTCGCGCAGCCTGCCATCCAGAAAAAGTGGTGGGACGGCGGCGGCTTCACCTGCATGAAGTCCATTCTAGAAGCCCCGGGCTTCGAAACCAGCACGCCCTATGCCAGGGTGTTCCTGGACTCGATGAAGATCGTCAAGGACTTCTGGGCCGAGCCCTCCTATGCACAGCTTTTGCTGGCCATGCAGAACCGTGTGCATGAGTACGTGGTCGCCGGCAAGGGCACGCCCAACACCGCTCTGGATGCGCTGCTGAAGGACTGGATCCAGGTGTTCAAGGAAGACGGGAAAATCAAGTGAAATCCACGGAATTCACGCAATGGGTACCGCCGCCTGCAGCGGTACCCAGCGCTAATCTCCCGGAACCGGTAGGCCCCGCCCATCGGGCCGCCTCCGCCGCGTCAGGGCAGCGTCCGCTCCTGGCCTTGCGGGGGCTGTCAGACCGGGCGCTGGCCTGGCTCTTCGTGGGCCCCACTATCCTGCTGCTGCTGACCTTCAACATCTTCCCGTTGCTGTGGACGATCTATCTCTCATTCACCAACTTCCGTGCCAACCGGCCCAATGCAGAAGTGGTGTGGCTGGGCTTGTCCAACTACCAGCGCGTACTTGGCGATGAGGCAATCTGGGAGAACATGCGCACCACGGCGCACTTCCTGTGTTGGTCGATTGCCCTGCAACTACTGCTGGGCTTCGCATTGGCCCTGCTGCTGAACCGCAAGTTCAGGTCGCACAGCTTCTGGAGCACCGCGATCCTGCTGCCCATGATGCTGGCGCCGGCAGTGGTCGGCACCTTCTGGAAGTATTTTTTCGAGCCGCAGTACGGCATCTTCAACGCCATCGCACGCCTCTTCGGCGGCGCCGGCAATTTCACCATGCTGGGCGACACGCAGCTTTCGCCCTGGGCCATCGTGCTGGTGGACACCTGGATGTGGACGCCTTACGTGATGCTGCTGCTGCTGGCCGGGCTGCGCTCCATCCCGCCCTATCTGTATGAAGCGGCAGAGATCGACCGTGCCTCTGAGTGGACCAAATTCTGGCGCATCACGCTGCCGATGGTCATGCCCTTCATCATCCTGGCACTGCTGTTCCGCTCGATCGAGAACTTCAAGATGTTCGACCTGGTGGACAACCTCACCAATGGCGGCCCCGGCTCGGTGACCGAGCTGGCATCGATCCACCTCAAGCGCGAGGCTTTCGAGAAATGGCGCACCGGCTACAGCTCGGCCTTCGCCATCATCCTTTTCGTCGCGATCTACGGCATGTCGCTCGTGACGGTGCGTTTCCTGGACAAGGTGAAACAGAGATGAAAACCATCCCCCACAGCCCGCTGGAGCCGACGTCACTCGCCAAATGGTTCGCCGGCGTCCTGGTCATCACCTACACCGTCATCTCGCTGGTCCCGTTGGCGTGGATTTTCATGACGAGCCTGCGCACCCCGCAGGATGCCATTGCCTATCCGCCCAAGGTGGTGGCCGAGGCATCCCTGATTGGCTACGTCAACCTGTTCACCACACGCTCACGCGTGTCCGCAGAAGAACTGGCGGCGCAACCACCGGCCACGAGTTGGTACGAAGGCCTGGTCCGTGAACAGCAGATGATCCTGGCCGGCCCCTCGCGCTTTTCAGACCGTTACCTCAATTCGCTGCTGATCGGCTTTGGTTCGACCCTGCTGTCGGTGGTACTGGGCACACTGGCGGCCTATGCGTTCTCGCGCTTTCGGGTGCCGGGCAAGGACGACTGGCTGTTCTTCATCTTGTCCACCCGGATGATGCCGCCGATCGCAGTGGCCATCCCGATCTACCTGATGTTTCGCCACCTGGGGCTCAACGACACCCACCTGGGCCTGATCCTGCTGTACACCGTCGTGAACCTGTCGCTTGCGGTGTGGCTGCTCAAGGGCTTCATGGACGAAATCCCGCGCGAGTACGAGGAGGCGGCCATGGTGGACGGCTACACGCGTTGGCAGGCCTTCCTGAAGGTGGTGCTGCCGCAGGCGGCCACCGGCATCGCCACCACCTCGATCTTCTGCCTGATCTTCGCCTGGAACGAGTACGCGTTCGCGCTGCTGCTCACCAGCGGCACGGCGCAGACCTCGCCACCTTTCATCCCCACCATCATCGGCGAAGGCGGTCTCGACTGGCCCGCCATGGCAGCCGGCACGACGCTGTTCCTGCTGCCGGTGCTGGTGTTCACCGTGTTGCTGCGCAAGCACCTGCTGCGCGGCGTGACCTTCGGAGCCATTCGAAAATGAAGTCCCGCAAATCCCCCCGCTGGCTGCGCCGCGCGCCCTGGGAACGTGGCACAGCCACCCTGATCGGCCTGGGCCTGGTGATGTTGATGCAACCCTGGTCCATCGAGGTCTACAGCTATGCCTTCACAGTGCTGCTGGCCGGCGTGATCGGCTATTCCATCGCCGGCAAACTGCCGCAGAACTGAAAAATGACTACCCCCACGTTTGCGGCTACGCCGCTGCTCTGCCCCCTGAGGGGGCTCGGCCTCCTAAGGGCGGCCTGTCGGAGGCCATCATGAGCGAAATCAGAATCCAGAACCTGCAGAAGCGCTTTGCCGACTTCACCGCAGTGCGCGGCTCCTCGCTGGTGCTCGAAAGCGGCAAATTCGTCGTGCTACTCGGCCCCTCGGGCTGTGGCAAGACGACCACGCTGCGGATGATCGCCGGCCTGGAGTACCCCACGGGCGGTAGCATCACGCTGGACGACCAGGACGTTACATATCTCAGGCCGCGCGAGCGCGATATTGCGATGGTGTTTCAGTTGTTCGCGCTCTATCCGCACATGGGGGTGCGCGGTAACCTGGAGTTCCCCCTGCGCAATGAGGGCGTGTCGCGCGCCGAGATAGACCGGCGCGTGCAGGAGGTCGCCGCCATCCTGCGTATAGAGCACCTGCTGGGTTCGCGGGTCACCGGTCTGGCCGGTGGTGACCGGCAGCGCGTGGCGCTGGGCCGCGCCATCGTGCGCCAACCCAAGGCCTTTCTGATGGACGAGCCGCTGGGCACGCTGGACGCCGAATTCCGCGAACTGATGTGCGTGGAACTGCGCAGGCTGCACGACCGGCTGAAGACGACCACCGTGTTCGTTACTCATGACCAGAACGAGGCGATGGCGCTGGCCGACCACATCGTGGTGATGAATGAGGGCGAGATCCTCCAGGCCGACGACCCGCATGGCATTTACAGTTTTCCCTCCTGTTTGTTTGTGGCGCGATTCATCGGCCGCCCGCCGATGAACCTGCTCAAAGTCGATGCGCCCGTGGTCCGCGGCGACACCGGTGTGCGGGGGGCGAGCGGAACTATTGATGTACCTACGGTCGAAGCCCCTTCCCCGTCAGTGCTGCTGGGCGTACGACCCGAACACGTGCGCCTGCAGGCGCCAGGCAAGGGCAGCCTGAGTGGTCGCGTGCAGCATGTCGAGTACTTCGGCTCGCACTGGGTCGCCGAGGTGCAAACCGATGCGGGGCCGCTGAAAGTGCTGGTCGACAAGTCTGTGCGGCCGGTCCTGCAAGAGCAGGTCGGCCTCGCCTTCGACACCCAACGGGTGGTGCTTTTCGACGCGGCCACTGAACGGTTGCTGCCCAGCGCCACCACTATCGCCCACCAACCGAGTATGCGCCATGGCTAGTATTTCCCTACACGGCATCCACAAACATTTCGGCGACATCGCAGCGCTGACCGACCTGCAGCTGGAGATCGCCGACGGCGAATTCTTCGTGCTGCTTGGCCCCAGTGGCGCTGGGAAAACTACGACCCTGCGCATCATCGCCGGGTTGGAGCAACCCGAGACCGGCCTGGTGCGAATGGACGGCGAAGACGTCACCACCGCAGCGCCGGCCCAGCGCGATTGCGCCTTCGTCTTCCAGCAGTATTCGCTGTACCCGCATCTGACAGTGTTCGACAACCTGGCGTTTCCGCTGCGCGCGCCGCTGCGCCGTATTCCCGAGGCGGAAATCCGGCAGCGAGTGGAGCGGGTCGCGGCCACGCTGCACATCGAAAGCAAGCTGCAGCGCAAAGCCACGGCCCTGTCGGGCGGTGAGATGCAGCGCGTAGCCATCGGCCGCGCCTTGGTGCGGGAGCCGCGTGTATACCTGATGGACGAACCACTGTCTTCTCTGGACGCGAAGCTGCGCGAGGAACTGCGCGTGGAACTCAAGCGCCTGCAACGCCAAAGCGGCACCACCGTGGTCTACGTGACGCACGACCAGGTGGAAGCCACCACGCTGGCCGACCGTATTGCCATCCTGGAAGCCGGCCACATCCAGCAGATCGGCACACCCGAGGAGATCTACGAGGCGCCCGTGTCGGTGCAGGTGGCGCAGCGGCTCGGTTCGCCGGCGATCAACGTGCTGCCGGCGGGGTGGTTCGTCGGCCAGCACCCGGCTGCGGCGGCCAGCGTCGGCATGCGGCCCGAGGACGTGGAACTGGCAGGTGAGAACGATGGCTTCGAGTGCACAGTCATCGAGTCCTCCTTGCTCAAGCATCACGTCATCGCCGAGCACGCCGGCGTTGAGGTGCGCGCCCGCCTGATGCAAAGCGTTGCGCCTCCTCCCCAGTCCCGTATCCGCCTGCGTTTTCCGGCTGGCCAGCGCCTGCTGTTCGACCAGGCCGGAAAGCGGCTTGCAGCCTGAGACCCTATTCCTAACGAGACCAACCCCATGAACACTCAAGACATCATTACGGCCGCCCAGGCGGTACATGCCGCCATCCTGACCAACGAGCAGCAGATCGAATCGCTGGATCGTGCCATCGGCGACGGCGACCACTTCATCAACGTACGGCGCGGCTGCGAAGCCATCGCAGCGATCACGCCCGAACTGGTGCCGCTGTCGCCGGCGCAAGCGTTCAACCGCATCGGAATGAAACTGCTTAGCACCATAGGCGGCGCCTCGGGGCCGCTGATCGGCAGCTTCTTCATCTCCATGGGCAGGGAGCTGGAAGGCTCGGTCGAGCCGGATGCGAAGCACTTCGCGCACGCCCTGGCCGCAGGCGTCGAAGCCATCAAGAGCCGCGGCAAAGCCGACCTGGGTGAGAAGACGATGCTGGACGTGCTCATCCCCGCCTCGCGGCTGCTGCTGCGCCTGGCCGACGAGGGATGCGACCTTGACACACTGTGTGCCCGCCTCAAGGAAGAAGCGGAGCTCAACATGCTGGCCACCCGCGACATGATCGCGACCAAAGGCCGGGCCCATTTCCTCGGCGAGCGCGCCCTGGGGCATATCGACCCCGGTGCGAAGACCAGTCAGGTCGCGCTGTTCGCTGTGTGCGACATGCTGACCGTCGGAGCAGCATCATGAAAAAATTCGTCAACGATGTGGAGCAACTGCTGCAGGAATCGCTGCAAGGACTGGCCGCCGCGCACAGAGACCTGCTGACCCTGCACCTGGATCCAACGTTCGTCACGCGCAAGCAGTTGCCGCAACCAAAGGTGGCCCTGATATCCGGTGGTGGTTCAGGCCACGAGCCGCTTCACTGCGGCTTTATAGGCACAGGCATGCTCGATGCGGCCTGCCCCGGCCAGGTGTTCACCTCGCCGACGCCGGACCAGATACTGGCCGCCGCAGCGGCGGTGGACCGGGGCAAGGGAGTGCTGTTCATCGTCAAGAACTACGCGGGCGACGTGATGAACTTCCAGATGGCCGCGGAGATGATGCAGCAGCCCTGCGCGACCGTGCTCGTCAACGACGACGTCGCCGTGGAGCGTTCGACCCACGGCACCGGGCGGCGCGGCGTGGCCGGCACGCTGATCGTGGAAAAGCTGGTGGGCGCGGCTGCGGAGCGCGGCGCCGACCTGGCCGCCTGCAAGCACCTGGGAGACCGGGTCAACAGCCGTACCGCGTCGATG
Organism: Polaromonas sp. P4_F9; assembly: GCF_056401235.1. Lineage (NCBI taxonomy): Bacteria > Pseudomonadati > Pseudomonadota > Betaproteobacteria > Burkholderiales > Comamonadaceae > Polaromonas > Polaromonas sp. P4_F9. The sequence continues at coordinate 199,441 of NZ_JBFUJT010000002.1, read as the reverse complement.
GGCGTGGCATTCACCAGCTGTACCGTGCCGGCGGCGGGGCGGGCGACCTTCGATATCGCCGAGGATGAGATGGAATTCGGCGTGGGCATCCATGGGGAGCCCGGGCGCCGGCGCGGGCTGGTGCGCCCTGCGCAGGAACTGGTCAACGAGCTGATGGCAGCCATCCTGGGCGACCTGCAGCCCAAGCCCGGCTCAGAGGTTCTGCTGCACGTCAACGGCTTCGGGGGCACGCCCCTGATCGAGCTTTACCTGCTGTATCACTGCGCGAATCAACTGCTTGAGGGCCAGGGCCTGACGGTGGCAAGGTCGCTGGTCGGCAACTACACGACCGCGCTGGAGATGGCCGGCGCCTCGCTGACCGTCACCCTGTTGGACGAGGAAATGAAATCCCTGTGGGATGCGCCTGTGCACACGGCTGCGCTGCGCTGGTAGGTCGGCCGCCCCGTCCCGGGCCGCCAAAAAAAAAGGAGACTCATCTCAATGAACCGAAGAAAGGCCATTACGCTGGCCTGTACGGCGGCGGCCGGGCTGTCGCGGCCGACCCTGGGCCTCGCGACCGGGAAGCCATCCGCGGATGGCGTTGTGCGGCTGGGCCAGTCGACCGCGCTGAAGGGCGCCAACGGTGCGGTGGGGCGACAGTTCCGCGACGCCGCGTTGGGATGGTTCAATTTGGCCAACAGCCAGGGCGGCGCGGGGGGCTATCGCATCGAACTCATTACGCTCGATGACGGCGGCGTGGTTGAGCGTGCAACCACCAACGCCAAGCTCCTGACCAGCACGCACGGAGTCGCCGGTTTCTTCGGCTTCGCTGGGCCAGGTGCCAACCGCGAAGGAATGCAGGGAGCGATGGAAGAAGGCGTGCCTTTCATCGCGCCGGTCAGCGGCATGGACGTGCTGCGGCAACGCGACAACACCAACGTGTACCTGCTGCGTGCCGGCCACCGCGACGAAATCCGCCAGATTATCCGGCATACCAGTTCCACCGGCATCACACGGGTGGCACTGCTGTTCGAATACGAATCGGCGGGATGGGAGATCAGGGATTCGTTTGTCCAGGCGGCCGATGCTGCCAAGCTCGCCAGCAGCGTTAGCGCCAGCGTTTCCCGGGGCAGCACCGACGTGGGCCCGGCCGTGGCGGCACTCGTTGCAGCCAATCCCCAAGCCATCATCCTGGCGGCCAACCCGAGCGCCAGTGCGGCTTTCGTGCGGACTGCGCGCAAGGCTGGTTTCGGCGGCAGTTTCTACACCGTGTCCACCGTGGGTGGACAGGTGCTGCTCGATCAGCTGGGTCAGCTCGCAGTCGGAATATCCGTGGCCCAGGTCGTGCCGTTTCCGTGGGGCGGCACCACAGCGATCTCACGCGAGTTCCTGGGCTTTTGCGCCGCCAGTCAGGTCAGGCCCGACTTCGCCAGCATGGAAGGCTACATTGCCGCCCGCTGGCTGACGGAGGCCTTGAAGCGGGCAAAACCCCGTGAGCCGAGCGCCGCGGCTTTGGGCACGGCGTTGGAACAAATGCCGGCCTTGAACTTCAGCGGCTTCCCTTTGGCCTTCAGCAGCGTCACGCGAAGTGCCTCATCGTTTGTGGAGCTGACGGTGGTTTCGAAGCAGCTGAAGTTTTTGAAATAGCGGGATGCGGCGGTTACCCAGCCCGGAACTGGTGCGCCACTCGGTTGAAAAAGGTTGCCCACGCCCACCCCCGGCTGCAAACCGCATGGGCATAAAGTGGCGTGCCGCTATGGGCGGCACGGTAAGGGTTATAAACAAAAGCTGTGCATAACTTTGTTAGCAACAGGCGTTGCAAGTAGGCGTAACCCGCGCCCGTCGTGCCCCGCTACAGTTAGCTGAAAATATAAGCACCAGTTCCCTCTTTCGGCGCATTTATACCGGCCGCCCAATCATTAGATTTGTTGGGTATAAGGCAGCCGCAGCGCAGTCTTTTTTCTGCCGTACCACTCAAACCGCTAACGAGGTGACCATCGCAGGCCCTGCTTGTGTACCCGCACCGCTGCGGTATGAATGATCTCCTTGCGGTGTTGAATAAGATGGGCCGACACGTCCGATTGGATTTGCCGCCGAAGCGCCGCTAGGTGCCTGCCGCGTGCCGTAGCACCAAACTGCTGGTTAAGCCAAGCCAGAAATTGAACCGCTTTTGCGAGGGACGCATCTGACGCCAGCCAAGCCAAGGCACAGCGCAGCAACCAACGCCGTCGGCAAACCAACGTAGGGGGCCAATGAACAATGACCTGGATACCCCAGAGAACCTAGCGGCCATTCTCAACAGCATACGTAAGCGCTACGAGCAGCTGGACCTAACGAAGCCACATCTGATCGCCAGCGATGAATTCTGCATGGACGAAATGCAGGCATACCGCGCATACAGCCGCGTCCTTAATTCAGGCTACGACCAATTGCAAGCGAAGTGCCTGCAGCAGAGCCAACCGATCCGCGAAGACTTTGTGCGGCGTAACCGACTGGTAATGCAGCAGCAGAAGGAATTCAGCGATCAGCAAACGGCCGACAACCAAACGCGCCAGAAAAAGAAAGAAGCGGATGAGCGGGCCGTCGTCGTCGCCGAACTGCGCTCCGGTAAACGCGTCCCTACAAATTGCGCGCAATACATGGTCACACAAGGCCATGACACGCCGGAAGCACTGCTTGCCCCTGTCATGGCCGCGGCGTATCAATCACCTAAAGGCGTTGGTCAGTATTTTGGTGTTGTCGCCCAAATTGATGGAGAAAACATCCTTCTCTCGGGCAAGGTGCCGGCCCTATTTCAACTGGCATTCAGCCCGCCCGACAACACGATCTTGGTCGTCGGAAAGGGGGCTCGTGTTTTTGATGGCGAGGAAATCAGAGTAGGCGCAATGGTTAAGGGATACGCGACACAGACCAGCACCCGCACTGTCAAGCTGGTAAACGGCAGCAGCAGCACCATCGCCGTGATGCGAGCTATGTGCCTCGCTCCCTTGTCTTGAAAAACCTCCTGGACAAACACATCCGAAATAATCAATCGAAACCATCATGTCTGAAGCTATAAAACGCTGCCCTTTTTGCGCAGAAGAAATCCTCGTTGATGCCAAAAAATGCAAGCATTGCGGGTCATTAGTAGAGGTTGATAGCCCAGTGCCTGCAGCCGCAAAACCCCTACCGCTGGCCGACTATGGCGTAGCGCTGCTTGCGGCCCCCGTGGTGGCAACGATGCTAATTTGGCTTTGGGTGGGGAATATGAACCTGCTCCAGTCGCCCGGACGTACGATGACTCTCATCCTCGCTGCTACCGGTATCGATATCAAAAGCTCGATGGACGTGGATGGGCAGAAACGTGCCTTTCGTACGGTTCAGGGCGTATTTAAGGCAGGCCTGGGTTTTAAAAGCGCAGACCGCGTTTGGCCCAAGCTGGTAAAGGGGCGCGCACAGTAGGTGCCGGGCGAGGGCAGGCAGCGAAAGCGTTTAGCGGCAGTTGTCCTGCCTTGCTTTTGATTAGGTGCCAACGGCCGCGCATAGGGAGTTTTGGTGCTACTGTGGGCTGTTTTCCTACTTACCAAAACACCCATTTACCGTAACTGCAGGCGCAATTGGTGTTTGGCGCACGCTTGGCCAGCGCGCCGCGTGTGGCGTAAGTCGAGACGAGTGGGCGTCCCCTGAAATAACGGACACTCTCTTAAACGCTGAAAAGGCGAGGGGAGTGATAGATGGGAAACACCCGAAGAAAATTTGGAGCAGAGTTCAAGTGTGAAGCTGCGCCCGACCGCGTGACAACCGATGAATTACCCTCAAACCGAAGCTAATGTGTCTAACGCATCATCTCGCCACTGATAATGATCTTGCGCACTTCCGTCGTCCCGGCGCCAATCTCCAGCAGCTTGATGGCGCGGTAAAGGCGGTTGACTTCTGACTCCCAGATGTAGCCCGAGCCGCCGTGGATCTGCACAGCTTCGTTGAGCACCTTGTTCATGGTCTCGGCAGCAAACATCACCGAAGCTGCCGTGATCTTGTGGATGTCGCCACGGCCACCACCACCGACTTCCAGATCATTTGCGGCGCGCAAGGCTTGGTAAGTGAACACGCGCATCGCTTCAACCCAGACGAACATGTCGGCCAGCTTGGACTGGATCATCTGGAAGCTGGCGATGGGTTTGCCGAACTGCTGTCGGGTCTGGGCATATTCCAGCGACAGCTCCAACGCCCGTTCGGAAATCCCCAGGCAAATCGGCGCGATCATGGCCCGCTCCAGGTCCAGCCCGCTCATCACGATCTCCACGCCAGTGTCTTCCTCGCCAACGCGGTTCGCCGCCGGCACCCTGCAGTTGTCAAACACTAGCTCGGCCGTCTGGCTGCCGCGAAAACCCATCTTGATGAGTTTTTGTGCCACCTTGAAGCCGGGGTAGTCCTTCTCGACGATAAAAGCGGAAATGCCCTTGGCGCCTTTTTCGCGGTTGGTTTTTGCGTAGACCAGCAATACATCGGCTACCGGGCCATTGGTGATATAGATCTTGCTGCCGTTGAGCAGGTAGTCACCGCCGTCGAGCGTGGCGGTGGTGCGCATGGAGCCCAGCGCGTCCGACCCGGCGCCGGGCTCGGTCAGTCCCAGCGCACCCACAGTTTTGCCGCTGCACAGGCCGGGCAAATAGCGCTTGCGCTGCTCTTCATTGGCGTTGCGGTAGATGTTGTAAAGGCACAGGTTCTCATGCGCCACCCAGCTGAGTGCGAGCGCGTGGTTCCACCTTGAAAACGCCTGCAGCACCAGGCCGCTGGTGAACATGTCCAGCCCGGCGCCCCCGTAAGCCTCGGGCACCGTGATGCCGAAGTAGCCCGTCTTGCCGATCAGGGCGAAGGCCTCTTCAGGCCACCACTCCTCGTTGTCCATGCGCTGCGACAGCGGGTAGAGCTCCTGCCGCGCGAAACGGTCGGCGTCGTCCAGCACGCTTTGTTCGTCATTCGAAAGGCCCGAAAAACGCTGCATGGCGGAACCGGCCTGGGTGTCAGTGGGGAAGCTTGTGGAGTGGGTCATAGGATTTTCAAGTGGTTAATGTGTTTGATGAGCAGTCCGCTTTTGCGCGAAGGCAGCCACGCGCGCCGCAAAGTCCGGCGTGGCGGCGCACCGGAGAAACGCCGCCTTCTCCCGCTGCAGGTGTGCATCGAGCGCGGCATCGGACTGCGCCGCCGCCAGGGTTTTGAGCTCCCGCAATGACTGCTCCGGTAGGGCCAGCATGTCGCTGATCCATTGATCGGTTTCCTGCTGAAGGCGGTCGTCATCGACCACTCGGTTGACCAGGCCCAGTTGCAAGGCCTGCTCCGCAGTGAACTGGCCGCGGGTCGTCAGCGCCTCCAGGCCTCTTGCAGCGCCAAGGCGCTGCACCAGGAAAAAACTTAGGCCGCCATCCGCAGGCGCGCCCAGTCTGGGGTAAGCCACGACAAAGCGGGCAGACCGCGCTGCCGCCACAAAATCACAGGCCATGGCGAGTGAAAAACCGCCGCCCGCCAGCGCGCCGTGCACACACGCAAGCACCGGCATGGGCAAGCGCTGCAATCCCAGAATACAGGCATGAAACGGGCTGATGGTTTTCTCAATGAAAGCCGGCAGGTCGTCGCGGTGCGCATGCATGGCCGCCACGTCTCCGCCAGCGCAAAATGACTTGCCCTCGCCACGCAGCACAAGCACTCGCGCGCAAGAATTTTGGCCAAGAGCTTCAATGGCCGCGAGCAGTTCACCCGCCATTTCATGGTCCAGCGCATTCAGCCGATCCGGGCGATTCAGCGTCAGGGTGGCCACCGCGCCCTGCTGCACCATGAGTACGGATTTGTCAGTGCTCATGCGTACGCAGCAGGTAAAAACATCATCGATTTCATAATTTGACCCATTTTCAAATTTCCTTTAAAAAGAGTCAATATGTAAACACCATTGATCCCAAAGAGAGATAGGGTAAGCACTAGTTATTAAGAATTTCAAGGGGAAGTTAAGCGCAATTTCCTTTTTATCTCAGGGAAATCCATGAGTGGAGTTATTTTTGAGTTAGCCTCATAATTCATTGGCGCTAGGTTCCTAAAGTTCCAGAATCCGGGTTATCCGCAATCGGCGCACTTTTTTTAAGGCCGGCCAGTTCAAGGCGCAGAGTGCTGCAAAAGCATCGTGGAGAGAGACATGAATTCATTCGTCAGTGTTGTCGGTCCAATCCGGCTAAGTGCATGCTGAGCATTACCAACCTGCAGGTCTTTTACGACCACGCAGTCGAGGCTGTGCGCGATGTGTCGCTGGAAGTCGGCGCGGGCCGCATTGTGGCGCTGCTGGGCAGCAACGGCGCGGGCAAGTCCACCGTCCTCAAGGCCATCAGCAGCGTGCTGTATCCCGAAGAAGGCGAAATCACTGGCGGCGTCATTGCCTATGGCGGTAAGCAGATCGGCAAGCTCCCGCCGCACGAGATCGTCAGGCTGGGCTTGGTGCAGGTGCCCGAAGGCCGGCGGCTTTTCGATACGCTGACGGTGGAAGAAAATCTGCTCATGGGTGGCTACGCCCGGCCCGCAAGCGAGTCGGCCGCCGCCATGGCCCGCATCTTTCAAATGTTCCCGGCGATTGAGGCCCATCGGCATCGTGTTTCCGGCTACCTTTCGGGTGGCCAGCAGCAGATGGTGGCCATAGGCCGCGCCCTGATGGGCGAACCCAAAATGCTGCTGCTTGATGAGCCTTCGCTTGGCCTGGCGCCGCAGATCATCACCGAGATATTCCAGGCCATACGCCAGCTGCGCGACGAGCGCGGTCTGACAGTGCTGCTGGTCGAACAGAATGCGCAGCTCGCACTTTCGGTGGCCGACTACGGCTACATCATGGAGCGGGGGCGCATCGTACTGGACGACACGCCGCAAAAACTGCTGGCCAACGATGACGTCAAGGAGTTTTATCTCGGCGTACAGGACGGCGGCGAACGTCGTAGCATGCGCGACATCAAACATTACAAACGGCGCAAGAGGTGGCTGTCATGAACAACAGCATCCGTTCAGCGGCCTTCGCGCCCATTCTTGAATTCTCTGGCGTCTCCAAAAGGTTTGGCGGCCTGGAAGCGCTAAGTGGCATTAACCTGCGCGTGATGCCGGGCGATATCTGCAGCGTTATCGGGCCCAATGGCGCCGGCAAGACCACGCTGTTCAATCTGGCTTCCTGTCTGCTCAAGCCGACGACTGGCTGCGTGACCTTTAACGGCGAAGACGTCACCGATCTGCCGGCGCACAAGCTGGCCAAACGCGGGCTGGCCCGCACCTTCCAGAACCTGGCGGTATTCAAGCATGAAACGGTGATCGACAACATCCTGACTGGCATGCATTCAAAGCTGGAGACCGGGATTTTTGGCGCTGCTATGTTCTGGGGCGCGACAAGAAACGCGGAAATCAGCGCACGGGAAATCGCCGAGGAGATTGTCGAGTTCCTGGAAATTGAATCCATACGCGAGCTTCCCGTCGGCACACTGTCTTACGGCCTGCAAAAGCGGGTTGAGCTGGGCCGTGCGCTGGCGATGCAGCCCAAGTTGTTGCTGCTGGATGAAATGGTCTCCGGCATGAACCAGGAAGAGACCGAAGACATCGCACGTTTCATCCTCGACATCCGCGAGGAACGCAACGTGACTGTGATGATGATCGAGCATGAAATGGGCATCGTGATGGATATTTCAGACCATGTGTGCGTTCTCAACTTCGGCCGCAAGATTGCCGACGGCACGCCTGCTACCGTCTCGAAAGACCCTGCCGTGATCGCCGCCTACCTCGGCCAGGATGCGGAGACCAACGCATGAGCCGCCCCGATTTCGCCATCGCCGACATGCAGTTGCCGCCGGGCGTGGCCGAGGGCCTGGCCACCATGCCGGCACTGCTGCGCCACCGGGCACGCCATATGCCGGGCCAGATTGCGCTGCGGGAAAAGACTCGCGGGATCTGGCAGGGCACGACCTGGCAGGGCTACTTTGAAAAGGTGCGTGCGTTTGCGCTGTTCCTGAGGGCGCAGGGCTTTGGTGCCGGCGACAAGCTGGTCATTGCCTCCGACGGTACGCCCGAATGGTTTTTTGCCGACCTGGCTGCGCAGTCGCTGGGCGGGGTCACCGTCGGCATCTATCCCACCAACCCTTGGCCGGAGCTGCAGTACATTGCCCGGCATTGCCGAGCGCGGATAGCCGTTTGCGGCGACCAAGAACAGACCGACAAGGTTTTGATTGCCATGCAGCGCGACGGCGGGTTGCCCGACATGCAGCGGGTGCTCACGGTCGACTGGAAGGGCATGCGGCAGTACACCGACACCTGCCTTACCTCCTTTGCGGATGCGCTCGCGGAGGGGCTCAGGCTTTCGGGTGAACCGGCGCAGGTTGAAGCCTTTGAGCGGTCAATTGACGGCCTGCTTGCCGAACAGGACGCGCTCATCGTCTATACCTCCGGCACCACCGGCATGCCAAAGGGCGCGCGCATTTCGCACCGCGGCATCGTCTCGGATGCCTGGGCGCTTGGCACGGTTCAGGGCTTTGCGGGACAGTCGCTGTCCGTGGTGTGTTACCTGCCGCTGTGCCATGTGGCCGAGCGCCTGATGTCGCCCGTGATGCAGCTGGTGTACGGCTCGGTGGTGTACTTTGCCGAATCCATTGACACAGTGACGCAGAACCTGCGCGAGATCGGGCCCAGCTTTTTCTTCGGTGTCCCGCGTATCTGGGAAAAGCTGCAGTACGAAATCCTGATCAAGTCGCGCGACGCGCGTCCGCTGGCTCAATGGGCTTTCAAAAAGTCGCTGGCCATCGCCACGCCGATTGCGGAGCGCACCATCGCCAATGGCGGAAAACCCGTGAATGCGCGCGACGCCTTCATTGGCTGGTTGCTGCGGGTGACTGTCTTCAGCAACCTGCTGGCCAGCATTGGACTGGATCGCACCTGGATCGCCATGACAGGCGGCGCCTCCATCTCACCTTCGGTCATCCTGTTCTTCCGTGCTTTGGGCGTACCCATTTTCCAGATCTACGGCATGACGGAAAGCAGCGGCGCCAGCCATGCCCAGTCAAGAAACATGTCGCGCCTTGGCTGGTGTGGCCCGCTTTTGCCGGGCGTTGTGGAGCAACGCGTCCTTGAAGACGGCGAGTTGCAGCTGCGTGGCCAGATCGTCTTTAATGGCTACCTCTACGATGATGAGGCCACAGCGGCGGCCTTTACCGATGGGTGGCTCAGTACAGGCGATGTGGTCGAACTCGATGAGGCCACTGGTCAGGTGCAGATCATAGATCGCAAGAAGGCCATCCTCATTACCAGCGGAGGCAAGAACATTACGCCATCGCTAATTGAAAACACCCTTAAGGAAAGCCTCTATATCAGCGAGGCCGTATTGCTCGGGGATGGTCGGCATTTCGTTTCGGCGTTGATCCAGATCGACCTGGACACCGTCGGCAAGTGGGCGCAGGAGCGCGGCATGGCCTACACCACCTACGAGACACTGGCGCGTCTGGATGCCGTGAAAGAACTCATCGCTGAAGACGTCAACCGCGTGAATGAGCGCTTCTCGCGCGTCGAGAACATCCGGAAGTTTGTCGTCCTGCGCAAGCAGCTCGACCATGACGACGGCGAACTGACCGCCACGATGAAGGTCCGCCGCAACGTGATCGAAAAGAAGTTCGCTGCCGAGATCAGCGAAATCTATGGCCCAACCAAGGAAGCCGCATGAACTATTTCATGAACCTCGTGATGTCGGGGCTGGTCATCGGCACCCTGTACGGCATGGTCGCCATGGGTTTTGCCATCATTTATCGCGCCACCGGCATGGTGAACTTCGCCCAGGGCGAGGTCATGATGCTGATCGCCTACATGAGTTACACCTTCGCCAGCATTCCCGGCATGGCCTTCATCCCGTTGCTGGCCTGTGTGCTGGCCGCATCCATCATGCTGGGCCTGCTGATTGAATGGGCCTTCATCCGCCCCATGCTGGGTGAACCCATGTTTTCGCGTGTCATGGTGACCATTGGCCTGGCGGTGGTCATTCGCTCCTTTGTCATCCTGATCTGGGGTGTTGAGCCCACCGCCTTCCCCCGGCCGTTTGGCAATGCGGTGATCCGTTTCGGCGACATGGCGCTATACCCCGGGCAGATATTTTCACTGGTCTCGCTGGCCGTGCTGTCGCTCGCGATGTGGCTTTTCTTTCGCCGCTCACGCGTCGGCATCGCGATGCGCGCGACTTCCAACAACGAAACCACGGCACTGCTAATGGGCATCAACGTCAAGCGCATCAGCGCGATTGCATGGGCTCTGTCAGCGGTGTTTGCCGCATTTTCCGGTCTGGCGTTCTGCCTGATGTTCAGCCTGGAACCTGAAATTTCCCAGATGGGATTGCGAGGATTCCCCGCAACCATTTTGGGCGGGCTCGACTCTGTCGTTGGCGGCGCATTCGGTGGCCTGGTGATCGGCGTGGTGGAAAACCTGGCCGGGGGTTACCTCGGCCGGGGCCTGAAGGAAATCGCGGGGTTTGTTCTCATCGTCGTGGTGTTGATGGTCAAGCCCTATGGTCTATTTGGTCAACGTGAAATCGAGCGTGTCTGATGCGTAGCCGTACTTATCAAAACTCCTACGCCGGCCTGGTGGCCCTGTCCAACCAGCCCACGGCGTGGGTCTGGGCCGCCATCGGCGTCCTGGTGCTGGCATTGATGCCGATGCTGTTCGGTTCCTTCGGTCTTAACATGTTGACCGCCATCTTTGTGGCGTCCATCGGCGTGCTCGGCCTTAACCTGTTGTCCGGCGTGGCAGGGCAGATCTCGCTGGGCCATGCCGGCTTCCTGCTGATAGGCGCCTATGCGCAGGCCATCCTGACGACCGACTACAAGTTGCCGACGTTGCTCGCCGTGTTTGTCTCCGGCCTGGTGGCTGCGGTGGCCAGCCTGGTGGTGGGCATACCGTCGCTGCGCCTGAAAGGGTTGTACCTGGCCATCACGACGCTGGCGTTCACCTTTATCGTTCGCCACATTGTCCTGTTCGCCGAGGGCATCACACGCGGCTCGGCCGGGATGCCGGTGGACGCGCTGACTGTCTTCGGTTTTCCGTTCAAGGGCGACGTGCGGTTTTATTATGCAGCCCTGGCGCTGCTGCTGCTGTTTGTACTGATCACCCTCAACCTGATGCGCTCGCGCATTGGTCGGGCCTGGCTTGCACTGCGCGACCATGACATCGCCGCACGGGCCATGGGCATTGACCTGATGCGCTACAAGCTGCTTGCCTTCATGGTTAGCGCGTTTTATACCGGTGTGGCGGGGGCGATGGTGGCGCTACAAACGCGTTTTATCAACGTGGATACGTTCAGCATCCTTATCAGCATCGAGGCGCTGGCCATGGTCATCGTCGGTGGCATGGGGCGCATCCACGGCGCCATTCTCGGCACCGCGCTCATCCTGCTTCTGCCTGAACTCCTGAATATTGGCTTCGCGGCGGCAGGTGACAGTTTCAAGACCCTGATGGCTGACCGCATCTATGAGATCAAGGGAATGATGTACGGCATCGTCATCCTGCTCTTCCTGCGGCTGGAGCCCGAAGGCATGGCCGGCATCTGGCGCAAGTCAAAAAGGTTCTGGGTTCAATGGCCGCTGTCGCAGTGAGTCGCCCAACACATTCGCATGGATCCGGAATTCCCCGGCGTCAGCGTTTTTCTAGAGGAGACAACATGTGTAGAAAACTTAAAAAAACAATCGACTGTTTCGCAAAATGGTCTTTCATTGCACTCGCGGCAGGAGCTGCCATGACTGCTGCGGCGCAGGATGTCGGCGTGACGGCAACGGAAATCCTGATCGGTGAAGTGCAGCCGATGTCCGGGCCGGCATCACTGATCGGCAAGGCGGGTGCTGCCGGCTCCAAGCTGGCCATCGCCGAGATCAACGCGAACGGCGGCATCAACGGCCGCAAGCTTCGTGCGATCTATGAAGATGACGGTTATGTGCCGGCACGCTCGGTTTCCTCGGTCAAGAAGTTGATTGATTCCGACAAGGTATTCGGTCTCACGGGTACCACGGGCAGCTCCCATATGGTAGCCATGCTACCAACCATTGAAGAAGCCAAGATTCCCACAATTGTCCACATGGCGCCAAACCCTGCTGTGGTTACACCGCGCCGTCCTACCGTGTTCATGATTGGCCCGGACTACGACTATGCAGGCTATGTACCAATACGCTACATGGTTGAGAAAATGAACAAGAAGGGCGGTAAGTACGGCATCCTCTACCAGGACGATGACTTCGGCAAAGCCCTCCTTGCCGGCTATCTCAAGGCGGTCAAGCAGTACGGCCTGAACAGCGTCGCGGAGATATCCTTCAAGCGCGGCGCCAAGGATTTTTCTGCGGAAGTGTTGACACTTAAGGACAAAGGTGTCGACGCCGTATATCTCGGTACGCTCACCACCGAATCAGCCTCCATCATGTCGGAGTTCCGGCGCCTGAACATGGACGTGACACTGGGTACCCTGTGGGCAGGGCAACTTCCTGCTGCAGTCAAGCTGGCCGCACCGTCAGATTACCGGTACCTCATTCCTGACTACTACACGTCAAACTATGACCCGGCCGGCCTTGCCCTGATGGAAAAGGCCAAGAAGTACCTGAGTGCGGACGACTACGCCAACTTCAACCGCTACACGGTAAGTGGCTATGTGGGTACGCTGGTCTTTGCTGAAGGTGTGCGCCGCTGCGGTGCGAACGTCACGCGTGTCTGTGTCGTCAACGAGCTCAACAAGCTTCACAACTTCTCGACCGGGGGACTGAGCGGCCCGGTGTCGTTTGACAATCCGAAAGCCCAGGCTGTCCTGCCGATCAAGCTGTTCCAGACGGATCCAAAGAGCGGTACCGTCAAGTCGCTGACTGATTTCATCGCCTACTAAAACCAAATAGCGCGCTGCGCCAAACACGATGACCCTGCAAAGCACTGTCTCCCAAGCCACTGGTACCGGCCTGCCCGGTCCGGATGGCGGCCCGCGTTACCGTTCTGCATTCAGACCTGGACTGTTCGATGGGCAGACCATCATTGTCACAGGCGGGGGGAGCGGGCTGGGCCGATGCGCGGCGCACGAGCTCGCCAGCCTCGGCGCGCATGTCGCGCTGGTGGGCCGGCAAGCGGCCAAACTTGATGCCGTGGCCGCAGAGATCGCCAGCATATATCCCGAGCGCGCCAGCGATGTCAGCACAGCCGTCTGCGATATCCGTGATGAAACTGAGGTCAAGGCCACGGTGGCGGCTATCCTGCAAAGGCATGGCCGGCTTGACGGGCTTTTCAATTGCGCTGGTGGGCAATTTCCGGCGCCGCTGCGTGATATCTCGCTCAAGGGTTGGGACGCGGTTGTACGCAACAACCTGCATGGCACTTTTTTGTTTTCCCGTGAATGTTTTGTGCAATGGATGGAAGGGCACGGCGGCAGCATTGTGAACATGCTGGCTGACATTTGGGGCGGCCTGCCGGGCATGGGGCATTCCGGCGCCGCACGTGGTGGTGTGTTGACATTTACCGAAACTGCCGCCTGCGAATGGGGGCACGCCGGAGTGCGCGTCAATGCGGTGGCGCCCGGATGGATTGCCTCCGCAGGTATTGATACCTATGACGAGGACTACCGCAACGTGCTGCGCGGACTCCGTACCAAAGTTCCGCTGCAGCGCTTTGGCACGGAGGCCGAATTGTCATCGGCAGCGGTCTATTTGCTGTCGGAAGCGGCAGGATTCATCAGCGGCAGTGTTATCCGTGTGGATGGCGGCGTGCCTACTGCGCGGCACACCTGGAAGCTCCAGCCGGCCGAACGCAGCTTTGCCTACAACGGCTTCCCGCAGTACCAGCCGCCGGCCACGTTTGCCGACATGGCTTCGCCTGCAGTCTCGGAAAAATGAATATGGAGCACAAGTTTTCGCAATTGCTGATTGACGTGCGCGGCGCGGCCTGCCACATCACCATCAACCGCGCAGCAGAACACAACACCATGACCGATCTGGTCATGGAAGAACTGGCACTGGCATTGCACCAGGCCGAATCCATGGACGGCGTGCGCGCCATTGTGCTGACGGGTGCAGGCGAACAAACGTTTTGCGCCGGCGGAAAACTCAAACCAACGGCTGACGGCTCTCCCTTTGCGCTGGAGCCCGGCCGTTTCGACAATCCGATTGCGGAGATGTTCAAGGCCCTGGACCGCTGCAACCTGCCCATAATTGCACGCGTCAACGGCAGCGCCTTTGGTGGCGGACTGGGCCTCATCTGCGCCTGCGACTTTGCCGTGGCCACGGACACCGCAAAATTCGGTACGACGGAAGCCAAAGTGGGAGTGTTCCCCATGATGATCTTGCCGGTGCTGATGCGGGTTATTCCGCGCCGCCGGCTGCTGGAGATGTGTTTCTTCGCTCACCGTTTTTCAGCCTCTGAAGCGCAGCAGTTTGATATCGTAAACCGGGTAGTCCCGGCGTCAGAGCTGGATTCCGCCATTGCAGACATCGTTGAAAAGCTGGCGGCCAATTCGCCCGTGGCCCTGCGCATCGGCAGGCGCACGATTTCCGCTGTGACCGACCTGTCGTTTTCCGACGCGCTCAACCTGACGCAGGCGGTGCTGCCCATCCTGGCCCAGAGCGAAGACACCAGGGAAGGCATGAAGGCTTTTTCCGAGCGCCGCGCTCCCGTGTGGCCAGGCCGCTAGTCGTCCTTATATTCATTGCAATCATGACAACACAAAAATCGCTCCGTACAAAATCTTTGCGCATTGGCTGCGCCACAGGTTTCTGGGGCGACTCCGAAGCCGGCGCCACACAGTTGGTGATGAACGGCGACATCGAATACCTCGTCTTTGATTTCTTGGCTGAAATCACCATGTCGCTGCTGGCACGCGCCCGCGCAAAGTCGGCGGATGCCGGTTATGCACCTGACTTTGTGCGCATCATCGCGTCGCTGGCCGGCGAGCTTAAGGCGCGCGGCATCAAGGTCGTGTCCAACGGCGGTGGCGTCAACCCAAAAGCCTGCGGCGAGGCGCTGGCCAAACAATTGCAGGCGTTGGGCGTGGACCTGAAAATCGCAATCATCGAAGGAGACGATCTTTCCGCCAGGGCCGATGAATTCAGGGCTGCCGAGGTCCATGAGATGTTCAGCGACGCTGTTATGCCCCCCCAGTTTCTGAGCATGAATGCTTACTTGGGAGCCCAGCCGATTACCGCTGCACTGGCTGCAGGCGCCGACATTGTCATTACAGGCCGGGTTGTTGACAGCGCCGTGACGCTGGCCCCCCTGATGCATGAATTCGGCTGGTCCTGGACCGACTGGGACAAGCTTGCCACCGGTAGCCTGGCGGGCCATGTCATCGAATGCGGCACCCAGGCGACAGGTGGACTGTTTACCGACTGGGAGCGCGTGCCCGGCTGGGACGATATGGGTTTCCCGATTGCCGAATGCGATGCGTCGGGCGAAAGTTTTGTGCTGACCAAACCTGTCAATACCGGCGGGCTGGTGGAGCCGGCCAGCGTTGCCGAGCAGGTGATTTATGAAATTGGCGATCCTGCTGCCTACCTGCTGCCTGACGTGACATGCGACTTTAGGAATGTAGAGCTGGTGCAGGACGGGGCAGATCGCGTGCGGGTGAGCGGGGCGCGCGGCCGCCCTGCGCCTGCTACATACAAAGTCAGCGCCACTTTCAGCGAAGGCTGGCGTGTCCTCAGTACCGTGATGGTTGGCGGAGTGGACGCAGCACGCAAGGCGCAGCGCGTCGGTGAGTCCATACTGAAGCGCACGCGCCGCATGTTCTCCGAAAAGGGTTGGGCCGACTACAGCGAAACCAGCCTGGAAGTACTGGGTGCGGAAGGCACTTACGGCCCCCACGCACGCACTGCCCATACACGCGAGGTCGTTCTCAAAATTGCCGCCAAACATGCGTCGCGCGAGGCGCTGGAGTTGCTGGCACGCGAGATTGCCCCCTCGGCTACAGCCATGGCGCAAGGCCTCACCGGTTTTGCCGCAGGCCGGGCCTCGCCTTCGCCTGTTGTGCGCCTGTTTTCCTTCCTGACGGACAGAAGCCTTGTGAAAGCATCCGTCAGCATGGACAGCCGGCCGCTGCCATTTGAAGAAAAATTCACACCCGACTCGTCCGACGTTGCCTTGGCCCAGGCATATATGCCCGCGTATCCCTCGAAAGGCGCAACACTGACCGTGCCCTTGCTGCGCGTGGCGCATGGCCGCAGCGGCGACAAGGGCGATATGGCCAACATCGGCATCATTGCGCGCTCGGACGCGTTGTATGCGGTGCTCCTGAAAAACCTGACCGCAGACACCGTGCGCGACTATTTCGCCCATGTGGCCAAAGGCAAGGTCTCGCGTTACAGCCTACCCGGCTTCAACGCCCTCAATTTCACGCTGGAAAATGCTCTGGGCGGTGGTGGGGTTGCATCGCTGCGTTACGACCCCCAGGGCAAGGCACTGGCCCAGATGCTGCTGGACATTCCCGTGGACGTTCCTGCCGCCCTTCTGGAGAATTTGCCATGAGAACTGTTATGGATACCAACAACGATACCCAGGAAGCCGATGCACCGGCCACCAATCCGGCCGGAAAACAGACGCCTCGCCGCATGCGGCGAGCGGCAGAGATCATTGCCGCAGCGCGCGATACCTTTCTCGACAAAGGCTTTGAGCGCGCATCTGTCAGTGAAATAGCGGCAAAGGTCGGCGTGGTTGAAGGCCTTCTGTATTCCTATTTTCCGACCAAGCGCGATCTGCTCAATGAGGTCCTGCGCGGCATGTACGAACCGCTGATCCGCGAGATGGAAGACGGTTTCAGCCGCCTCCAGGGCCTGCGCAGCCGGCTGCGATTTTTGATCTGGCGGCACCTGCGTGTGTATGTGGAAGACCCGGGACTCTCACGCCTGGTGCTGCATGAAGTGCGCACGCGGCCGGAATATTTCAACTCCGCATTGCACGAACTGCATGTGCGGTACACGGATTTTTTGATGCGCACCGTGCGTGATGCCATCACATCCGGTGAATTGCCCCAGGACACCGACGCCGAAATGATTCGTGGCATGGTTTACGGCGGCATAGAACACCGCATGTGGGGTGTGCTCTTCGGGCGTGACACCGTCAATGTTGAAGTCGCTGCAGACCGTTTCACCGACATGGTGTTGCGCGGCATCGTGCCAGCCGGACAAACTGAAGCGTCACCAGCATCCGCCCCTTACAGCCGCGAAGACATAGAACGCCGGCTGGAACGCCTGGAAAAAATAGTGGCTGCCGGCGCATCGCCGGTTTCCACCCCCGCAGCACCACGCCGAAAAAAAATCTTATGACCACTATACGAAAACTTTTTATTGCGAACCGCGCCGAGATCGCACTGCGCATTGTGCGTACTGCACGGCGCATGGGCATCGCCACCGTCGTACCGCGCCACAGCCAGGACCAGTTCGGGCCTGCACTTGCCGAAGCTGATGAAACAGTCGAGGTGTTTGGCACCCCCGCAGTGGCTGCCTGGCTGGATATTTCCGGCATGATCCGCGCGGCGATGGATACTGGTTGTGATGCGATTCACCCGGGCTATGGCTTCCTCTCCGAGAATGCCGCCTTCGCAAAGGCAGTGGCAGAAGCCGGCCTGACCTTTGTCGGCCCACCCGCTTCAGTGATCGAACTGATGGGTGACAAGATCACGGCACGCCGTTTTGCCGTCACCCAGGGCGTTCCGGTCACGCCTTCAGCGGACGAGGCCGAAGACCCGGCCACCTTTGCACAGCGCGCACGCGCGGTAGGCTTTCCGCTGCTGGTCAAGGGCGCTGCTGGCGGCGGCGGCAAGGGCATGCAAATTGCGCGGCGTGAAGAGGAACTGGCGCATGCCATCAGCGTCGCGCGAGCCGAAAGTCAGCGTTATTTCGGCGATGGCCGACTGTTTGCGGAACGGTTTGTCGAGCAGCCCCGCCATATTGAAGTGCAGGTGTTTGGCGATACCCATGGCCAGGTCATTCACTTGGGCGAGCGTGAGTGCTCGATACAGCGGCGCTTCCAGAAACTGATTGAGGAGTCCCCGGCCCCCGAATTGCCGGACGGCCTGCGCGACCGTATCTGCGATGCCGCAGTGAAGCTGGCCGCCGCTGCGGGTTATGTCAACGCAGGCACGGTGGAATGCATTGTGTCGCCCGACGGCGAATTCTTCTTCCTTGAAATGAACACCCGCCTGCAGGTGGAGCATCCGGTAACCGAGATGGTGACCGGGCTTGATCTGGTCGAACTGCAATTGCGGGTGGCGCAGGGTGAGCCGCTGCCGATCAGGCAAGCCGATGTTCTGTTCGGCGGCCATGCCATTGAATGTCGCATCCTGGCCGAAGATGCCGATGCCGGTTTTGTGCCCGACACCGGCAAGGTGCTGCTGCTTCATGCACCCGCAGGCCCCGGTGTGCGTTTTGATTGCGGCGTGACCGAGGGCGCGCCAGTGACGGCCGATTTCGATTCCATGCTGGCCAAGCTGGTGGTGCATGGCGCAGACCGCACGCTGGCGATCTCGCGTATGCGCAGCGCCCTGGCTGAAACCGCCATGCTGGGCGTGACCATCAACAATGATTTTCTTTCCCGCGTGCTGCACCACTCCGCTTTTGCGCGTGGCGAGACCGACACCGGCTTCCTGGAACGCCACAAGGCCGACCTGGCGCCCGCCACCCTGACTGACGCAGAACGCCAGGCCCTGCTCGCCGTCGCAGCCAGCGCCGCGCCCGATATTTCAACCAACCGCATCCCCGAGCCCTATGCCTCCATGGGCGCGTGGCGCAACTGACTTCAAAAATGATCACACTTCAATTTTCTGACACGCCGGACACACGGCACCAGGCGCAGGTCCGCACCGATGCCGTGTATATCGATGGCGCATCCGTGCAGGTCCGCAAGGCCTCCAGCGGCAATTTCGTTACCATGCTGGGCGGCCGCAGCGAACATTTTCGCGCGGTGGCCCATGGCGACACCATTTACGTGCAACTCAGGGGCCGGTCGATCAAGGTCAACCGGGTTGATCCGACGCGCGCCACCGCTTCTGGCGCTGCGGGCGGCGCCGGTGCTTCACATGCACCCATGCCGGGCGTGGTCGTGTCGCTGCTGGCCAGCCTGGGCCAGCAGGTCAAAAAAGGCGATGCCCTGCTGGTCATCGAAAGCATGAAACTGCAGATGACCATTTCTGCCACGCTGGATGGTGAAGTGGCCGAAATGCCGCTGATCATCGGCCAGACTTTCCAGCGCAACGACATGCTGGTGCGCCTGCAAACCGCCGGAGAAACCGTATGAGCCGCATCGTCAGCAAAATCGACACCGCATCGCCGGCCTTTAAAAAGAACCTTGCGGCGATGACGCAGAAGGTGGAAGCACTGCAAGCCAAGGTGCACAAGGTGCGCTTCGAGCGGCCCGAGCGGGACATTGAGCGCTTGCACCGCCAGAAAAAGCTCACGGTGCGCGAGCGGCTGGATTTGCTGCTGGACCCCGGCACCCCCTTTTTGGAGATCGGAACGCTGGTGGCCAACAAGGCCTATGACGGCGAGGTGCAGGGCGCCGGCCAGGTCTCGGGCATAGGCATCATCCACGGGCGCGAGGTCATCATCCATGCGGATGACCCCAGCATCAAGGGCGGTGCGTGGTACCCACTGTCGGTCAAGAAGATAGTCCGCACGCTGGATATCGCCATCGAGAACCGGCTGCCCGTGATCCACCTGTGTGACAGCGCCGGCGGCTTCCTGCCGCTGCAGTCCGACTTGTTCCCGGATCGCCACGCGGCGGGTCGCATCTTCCGCAACCAGTGCACGCTCTCGAAGATGGGCGTGCCGCAGATTGCGGTGGTGCTGGGCCATTGCACCGCCGGCGGCGCCTACATTCCTGCGCTGTGCGACTACAGCGTGATCGTGCGCGGTAATGGCGGCGTCTTCCTGGGCGGGCCGCCGCTGGTCAAGGCCGCGACCGGTGAAGTCGTCACCGCCGAAGCGTTGGGCGGAGCGACCATGCACACCACGGTTTCGGGCACCTGCGACTATGCGGCAGACGACGAACCGCATGCGCTGGCGATTGCGCGCGACATCTTTGCCAACACGTCACCCATTCCCAAACAGACCATTGACCGCATCGAGGCCGAAGCCCCTTTCTATGACCCGAAGGAGCTGTATGGCATCGTGCCTACCGACTGGAAAACCGGTTTCGACATGCGCGAAGTGATTGCCCGCGTGGTGGACGGCAGCCAGTTTCATGAATACCAGCCCGACTACGGCACCACCATGATTTGCGGTTACGCCCGCATCTGGGGTTGCAAGGTCGGCATCCTGGCCAACAACGGCGTGCTGTTCAATGACAGCTCGCTCAAGGCGGCGCACTTCATGCGCCTGTGCGACCGCGACCGCACGCCGCTGGTGTTTTTGCAGAACATCACGGGCTACATGGTGGGCCGTGAGTACGAAGAGCGCGGCATCACCAAGGACGGCGCCAAGATGATCATGACGCAGGTCGGCTGCACGGTACCCAAGTTCACCGTTATTGTGGGCGGGTCGTTCGGCGCCGGCAATTACGGCATGTGCGGCCGCGCCTTCGATGGCCGCTTCCTCTGGATGTGGCCGCAGTCGCAGATTGCCGTCATGGGCGCCGAGCAGGCCGCCAACACGCTGGCGGACGTCAAAATACGCCAGCTGCAGCGCAAGGGGCACGAACTGGATGCGGAACAGATCGCCGCCATCCGCGACCCGGTGCTGGAAAGCTTTGAGGCCGAAAGCGATGCCTATTACTCCACGTCGGAAATGTGGGACGACGGCATCCTGGACCCGGTCGATACCCGCAATGCGCTCGGCATGGCCATCGTTGCCTCGCTGAACGCGCCGTTTGACGACATGGGTTACGGCGTTCTGCGCCTTTGATTCTTTCCTGTCACGCATTCCGCAGGAGTTTTCATGATTGCCGTTGACGACAGCTCGACCATAGGCGAGACGTTTTTTCGTACCACCCAGGCGTATGCGGGCAAGTCCGTGCTGGCGGTGCCGGTCAACGCCGCACGCGGCTACCACCCTGCCGGCGTGGAGATCACCTATGGCGATGCCGAAAAGGCCGTGCGCGCCCTGATGCAGACCTATGCCGCCGCCGGTTACGGTGTCGGCCACCGCGTCGCCCTGTTACTGGAAAACCGGCCCGAGCACATGCTGCACAAGCTGGCCATGAACGCCCTGGGCGTGTGCTGTGTGCCGCTCAATCCCGACCACAGGCCGCGTGAACTGGCGTATGTGCTGGACCATGCCAAAGTGGACCTGGTGGTCGTGCTCACTTCGCTTGCAGCCCAGTTGGGCCAGAGCATGAATCAAGCAGGGCGCAGCAAGCCACAGATTACGCTGTTCGAGAACTTTGCCACTGGCTTGTCACCGGCTACCCATAAGGCAACGTCCACCACGCCAGACCCCGCCACGCCCGCCAGCATTCTTTACACCTCCGGTACCACGGGACGGCCTAAGGGGTGTGTGCTGTCGCATGGCTACGAACTGGCCGCCGGCGCCTGGTACGCCACCCGCGGCGGGTTGTCGACCTTTGGCGAAGCCTGTGAGCGCATCTACAACCCGCTGCCGCTGTTCCATGTCAACGCCTCCATCTTCTCGTTTTACTGCGCCATGCTCAAGGGCAACTGCCAGGTGCAGACCGACCGCTTCCAGCCTTCGCGCTGGTGGACGGAGGTGTATGAGTCAAAGGCCACCGTGGTGCATTACCTCGGCGTGATCGTGCCCATGTTGCTGGGCCAGCCCGAGCATCCCCATGAACGTGACCATGCCGTTCGCTTCGCCATTGGCGCGGGCGTCGAACCGCAACGCCATGCAGCGTTTGAGGCACGTTTTGGCTTTCCGTTGATCGAAATATGGGGCATGACCGAGATGGTCCGCGCCATCATCGACAACCAGGTACCGCGCGAGGTGGGCACACGCGCCTTGGGCCGCGCCATGCCGGGCGCCGAGGTGCGTGTGGTCGATGACAACGATGTGGACCTGCCCGACGGTGTGGAAGGCGAAATGATCGTGCGCCACAGCGCCGCTACGCCACGCAAGCATTTTTTCAGCGGCTACCTCGACGACGAAGTCGCGACCGAGATCGCCTGGCGCGGGGGCTGGTTCCACACCGGCGACATCATCACGCGAGACGCGACCGGCCTTCTGCGTTTTGTCGACAGGCGCAAAAACATCATCCGCCGTTCGGGCGAGAACATTGCTGCCGCAGAAGTCGAGGCCTTGCTGCAGGCGCATCCGCTGGTGGAGCATGTGGCGGTACTGGCCGTGAAAGACGAGGTGCGCGAAGAAGAAGTGCTGGCCTGTATCGTGTTGAAGAACGGGCCGCCACAGGACCCTGCGGCAACCGCCCGCACACTTTTTGACCATTGCCACAACAACCTGGCGTACTACAAGGCGCCGGGCTGGCTCTGGCTGACCGACAGCATCCCGACCACGGCCACGCAAAAAATCCAGAAACATCAGATCTTTGAGCCCGGACTGGACCCACGCACCCTGGGCGGCATGATCGACCTGCGCGCACTCAAGAAACGCGATGTACGGCCGGCCGTGCCGCAATCCCTCTCTGACGCCTGAGGCTACTGCCATGTCTTTGCCCGTACTGTTCCAGAATGCCCTGTCCATTCCAGCCATCGGTTCACCGATGTTCCTGGTGTCTTTCCCGCCGCTGGTCAGCGCGCAGTGCAAGGCCGGCGTGGTCGGATCCTTTCCGCACGTCAATGCGCGCACCTCTGCACAGTTCGACCAGTGGCTGACAGACATTGAGGCCGAACTGGCCGGCCACCGAGCGGCCAACCCGGCCGCCGTGGTGGCACCGTACGGTGTCAACCTCATCGTGCACCGCACCAATGCGCGGTTTGAGCCTGACCTCGACATCGTGGTTGCGCACCGCGTACCCTTTGTCATCACCTGCCTGGGTCACCCGGGCAAGGTGGTGGATGCCGTGCACGCCTATGGCGGCACGGTATTTTGTGACGTTACCAGCGCGGCCCATGCGCGCAAGTCCATGGATGCCGGTGTGGATGGCCTTATCTGCGTGGGCGCCGGGGCCGGCGGCCATGCATCCAGCCAGAGTGCGTTTTCATTGGTACGCGAGATCCGCGAGTTCTGGGATGGCTGCCTGGTATTGGGTGGTGGCATCAATGATGGCCACCAGATACGCGCCGCCGAAGCGCTGGGCGCCGACCTTGCCTACATGGGCACGCGCTTCCTGGCAACGCGGGAGTCCAATGCGCAGGACGAATTCAAGCAGATGGTGGTGGACAGCGGCGTGTCCGACCTGGTCTATACCGACAGGCTGTCCGGCGTGCATGCCAACTTCCTCAAACCGTCGCTGGACCGCTTTGGCATTGACGTGGCCACGTTGCCACCCAAGACGCCCGACATGGCGTCATTGACCGACACCACCGCCAAACTCTGGAAGGACCTGTGGAGCGCTGGCCAGGGCATCGCCACCATCCGTGACCTGCCAACGGTGGCGGAGCTGGTCAGGCGCATCGCGGAAGAATACGAACAGGCATGCAAACTGGGCCGCAGCGCCGCCGTCAGGCCGGCGCTCGCAAGTGCATGATGCATGAGCAAGTCCATGTCGCCCATTGATTTTTATTTTGACTTCGCGTCGCCCTATGGCTACTTCATGTCGGAGAAGATCAATGCGCTGGCCGGCCAGCATGGCCGTACTGTTACCTGGCGGCCTGTTTTGCTATTTGCCATGCTGCGTGCACTCGGGCTACCGCCGCCGTTTGAACATCCCGTCAAGCTGGAATACATCACCGCCGACTTCGAACGTTCGGCGAAATTCCTGGATGTTGAATACCGCATGCCTGCAGCCTTTCCGGCGTTGACGCAACACGCAGCACGCGCCTATTACCTGCTCAATGAAAAAGCGCCCGGCGCCGCGGTGTCGTTTGCGCGGGACGTGCTGCGCAGCTACTTTTGCCAGGGGTGCGATATTTCAGACATCGAGGTGATCTCGCAGATGGTGTGTGAAACCACCGACTGCCTCGGCGCTGCGGCCGCGGTACGCGAGCATTTGAAGACCGACGCAGCCAAGGCGTTACTGCAAGACGCCATCACTGCGGCGGTTGAGAAAAAAGTTTTTGGTTCACCGTTTGTCATCGTCGACGGTGAGCCCTTCTTTGGCGTTGATCGCCTGCCGCAGATTGCAGAAAGACTGGCCGGCCACACCGCCGCTTGACGGCTGTCAACGCCAATACCCCCCGGAGACACGCATGAAGCAAGACCTCGTTATCACGGAAACCATCGGTCACGTCGGCCTCATGCGTTTCAACAACCCTGAAGAGCTGAACACGCTGCACGTTCCCATGCTGCTGGCCATGGAGGAAGCGCTCACCGTGCTGGAGCACAACGCCAGCGTGCGCGTCATCGTGGTCACCGGCGTGGACGACAAGGCGTTTATCGCCGGCGGCAACATAAAAGATCTCAATGCCAGGCGCGGCCTGCAGCACTACAACGAATTTTCTGAGACGGTGCACCGCGTTTTCAGGCGGTTTGAAGTCTGCAACAAGCCGACAATTGCAGCCGTTAACGGGTGGGCGCTGGGCGGCGGCATGGAGTTCATGCTCACCATTGACATCCGGCTGATGGCCAACGAAGCCAGGATCGGCCTGCCCGAAATCAAGCTAGGCATTTTTCCTGGCGGCGGCGGCTCCCAGCGCCTGATGCGCCAGTTGCCCCTGTGTCAGGCCAAGCTGCTGATGTTCACCGGGGACTTTTTGAATGCAGAAGAAGCTGTGACCATGGGCCTGGTCAATCAGGCGGTGCCCAGGGCGCGGTTGCTGGACGAGACCATGAAGCTCGCCCACCGGATCGCCGAAAAATCACCAATCGCCCTGAAGTTTTTAAAAAGCTCCATGCTCCACGGCGCAGACATGCCGCTCCCGGCAGCCTTGGCACACGAGGCCGCCACCATCAGCCTGGTGTTTGACAGCGAGGATGCGCACGAGGGATGTAGCGCGTTTGTGGAGAAGCGGAGACCTTGCTTCGAAGGAAGGTAACAGGTAAATGTTGGCCCGACTCCTGAATGCGAAAATTCAAATTGGAATAAAGTAAAAATGAGGATCAAGTTATGAGCCGTGAAGTTGTTGTTGTCAGCGGTGTGCGCACCGGCATCGGTACCTATGGCGGCAGCCTGAAGGACATTCCTCCCATCGAGCTAGCCACCATCGTCGTGCGCGAATCGCTGTTGCGCGCCGGCGTCGAAGGCAAGGACGTCGGTCATGTGGTGTTCGGCCACGTCGTCAACACCGAGCCGCGCGACCTGTACCTTTCACGCGTGGCAGCCATACAGGGCGGCTGTGCTGAAAGCACACCGGCCATGAACGTCAACCGCCTGTGCGGCTCCGGCCTGCAGGCCATCGTTTCGGCCAGCCAGTCCATCCTGCTCGGCGACGCGGATATTGCCATCGGCGGCGGCGCCGAGAACATGAGCCGCGGCCCCTACGCCAGCTTGAACACCCGCTGGGGTGCCCGCATGGGAGACAGCAAAATGGTCGACATGGTGCTGGGCGCGCTGCATGATCCCTTCCAGACCATCCACATGGGTGTGACGGCCGAGAACATCGCCGCCAAGTGGGGTGTCAGCCGCGAAGAGCAGGACGCCATCGCCACCGAAAGCCACAACCGCGCCCAGCGCGCCACCGAGGCAGGCTACTTCAAGAGTCAGATCGTGCCCGTCATGATCAAGACCAAAAAAGGCGAGGCAGCCTATGTGGCCGACGAGCATTTTCGCGCCGACTGCAGCGTGGCGGACATGGCCAAGCTCAAGCCTGTCTTCCTGAAAGAAAACGGTACTGTCACCGCCGGCAATGCCTCCGGCATCAACGACGCGGCCGCCGCCGTGGTGCTGATGGAGCTAGGTGCCGCCAAGGCCCGTGGCGCCAAACCATTGGCCCGCCTGGTGGCCTACGCGCACGCCGGCGTGGATCCCAAGTACATGGGCATCGGCCCGGTGCCCGCTACCAAGCTGGCATTGCAAAAAGCCGGCCTCACGGTCAAGGACCTGGACGTGATCGAGGCCAACGAAGCCTTTGCCGCCCAGGCCTGCGCCGTGACGCGTGACTTGGGGCTGGACCCGGCCAAGGTCAACCCCAACGGTTCGGGCATCTCGCTAGGCCACCCGATTGGCGCGACCGGCGCGCTGATCACCGTCAAGGCCATCCACGAGTTGCACCGTATCCAGGGCCGCTACGCCCTAGTGACCATGTGTATTGGTGGCGGTCAGGGCATTGCTGCGATTTTTGAACGCATGTAAGGCTGGCGGGCGCGTTAGAGCAGGCTGAGAAATCGAACCATGAGGCAGCAACTGATCCTTGGGGGCGAACTTTGCGTGGTCAACGGGCCTGGTTTCAGCCAGTATCGGCCGTTTCGAACCAGGCCGTCTACAAAGCCTGATGCCCCATGACGTAACTGAAATTCCCTCTATTGACTACAGAGACCCATCATGTTTCGAACCCTGCTGAAATCCAAAATCCACCGTGTTGCAGTAACCCATTGCGAGCTCCACTATGAAGGCTCGTGCGCCATCGACGAAGACCTGCTGGACGCGGCTAACATTGTCGAGAACGAGCAAATCCATATGTGGAACATCAACAATGGCGAGCGTTTTGTCACGTACGCCATCAAGGGTGAACGCGGCTCCGGCATGATTTCGGTCAACGGCTCGGCCGCACGCCGCGCCTCTGCCGGCGACCTGATCATCATCGCGGCTTTTGCCCAGGTGCACAACGACCAGCTTAGCGCGCATGAACCCCAACTGGTATTTGTGGACGACAAGAACCGCCAGACTGAGTTGCGCCACAAGGTTCCCACCCAGCGCCTGTAATGCCACCCCCGCGCGGCTGGCCCACCCCCTCATTAGCGTTGCCCGATGCTCATCGAACACCTGAACCGTCAACGGCTTGAACGCGAGGCCCAGGGGCTACAGCGCCAGCGCCGCATCGCCGAGTCGCCGTGCGCGCCGCGCCAGCAGGTTAGCCAGGGCGGGCAGCCAGCGCGCGAGATGCTGGCGTTTTGCAGCAACGACTATCTGGGCCTGGCCAATCACCCGGCCCTGGTCGAGGCGCTGGCGGAGGGCGCGCGGCAATTCGGCGCCGGCAGTGGCGCCTCGCACCTGATCAGTGGCCACTCGCGCGCCCATGCCGGGCTCGAAGACGATCTGGCTGCCTGGCTGGCACCCTGCATTCCCGATGCTGCGGCGCTGTACTTCTGCACCGGCTACCTGGCCAACCTGGCCTTGCTCACCGCCCTGGGCGACGCCAGCGCCACGATCTTTGCCGACAAGTTCAATCATGCTTCGCTGATTGACGGTGCGCTGCTGGCCAAGGCGTCTATGCAGCGCTATGCCCACCGCAACCTGACCGTACTGGCCGGCCAGCTGGGACGCTGCACGACGCCCATCAAGCTGATCGTGACCGATGCGGTCTTCAGCATGGACGGCGATCTGGCCGACCTGCCGGCGCTGCTGGCGCTGGCCGAGCGTTTTGACGCCTGGCTGATTGCGGACGATGCCCATGGCTTTGGCTTGATCGGCGCTCAGGGCCGCGGCAGCCTGTCGCATTTTGGCTTGTGCAGCGAACGCCTGATCTACATGGGCACGCTGGGCAAGGCGGCGGGCCTGGGCGGCGCTTTTGTCGCGGCCCACCCGAGCATCATCGACTGGCTGGTGCAGTCGGCCCGCGCCTACATCTACACCACTGCCGCGCCGCCCGCCGTGGCCCATGCCTTGCGCGAGAGCCTGCAGCTAATTAGCGGCGCCGAGGGCGATCAGCGGCGCGCCCAACTTCAGCAACTGATCGCCCAGCTGCGCACGCAGCTTACCGCCCTGATCGCCGCGCACCCGACCCTGGGTTGGCGGCTGGCGGACTCCAGCACCGCGATTCAGCCGTTGATCGTGGGCGACAATGCCGCCGCCCTGGCGCTGATGGCCGCACTGGATGCCCAAGGTCTGTGGGTGCCGGCCATCCGCCCGCCCACCGTACCGGTCGGCACGGCCCGGCTGCGCATCACGCTCAGCGCCAGCCACAGCGTCGCGGATGTACAGCGCCTGGTCGATGGCCTGGTCTGCGCCGCGCGGGAGTTGCCATGACCGCATCTCCTCCGCTGCCCGGCTGCTTTGTTACCCGCTGCCGTGGCGGCCCCTCTGGACAATGCGGCCCTCAGAAGCGTGTTTTCCTGGCTTCGCCTTTTTTCTCTTCCCTCTTCACCTGAGAAATTCACCCATGACGACCATTGCCACCATTCCCGTTTCGACCCTGCGTCGCGCCCCCGCGCCCTCCACCGCGCCGCAAGCACCGCTTCGCTGGCAGGTCGAAGATATCGCTGCCCTGTACGAACTGCCGTTCATGGACTTGCTGTTTCGCGCCCAACAGGTGCATCGCGAACACTTTGACGCCAACGAAGTGCAGTTGTCCACGCTGCTGTCCATCAAGACCGGCGGCTGCGCCGAAGACTGCGGCTACTGCCCGCAGTCGTCCCATTTCGAGACCGGGGTGAAAGCCAGCAAGCTGATGCCGCTGGCCGAGGTGATGCAAGCCGCGCAGGCGGCCAAGGCCCAGGGTGCCACCCGCTTTTGCATGGGCGCGGCCTGGCGCAGCCCGAAAGAGCGCGACATGGAGCGTGTGACCGAGATGGTGCGCGAGGTCCGCTCGCTGGGCCTGGAGACCTGCATGACACTGGGCATGCTTGAGGCCGAGCAGGCCCAGGCGTTGAGAGAGGCCGGGCTGGACTATTACAACCACAACCTGGACAGCTCGCCCGAGTTTTACGGCGACATCATCAGCACCCGCACCTACCAGGACCGGCTCGACACGCTCGGTCATGTGCGCGATGCCGGCATCAATGTCTGCTGCGGCGGCATCGTCGGCATGGGCGAAAGCCGGCTGCAGCGCGCCGGGCTGATCGCGCAACTGGCCAACCTCAGCCCTTACCCCGAATCGGTGCCCATCAACAACCTGGTTGCGGTCGAAGGCACGCCGCTGGCGAACACCCCGCCACTGGACCCGTTCGAGTTCGTGCGCACCATCGCCGTGGCCCGCATCACCATGCCCACGACGATGGTGCGCTTATCGGCCGGACGCGAGCAGATGGATGAAGCCCTGCAGGCGCTGTGCTTCGCGGCGGGCGCCAATTCGATTTTTTATGGCTACAAGCTGCTCACCACCAGCAACCCGCAAGCCGATCGCGACCGCCAGCTGTTTGAGCGCCTGGGACTCAAAAGCCAAGGCGCTCGCTCCACAGCGCAACTGGCGCAGTAAACATGAACGCGGTAACCATGAGCGCAGACCTGAGGCCGCCAGCGCTGGCGCGTCCCCTCATGAATGCCGCGTTCCTGGCCAACCCCTATCCAACTTACCACGCCTTGCGGCGGGCCGGCGCTATCCACTGGAGCGAGGAATTCTTTGGCGGCGCCTGGCTGCTGACACGCCATGCCGATGTCGAACTGGTGTTGCGCGACCCGCGCTTTTCTGCGCAGCGTACCGGTGGCTGGGTCAAGGGCCGCGAAGACTCTCCTGGGGAACTGAGCGGCTTTCAACAGCTGTTTGCCCGAGCCCTGCTGTTTCTCGACGCACCGGACCACCCGCGCATCCGCAAGGTGCTGCATGCGGGCTTTCGGATGGATGTGCTTCAGCGGCTGGTTCCGCACATCGAGCAGGCGGTCACTGAACTGCTCGACCAGGGGGAGGGCGCGGACTGCTTCGACTTCATCGAGACGGTCGCCCGGCCGCTGCCGGTGCGCGTGATCACGCTGCTGCTGGGCATCGAGTGCCTCCAGTACGATGACTTCATGGCCTGGTCAGAGGATCTTGCCAGCTTCATAGCCGCACCCCAGCCCACGCGCGGGCAGGCACGCCGGGCCCAGACCAGCCTGCTGGCCATGGGCCGCTACTTCGAAATCCTGCTGGAACAAAAGCGCCAAACGCCGGGCGACGATCTGACCAGCCGCCTGGTGCAGGCCGAGGCCCAGGGAGAGATCCAGGGCGGCGCCGAGCTGCTCGCACAGTGCGCCATGCTGCTGTTTGCGGGTTTTGAAACCACGCGCCATTTGCTGGGAAGCGGCTTGCAGGCATTGCTGGCGCATCCCGGGCAATGGCAGCGCCTGCGGCAGGCCCCCGAACTACTACCAGGCGCGGTGCGCGAGCTGCTGCGCTACGACAGTCCCGTGCAATACACCGGGCGACGCGTAACGACCGATATGGTGCTGCATGGCCAGCAACTGCGCCGCGGCGATCTGGTGGTACCCCTGATCGGCGCCGCCAATAGGGACCCGCGGCGTTACGCGCAGCCCGACGCTCTCGACATCACCCGGCGCGACGGCAGTTCGCTGTCATTCGGCTCGGGCCCGCACGTTTGCATCGGTGCGGCGCTCACACTGATGGAGGCCGAAATCGTCTTCCGGCAATTGTTGCGGCGGTGGCCCGAACTCAGTCTTGTCGATGCCACGCCGCGCTGGATCAGCAACCCGCTCTACCGTGGGCTGGTGACTCTGTCACTGAGGCGTGAGGCGCCCGCCTAGCCAACGGCATTCAAACCAGCACGGCGCTGAGTTGATCTAGCCGCGCAACTCACTAAGGCTGCCTTGGCACTAGCGTCGGCGAAGTCAATGAGCGTTTGCATGGCCGTATTTTTATGGTGAATTTTCAGCGACATTGCGTGAGCCGAACACAGCACGCACCGCAATGGGTTACGAATAAGCACGCTGTCCTCTCATTAGTCGGGAGATTAATCACTGGAAACGCGCCTACCTTCGATAAGTACTTGTTTTAGCAAGTTGACAAAATGCACCCGCAATGCTCCGCACGGGGGCAGGGGGGCTGTTTATGCCGCGGTGCGCAGCACGGGCAAACCTAAACAATATCGGTTAGTGCCATGGCAGTGTTTGATGGTACTTTTTTTAGGGCGTTTTCTAGGTACCATCAAAAGTACCATCAAAACGGCTGCATACCAGTGTATTCCACTGCACGACCTTGGACAAAGAAAAACCCGCAATGCCAATAGGCATGCGGGTTTTTGGCTTTTTTTGGATGTTGGGGTGGTACCACCAACAGGAATCGAACCTGTATCTAGCGCTTAGGAGGCACTCGTTCTATCCATTGAACTATGGCGGCACTTTTTCTGCTTTTGTACTTCTTTCGAAGAACTGGAATTGTATGCGCTGGCTCCGGGGAACCGGGATGGGTGCTTGCTTCGATGCGGCTCGGTTGCCAGGGTTCAATCGTAAGGCACGGTGAAGATCAGGTCCACGGCGCTTTGCTGGCCCGTTTGTGCGCGTACCGTGAAGCGCTGCGACAGGTCATAAAAAACATACAGGGTGCCCAGCGCACCGGAAATGCTGCGCTCGTAGGCGGCATAAAAATTACGCGAAAAGCGCTTGCCCAGCGTGACGGCGCCCTGCGTGGTCGTGCCGTCCGCATTGCTGGAGGCGCCGCGAAACGACAGCTCGTCCAGTCCCAGCGACGAGGCCAGCCCGCCTGACATGCCGCCGCCTTTGCTGCCCAGCAGGGCCAGCGCCGCCTGCTGCAGCAGCGCGGCTTCCGCGCCCCCGGATGCCGATGCCCGGCCCACCACCAGCCAGGACAGTTTTTCGGCATCGGGCAGCTCGGGCTGGGCATACAGGCGCACGCGGGGCAGCAGGGCGGTACCGGTGATTTGCACGCCCACGCGCTGCGTCAGGTTGGGGCGGATGGCCAGAATGTCGAGGGCCGGGTTGTCGAGGGGGCCTGTGAAGCGCAGCACGCCCTGTTCGACGTCCAGGCGCTGGCCATAGGCGCGGTATTGTCCGCCCGCGGTGTTGACAGTGCCGGTCAGGCGAGGTTCGCGGAGCGACTCGCCGTACAGGCTGAGGGTGCCGCGTATCCGCGTGTCGATGCCTTTGCCTTGAACGCGAAAGTCATTGCCCAGGCCCAGTTGCAGCGCCAGCTTGACGGGCCGGGCATCCCTGTCGGCGGTGGCGCCGCTGGTTTGCGCCGGCGCCTTCTGGCCGGTCGCGCTGCCGCGGGTGGTGCGGACCACGACGTCTTCGCCCAGCTGCGGCGTGCCTTCGTCGGGCAGGATGATGCGGGCCTGGTCCACCACCAGTTTGCCGGTGAGCTCGGTCTGCACGCCCTTGAGGCTGGCCTGCACGTCACCGGAGATGGTCAGCTGCCGGTCGGTTCGTATGCTGGCGCGCAGCCGCTCCAGCTGGGCCTCCAGCTGCACCTGCGGCTGGCCGTCGATCCAGCCGGCTTCGCCCCGCGCCGTCAGGCTGCCGCCCGTCCCCTTGTCGCCGGCGCCCTGCAGGGTGAATTCGTTGATGCGCATGCGCGTGCCGTCGAGCCGTGCGCGCAGGCGGCCGTTGCCAAACTCGATGCCGTCTACGACAGAACGCAAGGCCAGGTCGTTGGCCTGCAACTCGCCTGCCAGCTGGGGGGCGGCCCGCGTGCCGCTGATCGTCAGATCGGTGCCCAGCGAGCCGCGAAGCCGCCAGCCGGGCGGCGCCAGCACCGACCAGACACCAATGCGCGGCAGCTGCGCACGCAACTGGCCGCTCAAGGGCGCGTCTGCGGGCCACAGCCACCCGCCGCCCGCGTCGGCCGGAGCGCGTGCCAGGCGGGTGCGGAGCTGGCCGCCGGCCGTGCCAGCGCGCTCGCTGTCCCAGCGCGCAGCCAGGGTCAGCGCTTCTGCCTCATTGACCAGCGACAGGCGCGCTTCTTTCACGCCCGCCGCCACCCGTGTTGGCACGCCCTGCACGGTTTCTGCCTGCACGCTGATGTCGCCGCTGCTGCGGGCCAGCGTGGCTTTGAGGCGCAGCGTGTCGCTGAGGGTGGCCTCCCACTGGCCGTCGAGCAGCAGGTTGCCGCCCAGGCCGGCGCCGGCCATCTGCGGACCGCCCAGCAATTCAATCCAGGCCAGCGGCAGGCCGGTGAGCTTGCCGGACGTGATGAGTTCGCCGGGGCGCCAGCGCACCGGCTGCCAGGCCAGGACGGCCGGCGCGGAGGCGGTGCTGGGTCCCCCTGCGGCGGTCTGCGCCGGCGCGCTCAGCAGGGCTTCCCCCGCACCGCTTTCGAAGGCGCCGCCCCGCGCCGGTGTCCATGCGAGCGGCACCGTGCCACGGGTGGCAAGCCGCCACGCACCGCTGCCACTGCCGAGGGACGGGTCTTCCACGCTGAGGCTGAGCTGCTTGAGCAGGCCTTGCCATGCGGATTCACCCAGCGGCAGCTTGCGCGTGGCAGGGGTGCGCCCGCCTTCAGCGGCCAGTTGCAGCGCATAACGCCGTTGCCCGGCCTCGAGGCGGCCCTGGGTGCTCAGTTGCATCTGGTTGAGCCGGCCCGACAGGCTGGTTTGCAGGGCGCGGATTTTGAGCGTGTCGGCTGCCTCTGCCGTGCTGGCGGCTGCGGGTGGACGCCCGGCAGGGGCGGGAGAGGCGGCCGCTGCCTTGGCCGGCGGTGCGTGCCAGTCGAATGAAGGCACCTCCAGCCGCGCCTGCACGCTGGGGTCTTGCCAGCCGCCGTCCCAGCTGGCCTGCAATTCCGCGCTGCCGCGGGCAGAGGCTGTCTGCAGCGCGGCGGGCAGGCCCGGCAGTTCCTGCAGCCAGCGCAAGGCCAGCGCTGCATCCCGGCCGCGCAGGCTGAGGTTTCCCTTGCCGCTGGCCTGCCGCAGCTCGCCCTGCAGTTTCGCGTCCAGTCCGGGCGCCGTCAGGGCCAGGTTGCCCTTGCCACCCCAGGCCTTGGGCTGGGCTTCCAGTTGGCCTGCCAGTTCCGCGTCATCGGTGCGAATGCGCAGCGCCGACAGTGCCAGGGTGCCGCCGGCCTGGGTCGGGTTCCAGGTGCCCGTGGCGCTCGCATCGCGCAGGCGCAGGAGGCCAGGGGAACGTTGGCCTGCCGCCTTGGCCTTGGCCCTGGCGCTGGCGCTGGCG
The DNA here is from genome assembly GCF_056401235.1 of Polaromonas sp. P4_F9. Lineage (NCBI taxonomy): Bacteria > Pseudomonadati > Pseudomonadota > Betaproteobacteria > Burkholderiales > Comamonadaceae > Polaromonas > Polaromonas sp. P4_F9. Next base: position 165,556 of record NZ_JBFUJT010000002.1, on the reverse strand, counting down.
GGCGGCTTGATGCCATTGCCTGCGGCCTGCAGGCTGGCGTCGAAGCGGGTGCTTGTTCCTTCGCTGGCCACGGTAGCCCGGCCGTCAACAGGCTGCGGCGCAAGCTGGGAGTACAGCAGCGCCGGGTTGATCTGCTGCAGGGTGGCCTGCAGCTTCCAGGCCGGGGCGACCGTAGCGGGTGGAGTGGGTGGAGCGGGTTGAGCGGAGCTTGGAGCGGAGGCGCGCGTTGACGGTGGTTTGGGTGGAGACGCCGTGCCCGCGGCCGGCGCCCATTCGCCCGTGGCCAGCAGCTCGCCGCCACCCAGCCGCGCCTTGAGCGTGCGAACCAGCGCCGCACCGTCGCGCCATTCGCCCTGGGTTTCCAGTCGTTCAATGGGCAGCCGCCTCTGATCCCAGGGGCCGGGCAAGCCGTTGGCCATCTGTAGTTGAATCAGCCAGGCCGCGCTGGCTGTTGCGGCCGTGTCAGCGGGTCGTACGCTGGCGTTACCGGTCAGCAGGGTTTGCGGCATGTCGGGCCACAGGCCCGCAATGTCGAGATCGCGAAAGGTCGCATCGGCCTGCGGCAGGGGTTGTGCCGCCCAGGGCATCACATGTGCCGTCGCCGTCGCGTGGGGTTGCGCGCGGCCGCCAGGCGCGCTGCCTGTCATTTGAAGCTGGCCCTTGACCTGCATGTCGGTGATCGGTCCGCTGGCCGTGGCGGTGAATGCCAGCGGCAAAGGTTTTTTGCTGTTCGGAAGTTCGGCGGACAGCGCACCCGACAGGCTGGCTTCGAGCGCGACCGGGCTGCGCGCAGACAACCTGGCGCGGCCCTGGTAACGGCCTTGGGCCACCTCGGCATCCAGCAACTGCAGCTGATGCGCCAGCCCGTCAAATTCATAGCGCCCTGAAATGCTGGAGGCCGTGACGGCTGTCTTGCCCTGCAGGGCGAACTGGCCCACCGAGAAGTGGGCCAGTACCACCCGCAGCGGCAATCCGAGCGCGGTGGGCGGCGGCGATGGGGCTGAAGGCGGGCGCTGGTCGTGCACCTGCACACTGCCCGCCGCCAGCCGGTCCAGCCGCAGCGTGCCGTGCAGCAGCGACCAGGGCTGCCAGGCGAGGCTCACATCGCGCACCTCGACGCTGAGCCCCTCCTGCTGCCAGGCCAGCCGGTCGACCTGCCCGCCTTCGCGCAACGAACCTGTGGCCCGCCCGGCCGTCAGCGGCTGTGACTGCGCCAGCCAGCGAAGCGCGGTGGCCAGCGAGCCTTCCGTGCCCGCCCACCACCAGGTCAGCGCCACGGCCAGAACAGCCAGCAGCAACAGGCTGCCCACCGCGACAGCCATGGCTGTCAGCCATCGCCGCGTGGACTGTGCCCGATTCGCCCCGGCTTTCGGCGGGGCTGCCTCGGCAGCGGATTGCTTCGGCGTGCTCATCAGAAGATAAACCCCACACTGACATGCAGGCGCACATGCTTGACCTTGACGCCGTAGGCCAGGTCCATCTGCAAGGGACCAATCGGGCTGCGCCAGCGCACGCCGGTGCCCACGCCGACCGAGGGACGCAGGTCCTGGGGCTTGTCGGCCACGGCGCCGGCATCGATGAACAGCGTGTTTTCCCACTCGGTGGTGACGCCGCTGCGAACAATGGGGCGTTGCCATTCCACGCTCCCCACGGCGAGGTAGCGGCCGGGGCCGATGGTGCCGTTGTCGAGCCTGATGCCGATGTCGCGGTAGCCGTAGCCGCGCACGGTGGCGTCGCCGCCGGTGCGAAACAGCTGCGTGCCCGGGATGCGTGCCGCGTCCTTGGCCAGCACGGCGCCGGCCTCCGCGCGCATGGCAATGCGCCCGCGCTCCAGTGACCGGATGCCCAGCCAGCGGCCCACGGCGCGGGTGAAAGGCTGGCGGTCCTGGCCCAGCGTGGTGCCCCCGCCCAGTTCAAACCCCAGCCCGTAGCCCCGGCTGGGGAAGGGCACGCTGTCAAAGTAGCGGCCGGTCCAGACATAGTTGGCAGTGAGCGCCGAGCCATCGCCCGTGTCCGCGGCGGTATTGCCGAGCTGGCCGGCACCATGCACGCGGGCCCGGTCATATTGCAGGTACATGTTGCGGTCTATGTGGTCGCCGGCCTGCGTTCGGCCAAAACGCAGCCGCTGGGCCTGCGTGATCAGTTCGTCGTCGTCGAGGCGTTCCACACGTCCCAGCGCGACCCAGCGCCAGTTGTCCTCGTTGGGTATGGCTGTCCACTCGGTTTGCGCAAAGGGATTTTTCTTTTCAGCCTGCAACTTGGTCACGGCACGCCAGCCAATGCCGGGAACGCGGTGATGGGTGTGCTCCACGGAAGCGCGCGGTCCGCTGTCCGTCGTGATGCCGACGCCGAACGTGACCTTTTGCAGTTTGGCCTCGCGCACCTGCACCTGTACCGGCGCTGCGAGCGGGTCGCTCTCGGGGTCGACAAAGATATAGGCCGAATCAAAATAGCCGCTGGAGGCCAGCCGCTGCTGCGCCTCCACCAACTGGCTCTGGTTATAGATAGCACCGGCGTTCAGGCGGGCCAGCCGCGGCACCAGTACGGGGTCATAGCGTTCCACGCCGCTGATCTGCATGGGGCCCAGGCGGTACAGCGGGCCGGAGTCGAGCTTGACCGACAGGCCGGCGGTTCGGGCGGGCGCATCCACATCGGCCAGGCTGTAGTCCAGTTTACCGGCGGGGTAGCGGCGCGCGACCAGTTGCCGCAGTGCCTGTGTCTTGGCACCGTCCCAGGCGTCCTGCGTGAAGCGCTGGCCGGTGGGCAGCCGCCAGTCGCGGCTGATTTCGGCGCGCTGGGCGATCGCGTCGGGATCAGGCGAGTCGGCAATGTCTCCCGCGAAGTCGATCGCCACCGCACCTGTGAGGGTGGCTTCGCCAGGATCGACCGCAACCACGATGGTGGGGCGCTGGTTCGCGCCGCCCTCACGCGTGATGCGGATCTCCGGGCTGAAGTAGCCCAGCGTTCCCACCAGGTTGCGTACATTGCGTTCGGCGAGCACGACCAGGCGGTTCAGCTCGGCCTCGTCGAGGTCTGTCACTGCGCGGTAGCGCTGCAGCTCGATATGCTTTTCGAGCAGTTCACGCACGGCAGGCGGAGCCCGCACTGCAATGTCAAAGGCTGTCACCTCCTGCGCTGCGCTGGTCGGCCCTACCGCGCCCTGGGGTGTGGGGCCCGGTGTTACTTTTTCCGGAGGGGGCGCGGGCGGCGGTGCGGTCTGTGCCGTGCCGGACGGTGGCGTTGTCACGGCAGTGGCGGCCGGGTCGGTAGCGGGCGCACCCGATTGCGCCCTGGCTGCGGGCGGGGAAAAAATCGCGAGGAAGGCGATGACAAGGGCGAGGCTCGCAGTGGTCAGTCCTGCCGGTGTTGCCGTCCGCGCGCAGCGGGTACTGGGGTGGGGCACACACCCAGTTTACTTGAGCCCTACTTGGAAAGCAGGCGCATCGCTTCTTCAAGTCCCTTGATGGTCAAGGGGTACATGCGCTGATTGACCAACTGCTGGATCACGCTGATGCTCTGGCGGTATTGCCACACGCCCTGCGGCTCGGGGTTGATCCAGGCGAACTTCGGGAAGGCATTGGTCAGCCGCTGCATCCATTCGGCGCCGGCCTCTTCGTTGTTGTATTCGACGCTGCCGCCCGGCTGCAATATTTCGTAAGGGCTCATGGTGGCATCGCCGACAAAGATCAGCTTGTAGTCCTTGTTGTACTTGCGGATGATGTCCCAGGTCGGGAACTTTTCGCTGAAGCGGCGGCGGTTGTTCTTCCACATGAAGTCGTAGACGCAGTTGTGGAAGTAATAAAACTCGAGGTGCTTGAACTCTGCCTTGACCGCCGAGAACATCTCCTCGACACGGTGGATGTGTTCGTCCATGGTGCCGCCCACGTCCATCAGCAGCAGCACCTTCACATTATTGTGGCGCTCGGGCACCATCTTGATGTCCAGCCAGCCGGCGTTGGCGGCCGTGGAGCGAATGGTGTCGTCGAGGTCCAGCTCTTCCACATTGCCCTGGCGCGCAAACTTGCGCAGGCGGCGCAGCGCCACCTTGATGTTGCGCGTGCCCAGCTCCTGGGTGTCGTCGTAGTCCTTGTAGGCGCGCTGGTCCCAGACTTTTACCGCGCTTTTATTGCGGCTTTTTTCCTGGCCGATGCGGATGCCCTGCGGGTTGTAGCCGTTCGCGCCAAAGGGCGAGGTGCCGCCCGTGCCAATCCACTTGCTGCCGCCTTCGTGGCGCTCTTTCTGTTCTTCAAAACGTTTTTTCAGCGTTTCCATGAGCTCGTCCCAGCCCATCTTTTCGATCTTCGCCTTGTCCTCGGCACTCAGTTCCAGCTCGAGGTTTTTCCGCAGCCATTCCAGTGGAATGTCCTTGGTGAAGTCGGCAATCATTTCCACGCCCTTGAAGTAGGCGGCGAAAGCGCGGTCGAACTTGTCGTAGTGCTTTTCGTCTTTCACCAGCACCGTGCGGCTGAGGTAGTAGAAGTCGTCGATCTTCCAGGCGCCCTCGCCACCTTCATCACCATTGCTATTGGCGTCGCTCTTTTCACTGTTCGGGCCGACCACTCCGGCCTCCAGCGCTTCAAGCAGCATCAGGTATTCCTTGACGGAGACCGGCAATTTGGCGGAACGCAGGGTGTAGAAGAAGTCAATCAGCATGGGGAACCCTCTTGCGGAATTTTCCCGCCGGGCCGCCCCAAGGGAAAAACGGCCCCTCGGGGGCAGCGCATTACACGAAGTGAAAAGCGTGGGGGCTCTTCATCCCAGCAGGGGCCGCGGGACTGGCTTTGCCAGACCGCAGGCGCAGCGGCCCCCTCGGGGGGCAGCGCATTACACGAAGTGAAAAGCGTGGGGGCCATATCAAGAGCGAGGTTTATCAAGCATATACAGCAGCTGCGCCTTGACCTCGGGCCATTCACCGGAACGCAGGCTGTACATCACGGTGTCGCGAATGGTGCCGTCGCGCCGCAGCGCGTGACCGCGAATCACGCCATCTTTTTGGGCCCCCAGGCGTTCAATGGCGCGTTGGCTGGCGAAATTGAAATTGTCGGTACGCCAGCCCACCACATGGCAGCCCAGCGTTTCAAACGCGTGGGTGAGCATGAGCAGCTTGCAGGTGGTGTTGACGTGGGTACGCTGGCTGCTGGCGGCATACCAGGTGTAGCCAATCTCGACGCGTTTGATGGCCGGCACGATGTCATGAAAGCTGGAGGTGCCAAGCACCTTGCCCGTGCCGGCGTCGGTGACCGCAAACGCCAGGCGGTTGCCGGTTTGCAGCGCGGTCTCGATATAGGCCTGCGTTTCATGGGGTTCAGGCACCGACGTGATGCGCAGCTTCCAGAGTTCGCCATCGCTGGCGGCGGCCCGCAGCCCCGCTTCGTGTTCCAGACCCAGCGGCACCAGCCGCACGCCGCGTGCTTCCAGGGTCACGGGTTCAACAAAAGCCATGCTCAGCTCTCCCCATTGGCTTTCTGGCGTTTTCTCCAGCGACGGGCCAGCTGAAGGCCCAGGCCACCGCCCAGGCCGACCAGCACAATGCCGCCAATGGCGCTGTTGTCATAGCCTTCGGCAAAAATATCCAGCCCTAGCAGGCGCCCGATCCAGTAGCCGAGGAGCGCGCCACCGACGAAGCCAATGGCGTCCGACAGGCCTTCCACCAACAATGATTTCTGGTTCATGAATGTGAACTCCGGGTTCAGCGGTTGTTGCGCTGCATGAACACCAGTTTTTCAAACAGCGTCACATCCTGCTCGTTTTTGAGCAGCGCGCCGACCAGCGGCGGCACCGCTACCTTGTCGTCCTTGCTGTGCAGCGCTTCCAGCGGAATGTCCTCGGCCACCAGCAGCTTGAGCCAGTCGAGCAGCTCGCTGGTAGATGGTTTCTTTTTGAGGCCGGGCAGGTTGCGCACGTCATAAAACGTTTTCATGGCGGCGGCCAGCAGTTCCCTCTTGAGATCGGGGAAATGCACATCGACGATCTGCTTCATCGTGTCGGCATCGGGGAACTTGATGTAGTGRAAGAARCAGCGGCGCAGRAAGGCGTCSGGCAGTTCCTTYTCGTTGTTGGAGGTGATGAACACCAGCGGGCGGTGCTTGGCCCGGATGAGCTCGCGTGTTTCGTACACATAGAACTCCATGCGGTCGATCTCGCGCAGCAGGTCGTTGGGAAACTCGATGTCGGCCTTGTCGATCTCGTCGATCAACAGGGCGACGGGCTGGTCGGACGTGAAGGCCTGCCAGAGCACACCCTTGACGATGTAGTTGTGGATGTCTTTGACCTTTTCGCCACCCTCGACGGTGCTCAGCTGGGAGTCGCGCAGCCGGGACACGGCATCGTATTCATAGAGACCCTGCTGTGCCTTGGTGGTCGACTTGATGTGCCATTGCAGCAGGGGCAGGCCCAATGCCTGGGCCACTTCCTCGGCCAGCATGGTCTTGCCCGTGCCGGGCTCGCCTTTGACCAGCAAGGGCTTTTTCAGGGCGGCGGAGGCATTGACGGCCAGCATCAGGTCTTGGGTGGCGACGTAGTTTTGTGAACCTTGGAATTTCATGTTCATGGGTCGAATGGATGGGGTGATGTGGACGGGGATGTAGACGCGAATGGAGTGCTCTTGCGCGGGCCGCCAGCGTGCAGTCACCGGCCCTGGCAGGCCCAGATATAATCCAAAGTTGTTTTATACGATGAATTCTCACCTGATTGTGCGCGCAAAATGAATAAGCTGTTGACCACGATATTCGCTGTAGCTGTCTCCTGTGTGACGGTCTCAAGCCTGGCCCAGGAAGTCAAGGGCGATGCCAAAGCCGGCGAAACCAAGAACGCCATGTGCATTGGCTGTCACGGCATCAAGGGCTACCAGGCGTCTTTTCCCGAGATTTACAAGGTCCCGATGATTTCCGGCCAGGGCGGCAAATACATCACGGCGGCGCTCAATGCCTACAAAAAAGGTGAACGCAAGCATCCCACCATGCGCGGCATTGCCGAGTCGCTGACCGACCAGGACATCGCTGACCTGGCGGCCTATTACAGTACCCATGGCGTGGTGCAAGGTGCCGAGCTTCCTGCCAAGCCGGCCAAAGAACCCAGCGCTGATGTGCAGGCCCTGCTGAACAAGGCCAACTGCGCTTCATGCCACGGCGCCAATTTCAGCAAACCGATCGATCCGGCCTATCCCAAGATTGCCGGCCAGCACAGCGATTACCTGTTCGTGGCGCTCAAGGCCTACAAGACCGACAACAACCCCAAGGTGGGTCGCGGCAACGCCATCATGGCGGGCATGGCCAAGCAGTACACCAATGCCGAGCTGAAATTGCTGGCCAACTACCTGGCTTCGGTGGACGGTGAACTCAAGGTGATTCCCCAGAGCAAGTTCCGCTGAGGCGGCGGGGAGTTTCTCTCGTCAGTCAAAAAAAGCCGCTGTTTCCAGCGGCTTTTTTTATGGTCTCGTGGGTCCGGTCCCGGTTCCGGTCCCGGCCGCGAAAGCTAGTCTCGCGTAGCGCGGCGCTGAACGCACGCGATATAGGCATCCCCATCCGGTGGGCGGCCTGCGCGCTGGCTTTCCCACACCATCTGTCCCAGGCAGTCCATGGCCTCGTGGTGCGCGTCATGCAGTGAGTTGCGCCGCGCGGTCAACAGCTCCACGGCCTGGCGGATACCGCGCGGCTGGTCAATCGAGCATTGTTCGCTGATCGACAGGTGCATCGAGAGGTGCAGGAAGGGATTGGTGTTGCCGGCCTCGACGTCATACATTTTTTCAAGCGCCGCATCGGCATCCGCAAAATCCGCATGGTATTCGGGGTGTTCCTCCATCCATTGGCTTGCTATGATTTCTATAGCCTCCAGCGCCTGTCCTGCGCGGGCTTTGGCATAAACTGAACAAAAAAATCGCCGGACGTCGGCTTGCGAAGGCGTGAACATGGCTAAAGCGTATCACGCAGCCTGATTGCGGGGCCTTTGTGGTGTTTTCCGCCCTGGCGCTTTGGCGGGCTTGCGCTTGGCCGCATCCCTCCACATCCCCGCGTCCTACAGACAGAGGGGGTGTGCAACGGTATATTCAAGATTCACAGTGGCGCAGTTCCGGCGCGCAGCCACCCCGCAATCCATAAGCCCGGTAGCCCGGTGAGGAGATTCTATGAATGCAGCAAAAATGGCGGGAATTATCCTGATCGTTGTCGGCCTGGCCGGATTTTTCACGGGAGGTTTCAGCTTCAACAAGGACAGGACGGCCGCGAAAATCGGCCCCATCGAGTTGACGGTCACGGAAAAGGAGTCGGTCAACATTCCCCAGTGGCTGAGCATCGGTGCCGTGGCCGTGGGTGCGGTTTTGCTGGTGGTGGGGTTCCGCAAGCCCTGAAAGCCCGCGCGCCGTTCGTTCGGCGCAGGTGACTTCCTGCCAGACGGGGCAGTTGCTTTTTCCCGGGGGAACCCCCTTCGGGATATTGTCGGTCTCAGGCGCGCTGAACACTCAGCATGCGCGATATGGCCTGTGCCGCTGCGAGGAGCTGTGGCAGCATGGTTTCCTGCATCACCTTGGCACTGGTCCGGTTGGCCTGGCCGCTGATGTTCAGCGCCGCCACCATCTGGCCGGCCCGGTTGGTGATGGGCGCGGCCAGCGACACCAGTCCTTCCTCGAGCTCCTGATTCACCAGCGACCAGCCCTGTTTGCGAACCTGCGCAATCCGGGCCGCGATCTCCTTCACATCGACCGCGGTGTACTTGGTCCGGGTCGTCCGCTCCGAACGCTCCAGGCACTCCATCAACTCGGCTTGCGGCAATGCGGACAGCAGCATGCGGCCCATCGAGGTGCAGTAGGCGGGCAGCCGGGAGCCGATGCCCAGGCTGATGCTCATGATCTTGTGCGTGGGCACGCGCAGCACATACACGATGTCGGTGTCGTCAAGCACCGCTGCCGAGCAGGATTCCTTGACCTGCGCAACCAGCGCTTCCATTACGGGTTCGGCGAGGTCCCAGATCGGCATGGACGAGAGATAGGCGAATCCCAAATCGAGAATGCGCGGGGTCAGGCTGAACAGCTTGCCTTCGCTGCGCACATAACCGAGCGACTCCAGGGTCAATAGGATGCGGCGGGCGCCGGCGCGGCTCAGCTCGCTGCGCTGCGCCACTTCGGTCAGCGTCTGGCGCGGTGCGCTGGCACTGAACGAGCGGATGACCTGCAATCCGCGCGCAAAGGATTGCACATAGCCGTCGCCGGGTTTAAGGTCTGCGATGCGTGTGGAGGCGGGATTTGCCATGGTTGAAAAAATCTCCTAGAATTCATTATACGAACTCTTGTTCTAATGTCGAACAAAATCTGGTGGATCGGAAACTCTGCCTGAATTCGCGGCTTTGTGCGCCCGGTCACCCGGGCGCTACTCTGGCGTGTTGCCTGTTTCTGTCCTGTTGCCCTGTTGGAGACAATTGAATGATCAACAAGATTGCCCGCTCCATCGCCGATGCGTTGGCGGATGTGAAAGACGGTTCCATCATCCTGATCGGGGGGTTTGGCACCGCCGGTATTCCCAATGAACTCATCGACGGCCTGATTGCGCAGGGTGCCAAAGACCTGACCGTGGTCAACAACAACGCGGGCAATGGCGAGACCGGGCTGGCGGCGCTGCTGAAGGCCGGGCGGGTGCGCAAAATCATTTGCAGCTTTCCACGCCAGGCCGACAGCCACGTGTTCGACGGGCTGTACCGCAGCGGCAAGCTGGAGCTGGAACTGGTGCCGCAGGGCAATCTGGCCGAGCGCATCCGCGCAGCCGGGGCAGGCATAGGCGCATTTTTCTCGCCCACGGGTTACGGCACGGAGCTGGCCAAAAATCCTGATGGTTCGGCCAAGGAGACCCGCGAGATCAACGGCAAGCAGTACGTCCTCGAGATGCCGATTTACGGCGACGTGGCGCTGATCAAGGCCGAGCAGGGCGATCGCTGGGGCAACCTGACCTACCGCAAGGCGGCGCGCAATTTTGGCCCGGTGATGGCCACGGCCGCTGCAAAAACCGTGGCAACGGTGCACGAGATTGTCGAGCTCGGCGCGCTCAATCCGGAGCACATCGTGACGCCGGGCATCTTCGTGCACCAGATCGTGAAGATAGACCGCGTGGCAACCCAGGCAGGCGGCTTCAAAAACGTAGCCTGAACCTGTTGCGATCATTTGCCATCATTGACCAGCCATCCGGACGGAGCAACCCATGACCTACCAGAAACGCACCAAAGACCAGCTTGCCGCCCGTGTGGCGCAAGACATCTACGAAGGCGCCACCGTCAACCTCGGCATCGGCATGCCGACGCTCGTGGCTAACCATATCCCGGCCAGTCGCGAGGTGCTGTTGCACAGCGAAAACGGCATTCTCGGCATGGGCCCTGCGCCCGCCGAGGGCGCGGAAGATTATGACCTCATCAACGCCGGAAAACAGCCGGTGACGCTGCTCAAGGGCGGCTCCTTTTTTCACCATGCCGACAGCTTTGCCATGATGCGCGGCGGCCACCTTGATATTTGCGTGCTCGGTGCGTTCCAGGTATCGGCCACAGGCGACCTGGCCAACTGGCACACCGGGGAAAAGGACGCGATCCCCGCCGTGGGCGGCGCGATGGACCTGGCCCTGGGCGCCAAGCAGACCTGGGTGATGATGGACCTGCTCACCAAAAAGGGCGAGAGCAAGGTGGTGGCGCAATGCAGCTATCCGCTCACCGCCATTGCCTGCGTCAAGCGCATTTATTCGGAACTCGCCACGCTGGCGTGTACACCGCAGGGTCTCAAGCTCATCGACAAGGTCGAGGGCCTGACGCATGGCGAACTCGAAAAACTCGTCGGCTTGCCGATAGCTGTTTGATTTTTGTTTGATTTTTTAATTAACCAATCCGTTCGGGCTTGAAGGGCCCAGGTCCTGCTCAGGTCCTGTATTGAACGGAGATTCAGGAGACATTTCATGAACCAGGCTTTCATCTGCGATGCCATTCGCACCCCCTTCGGCCGCTACGGCGGCGCCTTGAGCAGCGTGCGCACCGACGACCTGGGCGCGATCCCGCTCAAGGCCCTGATGGCGCGCAACCCCAAGGTCGACTGGCAACTGGTGAGCGACGTGATCTTCGGCTGCGCCAACCAGGCCGGCGAAGACAACCGCAACGTCGCGCGCATGTCCAGCCTGCTGGCCGGCCTGCCGCTGGAATTGCCCGGCGCCACCATCAACCGCCTGTGCGGCTCCGGCCTGGACGCCCTGGGCACGGCCGCCCGCGCCATCAAGTCGGGCGAGGCCCACCTGATGATTGCCGGAGGCGTCGAAAGCATGAGCCGCGCGCCCTTCGTCATGCCCAAGGCCGAAAGCGCCTTCAGCCGCGCCAACGCGGTCTACGACACCACCATCGGCTGGCGCTTCGTCAACAAGCTGATGAAGGAAAAGTACGGCGTCGACGCCATGCCCGAAACCGCCGAGAACGTGGCCACCGACTACAAGATCAGCCGCGAAGACCAGGACAAGATGGCCCTGGCCAGCCAGCTCAAGGCCGTGGCGGCACAAAAGGCCGGCTACTTCGATGCCGAAATCACGCCCGTGACCATCGCGCAGAAAAAGGGCGACCCCATCGTGGTGGCCAAGGACGAGCATCCGCGCGAGACCTCGATGGAAACGCTGGCCAAGCTCAAAGGCGTGGTGCGCCCCGACGGCTCCGTCACCGCCGGCAATGCCAGCGGCGTCAACGACGGCGCCTGCGCGCTGCTGCTCGCCGACGAGGCCAGCGCGGCCAAAAACGGCCTCACACCCAGGGCCCGCATCGTCGGCATGGCCACGGCCGGCGTGGCGCCGCGCATCATGGGCATAGGCCCCGCGCCCGCCACGCAGAAAGTGCTGGCGCTCACCGGCCTGACGCTGGCGCAAATGGACGTGATCGAGCTCAACGAAGCCTTTGCCGCACAGGGCCTGGCCGTGCTGCGCATGCTGGGTGTGCAGGATGACGACCCGCGCGTCAACCCCAATGGCGGCGCCATTGCGCTGGGCCATCCGTTGGGCGCCAGCGGTGCCCGCCTGGCCACTACGGCGGTCAACCAGCTGCACAAGAGTGGCGGGCGCTATGCGCTGTGCACCATGTGCATCGGCGTGGGGCAGGGCATTGCGGTGATTCTTGAGCGGGTCTGATGGACTTGCCCTTGAGCCGTTATTGAGTAGCTATTGAGCTGCCATGTCGCCGTTGATTTGCTATTGATTTAATAGCAATCTGCGCCTTTCTCTTTCTCTTTCTATTGGACGTCAGCCGTCCGAACCCTGTTTCATTTCCGGAAATTCATAGTTGCAAGGAGACAGTCATGCCTTTCATCTCTGCAGCACGTCGCACCCTGGGCCTGGCCGCACTCGCGCTGGCTGCTGCCGGCTTGCTGCCGGCCACCGCCGGCGCCCAGCAGTTCCCGACCAAGCCGGTGCGCATCATCACGCCGTTTCCGGTGGGTGGTGGTCCCGACGGCGTGGCGCGCCTGGTGGCCGACAAGTTGTCACGCGCCTGGGGCCAGCCGGTAGTGGTCGAGAACCGGCCCGGCGGCAACGGCTTCATCGCAATCGACGCCTTCAAGCGCGGCAGCAAGGATGGGCACGACCTGATCGTGCTCGACAACGTGCATCTGGCGGCCTATCCGGCGCTGTTCAAGAAACTGCCGTACGACGCAAGCAAGGACTTTGATGCGCTGCTGCCGCTGTTCAAGACCTATTTCTTCTTCACCGTGCCGACCACCAGTAAATACAAGTCAATTGCTGACCTGGTTGCCGACGCCAAGGCCCACCCCGGCAAGCTGGACTACGGCTCCTGGTCGGTCGGCAATCCGGTGCACCTGGGCTCGGAGCTGTTTGAGTCCGCAACCGGCACGCAGATGGAGCATGTGATCTACAAGGAAACCACCCAGCTCTACACCTCGGTCTCCACCGGCGAACTGGCCTTCGCGCTGGGCAGCAGCGCCACCGCGGGGCCGCTGCAGCGCGCGGGCAAGCTGCGCTTCCTGGCGGTGGCGGCACCGAAGCGTGTGGCGGCCTTCCCGGACGTGCCGACGGTCGGCGAATCCGGTGGTCCGCAGGGCTTCGAGGTCACCGGCTGGAATGCGATGGCGGTGCCCAAAGGCCTTCCTGACGCCGTGAGCGACAAGATCAAGCGCGACATCGAGAAGGCGCTGGCCGAACCCGACGTGCTTGAGAAATTCAAGAGCTTTGGTTATGAGCCCTTCCCGCAGACGCGCGAGCAGTTCAACCAGTTCGTGCAGAGCGAAAGCCGGCGTTTCGGCGACGTGATCCGCAAGGCGAACGTCTCGCTGGACTGACAGGCCCTGCCCGGCGTCTGCTGTTTGTGTCTTCCACCGGACCTTCGGGTCGTTGATTGAGAAAGTGCCAGCATGAACCACCTTCGTCCAGGACGCCGCAGCCTGCTGCTGGGCGCGCTCGCCGCGCTGGGCGCTCCAGCATGGGCCCAAAACGCCAAGGCGATCAAAATCGTCGTGCCTTTCGCACCCGGTGGCGGCAACGACGTGTTCGCCCGCCAGATGGCAAAAAGCCTGGGCGAGTTGCGCAACCAGAGCGTGATGGTGGAAAACAAGCCCGGCGCCGGCGGCAACCTGGGCACGGAGCAGGTCGTGCGCAGTCCGGGCGATGGGGCGACGTTGCTGCTGGGGCATTCGGGCACGGTGTCTATCAACCCGGCGCTGTACAAGCAGCTGAAGTACGATCCGCAAAAAGACCTGGCGCCGGTCGCCATGTTTGCTTCATCAGCGCTGGTGCTGGTGGTGCCGGCCTCGTCATCGGTGAAGACGGTGGCCGACCTGCTGGCGTTGGCCAAGTCACAGCCAGGTTCGCTCAACTACGCCTCCAGCGGCAGCGGCACGGGCGGCCACCTGACGGGTGAGATGTTCGAGCAAAAGAGCGGGGTCAAGATCGGCCACATTCCGTACAAGGGCACCGCCCCCGGCCTGACGGACCTGGTGGGCGGGCAGGTGCAGATGATGTTCAGCGTCATTCCGCCGGCGCTGGCGCTGGTCAAGAGCGGCCGCCTGCGGGCCGTGGCGGTCACCGGCAGCCAGCGGCTTCCCTCGCTGCCCGAGGTGCCCACCATCGCCGAGTCCGGTGTGCCGGGTCTGGCCGGATTTGAAAGCACGTTGACCTATGGCATTCTTGCGCCCCGCGGCACGCCGGAGGCCACCATCAGGGAGCTGTCAGGGCAGATGCTCAAGATCGCCGCCTCGGCCGATTTCCAGTCCCGGCTGGAGGTGGAGGGCGCGGTACCCCTGCTGGGCGGTCCCGCCGACTATGCCGCCCTGATCAGGAAGGAAGGCGCCAAGTGGGCCGAGATCGTGAAAGTCTCCGGCGCGACGGTCGAATGAATTGCCGTCCAGGGTGAGGCGCTTGATGGTTGCCGGCCCTGTAACATCGGGCGCCCATGGCGCCGCCTTCCCACAACACAGCATTAGTCTCACCACTCTCCTCAGGGCCCCGCGCGCCATCGTGTTCGTGCGGCCGGGCCTGAAAGCCACGCCGCCGTGAGTTTCCCGCTGATCACCGACCCGTTTTTCTATGCGGTGGCCGTCCCTGCGGTGCTGATGCTGGGCATCAGCAAAAGCGGTTTTGGCGCGGGCTTTGGCTCACTGGCGGTGCCGGTGATGGCGCTGGCCGTGACGGTGCCGCAAGCTGCCGCCATCCTGATGCCGGTGCTGCTGCTGATGGACCTGCTGGGCCTGGCCGCCTTCCGCAAGGATTTCGACCTCAGGTTCCTGCGCTTCCTGATTCCCTGCGGACTGGTGGGCACGGTAGTGGGGGCGCTGCTCTTCAAGGCACTGGACGCCAGGATGGTGGCCGGCATTGTGGGTGTGTTCACGCTGCTGTTTTTGGCGCAGCGCCTGCTGTTTCCGCCCCGACCCGACAGCCCGCCGCCACCCCAATGGCTGGGGGCCCTGTTGACGGTAACCTCGGGCTTCACGAGTTTTGTGGCGCATGCCGGTGGGCCGTCGTTGAGTGCCTATGTGATTCCAATGCGTCTGAGTCCCATCAAGTTCACCGCCACCATGGCGGCCTTCTTTTTTGTGATCAACCTCTCCAAGTGGATTCCCTATGGGTTGCTGGGTCTGCTCGACCTGCGCAACATGGCGACGTCGCTGGTGCTGTTGCCGCTCGCTCCCGTCGGCGTGTGGATAGGCGTGCGTCTGGCCAGGCGCATCAGCCCGGTGCTTTTCTACCGGCTGCTGTATGTCGGCATGCTGCTCACTGGTTGCAAGCTGGTCTGGGACGGACTGCACTAGGTGTAGTCGAGCCCGAGGTTGTTCCAGGAGGCAGCATGACCCGGCTGGATGCGTAGCGGCGCGACCGAAGCGGCTCCGACCCGCACCTGAAGCGCGTCGGCGCGAGGCGAAAATTTGGGCGGCCCCACGTCACGAGCACGCCCGACCGTGCAAGTTTCGCCGATGGCACCGCACCAGGCCGTCAGCAATCAGGGAGGGATCCCTCGAAGTGCCGGTCTGCACGGAACATGGCGCTGCCATGACGCACACTTCACTGGAGCTCGGCGAGCAGCGCCCTGGCCTCCTGCAGGTCCACGGTGTCGAAGCCTTCGGTGAACCAGCCGTAGCTCTCGGCCAACAGCTGGCGGGCCTCCGCCGGCTTGCCCTGCTGCCGCCACAGCCGGCTTAAGGCCATCACCGCGCGCAGCTCCAGCGATCGGGCGCCCTGCCGGCGAGCGATCGCGATCGCCTTCAGGAAGCAGGCTTCGGCTTCGTCCCGGCCGCCGGCGCCCGCCCCCTCGCGGCTCGGCTGCAGCAGCGTCAGCTCCCCCTTGAGCCGATACAGCTCCGCCTCGTACACGCGCTCTTGCGTTCGGTCCACCATGGCCAGCGCCTCGGCCAGCGTCTTCAGCCCTGCCTCGGCTTGCCCCGCTTTTCCGTAGGCTTCGGCCAGCAGCGCCAGGAAATGCGGCCGCCAAAGTTCCGCCCCGGTGGCCCGATAGGCGCTCAAACCCTGTTGCATCCTTTCGATGCCTTTTGCTGTGCGTCCCTGCTCGGCCAGCGCCCAGCCCGAGAGGATGGTTCCGTAAGCCAACCAGAACGGGAAGCCGTGTTCGGTCGCGAGGGCGAGGATGGCCTGCGCCAACTCGCGCGTCGGCTGCGCCTCGCGGCGCTGCAAATGAAGCTCGGCGGCGAAGATCATGGCAGTGGCCGAGACAGGAGGGTGGGACAGGGTCTGAGCCAGAGCGAGCGCCGCCTGGCTGCGCGCCAGGGCTTGGTCCGGATAGCCGAGCAGCCACAGGTCCAAGGCTGCGAAGGCCAGCCCCGCCACGCCGGGCTCCGACCCATAAAAGACGGCAGGCGAGTAGTGCTGCCCAGGGTCATAAAGGGCTAAGACCTGCTCCAGTTGCGCTTGGGCGGGGACCAGCTCGCCGAGACTGAGCAAGCTGGTGCCCAACGCCCGATGGGCTTGTACGAGCAAGGCAGGGTCTTGCGCCTTTTGGGCCATCGTAAGGAGTTGCTCCCCCAGCTCGCGTGCGGTCGGCAGTTCCCCACGGACTTGATAAAACGTGCGCAGCCCCACCAGGGCAGGGAAGAGCTGGATCGTTTCCCCGAGCTGTCGACACAGCATCAACGCCCGGGTATAAGTTGCCTCCACTTCCGGGGCAGCGTGCCCCTTGGTGGCCATCCAGGCCGGACCGAGGGTGATCTGGAGTGCGAGTTCCTGCCTGGCGCGCTCCGGCGCATCGGGCAGGGTCTCAAGCAGGGCCAGGGCCGTGGTGAGGTGGGTGACCGCTTCGGCATCGGCGGAGCGCTGCACCGCCTGGCGCCCGGCGCAGTGGAGGTATTGCACCGCCTTCGGCGCGTTGCCGCTGCGGCTGAAATGATGCGCCAGCTCGCTGCAGTGCTCCTCGAGCTGGGCGCTGAACAGGGCCTCAATCGCCTGGGCCGTGCGCTCATGCAGCGCACAGCGCCGCTCGCTCAGCAGCGAGCCGTAGCTCACCTCCTGGGTCAGCCCATGCTTGAAGCTGTACTCCACCTCCGGAAACGCCGGCTGCTCGTAGATGAATTCCCCGGCCTGCAGCTGCGCCAGCAGGCTTTTCAGCGCGTCTTCGGGCTGCTGGGCGACGCGCGCGAGCAGGCTCCAGGGAAATGCCTTGCCGATCACCGCCAGGGTCTGCAGCAGCGCTTTCTCGGCCGTCCCCAGTCGATCGATGCGGGCGGCCAGCACCCCCTGCACAGTGGTCGGGATGTGCAGGGCGGTCGGGATCCGCTCGATACGGTAATGCCCGTGCTCGCCGCGCAGCACCTGCTCCTCGATCAGCGTCTGCACCACTTCTTCGATGAAGAAGGGGTTGCCTTCGGTCTGCTCCAGGATCAGGTGCTCGAGCGGGGCGAGCCCGGCGGCGTCGCCCAGCAGGGCTCGCAGCAGTTCCTGGGCCTCGTCTTTTCCCAGGGGATCCAGCCGCAGCTGGGTGTAGTAGCTCCTGTGGCCCCAGTCGTGCCGGTACTCGGGCCGGTAATTGACCAGCAGCAGGATGCGGGCGTTGGCCACGCTCTCGCCGAGAAAGCCGAGGAAAGCCTCGGTCTCGCTGTCGAGCCACTGCAGATCTTCGACGATCAGCTCGAGCGGCTGGGCCATGCTCTCGCGCACCAGGAGCCGCTTGATCGCCTCGAAGGTGCGCTGCCGGCGGATCTGGGGGCTCATCTGCGCCAGCGTCGAGCCCGGCTCGGCGAGCCCCAGCAGCTGGAACAGATAGGGCAGGCTGCCCTCCAGCGCGCGGTCCAGGGTCAGCACCTTGCCGGTGAGCTTCTCCCGCCGCCGGCGCTCGTCATCCTGCGCGGTGATCTGGCAGTAGTTCTTCAGCAGCTCGATCAGCGGCAGATACGGATAGGCCTTGCCGTGCGAGACCGAGAAGGTCTCCAGCACCAGGCAATCGGGTGGCGCGCGCAGCTTGAACTCGTGGCACAGCCGCGACTTGCCGACCCCCGGCTCGCCGACCACGCCGACGATCTGGCCGTGCCCGGCCTGCGCCAGCGCCCGTGCTTCGCGCAGTTCCTCGAGCTCGCGGGCACGGCCGACGAAGCGCGCCAGCCCGCGGCTGGCCGCCACCTGCAAGCGGGTGCGCAGCGGGCCAAGACCGAGCACTTCGAAGACGGCGAGCGGCTCGGGCAGCCCCTTGATCGGCGTCGCGCCGAGCGCCTTGACCGCGAAATAGCCCTCGGTCAGCTTGTGGGTGTGTTCGCTCGCGACGATAGAGCCGGGCACCGCGATGCTCTCCATGCGCGAAGCGATGTGGATCGTGTGCCCCACCGGGTCGTAGTCGGTGTGCAAGTCGTCGGTGCGGATTGCGCGCACCACCACTTCGCCGGAGTTGACGCCGACGCGGATCTGCAGCGCTATCCCCTGGGCCAGGCGCACGCGGTCGGCGTAGCGGCGCATGTCCTCTTGCATGCGCAGCGCCGCATAGAGGGCCCGCTGCGCATGGTCTTCGTGCGCGATCGGCGCGCCGAACAGCGCCAGGATGCCATCGCCCATCGACTTGGCCACATAGCCTGCGTAGTGATGGACAGCGTCCATCATCAGCGCCAGCACCGGGTCGATCAGGCGGCGGGCGTCTTCGGGATCGAGGTCGTGGATCAGCGCGGTCGAGCCGGCCATGTCGGCGAACAGCGCGGTGACGGTTTTGCGTTCACCGTCCGGTGCGCCGCGGGCCTCCATGGCCGCCTGTGCCGCCAGGATGCGCTCGGCCAGGTAGGGGGGCGTGTAGTCGATGGGGGCGCTGGCCGCAAGCGCCGAGCCCAGCGCCGCGTTCGGGGCCGGTCCGCCGAGCGGCGCGCCGCATTCGCTGCAGAACTTGGCGCTCGCGTTCGCCTCGTGTCCGCAGGCCGGACAGGCACGCGGCAGCCCGGCGCCGCATTCCTCGCAGAACTTGGCGCCTGTCGGATTCTCGAACCCGCAGCTTGCGCAGCGCATAAGGCTTACCCCGCCTTCGGGGTTTCAAGGTGCAACAGTTCCTGAATTTTATCAGGGCAGGCAGCTCGCCGGGCTTGTCGCCCAGGGACTGCAGGCCGTCACCAGAATTATTTCTTTCTTGCCATCAATGTGGTCAAAATTCAACCAACGCCAATACCTTTCCTGTTCGAGGAGCGCGGCATCATCGATGGGAAGGGCATGGGCGCGCTGTATAGCCGGTTCCTGGCCGGCAGGCGCAGTGCGTTGCCCGAACGATGGCCGGGCGCTGCAGCGTGATCGGACATTGTCATCGGGGACGTGGCTGGACTCAACACTGAGGAGGTTTACGATGGCTACGAAGAACACAAAACGGCCGAGTGTGCGCAAGCCGATCGCGCTCGCCCTGCAAGGCGGCGGAATGCACGGAGCGTTCGCCTGGGGCGTGCTCGACCGACTGCTGGAGGACGGTCGGCTTGAAATAGAAGGCGTCAGCGCGACCAGCGCGGGTGCGATGAACGCCGCAGTGCTGGCCTACGGGCTGCTAAAGGGTGATTCAGAAAACGCGCGCCAGGCGCTGCACGATTTCTGGCGCGCTATTTCACAATCGGCAGAGCGCTACAGCCCCTTCCGCCAGCTGCCATGGTTAAAAGGAGGCCACAGCTTCGGGCTGGACCACTCGCCCTTGTACCTGATGGCGGACGTGATCCTTCGCATCCTGTCGCCGTACCAATTCAATCCCCACAACATGAATCCGCTGCGCGAGATACTGCAGCAACAGGTCGATTTCGACGCGTTGCGCCAACATTGCCCGATCCAACTGTATCTCTGTGCCACCAATGTCGAGACCAGCAAAATACGCATCTTTTCGGGCCAGGACCTGTGTATAGATGCGGTACTTGCTTCGGCCTGCCTGCCAACCCTGTTCCAGGCGGTAGAGATCAACGGCGAACATTACTGGGACGGTGGCTATGTCGGCAACCCGGCCATTTTCCCGCTGATCTACCACTGCAGTACACACGATGTGGTGGTGGTCCATATCAACCCGATCGTGCGCCCCGGCGTACCGACCAGTCCGGCCGACATTCTCAACCGCGTCAACGAAGTGAGCTTCAATTCGTCACTGATGCGTGAGATGCGTGCGATCGCCTTCGTCACCGAACTGATCCGGAAAGGCAAGCTCGATCGTGGCGAGATGAAGGAGGTGTTGATCCACTCGATCCGGTCCGACCAAACCATGGCCGCACTCGGTGTGTCGAGCAAATACAACGCCGACTGGGACTTCCTCTGCTCCTTGCGTGACAAGGGACGGATCGAGGCCGAGGCGTGGCTCGAGGAAAACTACCACCACATCGGCCAGCGCTCAAGCATCGACATCGCTAGGGAATTTCTTTAAGCAAAAAACGGTGATTGGATGGGTCCGAATGTGCCGTTTGCCAGTCGTGCAGCCGGATGCAGCGCTTTTTTAAAATTCAAATACCTGGCCATGTTCAAGCATTCCTGGCTGATAGGCCTTCAAGGCTGCGGCGACTTCCAACGTGGTTAGCGCCATATCGCCTGGCTTCATATGAGTGATGAAGATTTCCGCAGGAACGCGCAGCTTCCTGATCTCCTCGGCCAGCAAGCTGGGGCACAGGTGCTTGGAGGCCATGGCGATCGCGTAGTCACGGTTGCAAAATGCGGTCTCGATGATCAGATAACGCAGATTTTTGATGTCGTTGACGATTTCCCACAGGGCATCGTTGGGGCCGGTGTCGCCGGTGAACACCAGGCTCGCGACACCACTGTCCAGGCAGTAGCCGACGGCCGGCACCAGGTGATTGGCGCAGAGCGCGGTGATTTTGCGTCCGGCCAGCGACACGGTCTCGCCCCGGCTGATCTCGCGATACTGCAGATAGGGCGCCTCAGGCCGCGGCAGCATGGTGAAGTCAGGCCAGATGCAATTGTTGAAAACGTGGACACGCAAGGCATCGAGCGTCTCTCTGGTGGCGTACACCGTCAAGGGTGTGCTACGCCTATAGCCGACCGTATCGACCAGAAAAGGAATGCTGCAAATATGGTCCAGGTGCGAGTGGGTGACGAAGACGTGGTCAATGCGTACCATTTCGTCCAAGGCAAGATCACCGACGCCAGTACCGGCATCGATCAGCACATCGTCGTCGAGCAGCATGGCGGTTGTGCGCAGGTTCGCGCCGATTCCGCCGCTACACCCCAGAATTCTCAGCTTCATACGGATAAACAGATAAACGTATACGGCCGGATAGGAAATCCAGTCGCCTGAGTGCAAGTATCGTAGCCGTTGGCCCAGCCGGCAAGCGCCGATTCCCGTTTGCGAAACCTGGTTTGTGCGAGAGACAGTGGCCTGAATAGGGTGTCTCAGGCTCCAGGTGTTGAGTTGCAATAGATTGTTCCGATTGAGTCGGGAGGCTGGGAGGTCCGCATGATCAGGCCAACCTCGCCACGCCTGACGGGTGCAAGCGGCAATAGCAGGGCGCCCGAAATCCGGGCCGGTTC
The DNA here is from genome assembly GCF_056401235.1 of Polaromonas sp. P4_F9. NCBI lineage: Bacteria > Pseudomonadati > Pseudomonadota > Betaproteobacteria > Burkholderiales > Comamonadaceae > Polaromonas > Polaromonas sp. P4_F9. The sequence continues at coordinate 144,140 of NZ_JBFUJT010000002.1, read as the reverse complement.
TGCGTTGCAGGCTAGAATCGTTTTCGTTTTCAGACGTATCCCTGCCGGCACGTTTGCTCCCTCCTCACTGCGGCCACTTTTCATTCCATGAGTCTCAAGAAGCTAGGTCGATACGATCTCATCCGCGTGCTTGGCAAGGGCGCCATGGGGCTGGTATACGAGGGGCGTGATCCCAATCTGGACCGCCGGGTGGCGATCAAGACCATCAAGGTTGAAAACCTGTCGGAAGAGGAAGCTGCTGAATACGAGGTGCGCTTTCGCACTGAAGCGCGCTCGGCCGCGCGCCTGCAGCACCCCAACATTGTCAGCGTGTACGACTCCGACCGCGATGGCGACATGGCCTATCTGGTCATGGAATTCATCCACGGCGATGACCTCAAGCACCACCTGGACAAGGGCAAGCTCTACACGCTGGCGCAGACCCTGGGCATCATGGGCGACCTGCTGTCGGCGCTCGACTATGCGCACCGGCAGGGCGTCGTTCACCGCGACATCAAGCCCGCCAACCTGCTGATCCAGGGCAATGGGCGCGTCAAGCTCACTGATTTTGGTGTGGCTCGCATCCAGGATTCGAGCGAAGCCACGCGCACGCAGGGCACCATGGTGGGCACGCTCAAGTACATGTCGCCAGAGCAGGTCCAGGGCCGGCCGGTTGACGCCCGGGCTGACCTGTTCGCCGCCGGCATCGTGCTGTACCAGCTGCTCACGGGCAAGCGGCCATTTGATGCCGATACTGACTTCGCCATCATTCAGCAGATCGTGGGTCACACCGCTGCGGCGCCGAGCTCCTTCAACCCGAGATTGCCCGCCGCCATCGACGCGGTGGTGGCCCGGGCTTTGGCCAAATCACCGAGCCAGCGTTTTGCGACGGCGCGGGAATTCAATGCCGCCCTGCAGGCGGCCACCCGCGAAGCGGCTGACCCGGCAGTGGTTCCGCCTGCCAGCCCGGCCAGCTCCGCAAGCAGTTCCACCTGGACGGGCACCCTGCATCCGGGTGAAGCCCTGGTCGGCCTGCAGTCGGGCACCAGTACCGATATCCCCATCGTGACGCAGGAGCTGGAGTTGATCTACTGGAAAGAGATCAGGGACTCCACCGATGCCGAAGATATCCGGGGCTTTCTCGCCAAGTTTCCCGAAGGCATCTACGCCAGCCTGGCACGTCGCCGCCTGAGAAAACTCGGCGAGCCGGCCGGTGAGGATTCGGACATCGGTCTGCGGTCGGATGTGGGCACGCCGGTCATACCGCTTGCTCCTTCTGCCACCCAGATGGACAAGACCGTGCCCGAGTTCAGAGACCGGTCTTCTGGCACGGTTGATACCGCCCCGAGCCCTGCCGACATGCACGCCAGGGAGCCTGGACAGGCTGCCGTACAAACTGCGCAGCCGCCACTCGTGCAAGGTGATGACACGGTGCCTGCACGGGTCGCAAAAGCTGTGCCCTTCGCGCCGGCATCCCGGCGCCTGACCTGGGCCATTGTTGGCATGACGGGCATCGTGGTGCTTGCGGCCGGCATCGGGTTCAAATTGGCGTCGGGCCCGGCTGCGCGGCCTGCAGTGCAGTCTGCCGCACCGGCCAATACCGGTGTTCCGGTTGCGGCAACGCCGGCAGCACCAGCACCCAAGGTGCAAGCCGTAGCCGACCAACCAGCTGCGCCCGCTGCGGTAGAAGCAGCCCCGGCGGTGGTTAAAACACGGTCGAATGACAAAGGCAGGCCGGCCCAACAGGCTCAGGCCAGAACCGAAGGGGCGGCGACCGCCCCACCGCCGACGCGCGATGCTGCCACTGCTCCCGACCCGGCGGCGCCTGCCCACCCACGGCAGTTCTGTGAAGGCCGCAACCTGGTGACTTTTGAGATCTGCATCGCGGTGCAGTGCGCCAGGCCCTTCTTTGCCAGCCACCCGGTGTGCGTCGAGCGGCGGGCCCTCGAGCAGCGAAAGCGGGAGTCCGAGCAATCGCTCAGGTAGTCCCCGGCTCCCGCATGCTACAAAAACAGTAGCTGCAGGTGTTCATTGATAAGGTTGGGTTGAAGCGATTTTCCTTGAAAATCAGCCGTGCCAGTCCTGAGGCCGGGGCTGCGCTGCTTGCGCGCGCTCCTGCGCCATCTGTTCTTCCAGCTGCAGCCGCCCCTGGGTGGCGACCGCGATAAGCTTGGTGCGGTCCTTGCGGTGCGGGTACATCCGCTCGAACAATTCGAGGTTGTGCTGCCGAAAACGCATGGCGGACTGCCGTGCTTCATGCGGCGGCTGGCCGAGCAGTTCCAGCACGGTGCGCGCGCTGCGCAGGCTGGACTCGAACACCTCGCGCTCGACGCGCATCACGCCGCGGTCGCGCAGCGCGTTCCAGTGTGTCACGTCGCGGGCGCGCGCCACGATTTGCAGTTGCGGAAAATGCTCGTTCACCATGTCCACAATTTTCAGCGACTGATCCATGTCGTCCACCGACAGCACCAAAATCTTGGCGCTGGCGGCACCGGCTGTGCGCAGCAGGTCCAGCCGCGTTGCATCGCCGTAAAACACCCGGAGGCCGAAGGCGCGCACGGTTTCCACCATGTCGGCGTCGTGCTCCAGCACCGTTGCTGGAATGCCTTGCGCCAGCAGCATGCGGCCGACGATCTGACCGTAGCGGCCAAAACCGGCAATGATGATGGGCGCGGCCTGCTGCTCGGAGATTTCTTCGAGCTGGGGCGTGTTGCAATTGGCATAACGCGGCAGTAGCAGCTTGTCGATGGCCACCAGCAGGAGCGGGCTGACCAGCATGGACAGCGCCACCGCACCGATCAGCAGCGAGGCGGTTTCGGGTGCAAACACCCGCGCACCGGCAGCGGCCTGAAACACCACAAAGGCAAATTCGCCGCCTTGCGCCAGCAGCAGGGCAAACACCGGGCGCTCCTGGTACGGTAGCTTCATAAGGGTGGCCAGGCCGTAAATCACCGCGAGCTTCAGGCCCAGAAAACCCAGCAAAATGGCGGCCATCAGGCCCGGCGACTTCATCAGCACGCCAAAGTCAATGCTCATGCCCACGGCGATGAAAAACAGGCCCAGCAGCAGGCCCTTAAAGGGCTGAATATCGGTTTCCAGCTCGCGCCGGTACTCGCTTTCGGCCAGCAGCACGCCCGCCAAAAAAGCGCCCAGCGCCATCGACAGGCCCACCAGCTGCATCAGCGCGGCAATGCCGACCACCAGCAGCAGCGATGCGGCGGTGAAGATTTCTGGCGTGCCGCTGTTGGCAATCCAGCGCAGCAGCGGGCGCAGCAGCAAGCGGCCGCCGAGAATGATGCCGCCGATAACGGCTATGATTTTGATAGCTTCAAGCGCCGTGTTTGTATGGGCTACGGTCTCATTTTCACCGGAAATTGCACCCAGCAACGGCAGCAGCGCCAGAATCGGGATGGCCGCCACGTCCTGAAACAGCAGAATAGAAAACCCGGCCTGTCCGCTGGACGTGGGCATCAGGTTGCGCTCGCCCATGGTTTGCAAGGCGATGGCGGTGGACGACAGTGCCAGGCCCAGGCCGGCCACCAGCGCCGTTTGCCAGCCCACGCCAAACGCCATGGCCGCGCCGGTCAGCAGGGCGGCGCAGCCCAGCACCTGCGCGCTGCCCCAGCCAAAGATGGGCCGGCGCAAATTCCACAGGCGCTGGGGCTCGAGCTCCAGGCCGACCAGAAATAGCATCAGCACCACGCCAAATTCGGCGAAGTGAAGAATGTCCTGGACATTGGTGACCAGTCCCATGCCCCAAGGGCCGATGGCAATGCCCGCGGCCAGGTAGCCAATGATGGAGCCCAGTCCGAATTTCTTGGCGAGCGGTACGGCGACAACGGCGGCTGCCAGGTAGATGAAGCTGTTGGTGAGCCAGGCGGGGGCGTGTTCCATTAGCGGGTGGCTCCTGCGTTTGTCGTTGTACCTGCGTCCTTGCTTTCCTGGTCCGCTTCGATGCTGGCCTCGTCCCTGGGCAATCGGTCTTTCGTGGGGACTGCGCAGGCGGGGTATTGCTCGAGCTCTTCGAGCTCGGGCCAGTTGGGGTAGCTCTGCAAACGCTGGCTGAAGATGGCCAGGTGCTGGTCGACGGCCTCCGCGCTGACCCGGTGCGCACCGTGCAGCACCATGGGCGGCAAAAACCGCATGCCGCACAAAATGGCGCTTTGCTCATAGGGCGGCAGGAAAGCATCGAAAAAATAGCGGTTGTAGCCTTGGGGGTGGTAGGAAGTCTCCGGCCCGCCGGTGGTCGCCACCAGCCATAAATCCTTGCCTTCAAGGGCGTGTCCGTCCTGGCCATAGGCCCAGCCATACGTCAATACGTCGTCCAGCCAGAGCTTTTGCAGGGCCGGCATCGAGTACCACTGGATGGGGTGCAGCAGCACCACCAGCCGGGCCTGCGCCAGCGCGGCCTGCTCCCTGGCGACGTCAATGGCATAGTCGGGATAGCTTGAATACAGGTCTTGCACCTGCACGCGCGGCAACGCCTTGGCGGCCTCCATCAGGGGGCGATTGACGCGCGATTCACGCCATGCCGGATGAGCCGCGATGACGTAGATGTCGGTATTCGCAGCCTGATGGCCGGCGCTGTCTGCCATGTGAGGGTTTGTGAGAACGGTGTCCATGCCGTTACCATAGCGGAAAAGCAAGCATGGAACTTGCGCCCGTATAAGTTCTTCAGCATCAGAGGAGAGTTGTATGCCCGTGGTCGTGATTGCCAATCCAAAGGGGGGCGTCGGCAAGTCGACGTTGGCCACCAACATTGCCGGCTACCATGCATCGCAGGGCCATGCGGTGATGCTCGGGGACGCCGACCGGCAACAGTCCTCGCGGCTGTGGCTGGGCCTGCGGCCGCCCGCTGCGCGCCCTGTCGCGACCTGGGACCTGAATGCAGACCTGATCGCCAGACCGCCGCGGGGAACCACCCATGTGGTGCTGGACACACCGGCCGGCCTTAACGGCTGGCGTTTCAACGACATCGTCAAGCTGGCCGACAAGGTGATCGTGCCGCTGCAGCCCAGCGTGTTTGATATTTTCGCCACGCGCGCCTTTCTGGACGAGCTGGCCGAGCACCGCCATGCCGGCAAGATGCAGGTGGGCGTCATCGGCATGCGGGTGGACGCCCGCACGATTGCCGCCGACAAGCTGCGCGACTTTGTGGAAGGCCTGGGGCTGCCGGTGCTGGGTTATCTGCGGGACACGCAAAACTACATCCATCTGGCCGCCCGGGGGCTGAGCCTGTTTGACGTGGCGCCCAGCCGGGTCGACAAGGACCTGGAGCAGTGGCAGGGCGTCTGCCGCTGGCTGGACGAGTAGGCGGGCAGGCGGGGAGGGTGCTTGTCGCTGATCCGACAAGCACGGCTCCTTGCAGCCGCTAAAGTCGGGCCATGAAGACCTTTCAAACCCTGTCCGAACTGGCGGCCTGTACCGGCCAGGAAGTCGCTGTCAGCGAGTGGCTCACCATCACGCAGCAGCAGGTCAACCTGTTTGCCGAGGCCACGGGCGACCATCAGTGGATCCACGTCGACCCCGAGAAGGCGGCGGCGGGCCCCTTCGGCGGGCCCATCGCGCACGGTTTCCTGACGCTGTCGCTGCTGCCGCGGTTTTTTGAATCATCGTTTGAGATCATTGGCTCGCGCATGGGTGTGAATTACGGCCTGAACAAGGTTCGTTTCACGGCCCCCGTGCCCGTGGGCAGCCGCCTGCGTGCCCGCATGAAGCTGCTGGCGGCCGAGCCGATCGACAACGCCGGCATGCAGATGACCTGGGAGGTGACGGTGGAGCGCGAAGGATCGGCGAAGCCGGTGTGCGTGGCCGAATCACTGGTGCGGCGCTACCCCTGAAGGGTGGCGGCTGTGGGTCCGCCTCCATAGCCGCTCAATTCAAAAGTCTCTTAATTCAAACGCAAAGGCCGGTCAGTTGCGGGCCAACTCGCCTTGTCCGCCCGGAGCCTGACCTTGTGCCCCGCCAAACCCGTTTTGCCGCCACGCCTCAAACACCGTGACCGCCACGGTGTTGGACAGGTTGAGGCTGCGCTGGCCGGGCCGCATGGGTACCTTCAGGCGCTGTGCCAGCGGAAAGGATTCCCGTACTTCGGACGCCAGGCCCCGGGTTTCAGCGCCAAACACCAGCCAGTCGCCCGGCAGGAAACGCATGTCGTACACGCTGCCGGCGCCTTGCGTCGTCATGGCGAAGAGCCGTGAGGCGGGTGGTTGCTCGCTGTCCAGCAGCGCCTGCCAGCTCGCATGGCGCAGCACCTGGGCGTACTCGTGGTAGTCCAGCCCGGCGCGCCGCATGTGCTTGTCGTCCATCGAAAAGCCGAGCGGCTCCACCAGGTGAAGACGGCAGCCGGTATTGGCCGCCAGGCGAATCACGTTGCCCGTATTGGGCGGGATTTCGGGCTCGACGAGAACAATATTGAACATGGCCCGATTGTCGTTGCTAGCCGGGTACGACATGCAGCGAGCCAACGTGGGGGCTTTCATCCCAGCAGGGGCCGCGGGACTGGCTTTGCCAGACCGCAGGCGCAGCGGCCCCCTCGGGGGGCAGAGAGCTACACGCAGTGAGCGAACGTGGGGGCCATTACTCCGTGCGTGCCAACACCACCGCGGTGATGTGGGCGGCGCCGGCTTTGCGCAAGGCCCGGGCTGCGGTGAAGAGCGAGGCGCCGCTAGTCATCACGTCATCCACCAGCACCACGCGCCGGCCTTCCAGCTCGCCCAATGCCTGTGGCACGCCGGGCGTCTGGAGCAGCATGTGCGCAAAGAAGGCAGCCCAGCCGGGCTGCTCGCCAAATTTGTAGCCGGAAATCAATGTCGACCAGGGGTAGGCGTAAGGCACCGCGGCCAGCGCCCGATCGAGCGGGGGGCGCTGGCGCACGCAGCTGCCACACAGGCCGGGACCACTTCTCAGGCCCATGGACAGGTCGGCCGGCAGTGCCAGCGCGCAACTGGCACAGCGATGTTGTACCGGCGCAAAACGCGCCAGGCAGGGCTGGCACACCTGGTGTGTCGGCCAGCTGTGGCAGACCGCGCACCGGCTGACCAGGCCAGGCAACGGTGGCAACGATAAACGGGGAAATAAACGGGAGGCAGGCGGGCGTGTGTACACCGTGTCAATATACTCGCGTACCTTTCTGCGCACTGTATTGCCCCTGCCCATGACCACCACCCAGCGACCGCCCACACTCGATCTGCCTGCCGTCAGCCGCTGGCAGCGCACGGCGCCGCTGGCCTCGCCGTGGCTGCATGAGGAAGTGGCCCGCCGCATGCAGGACAGGCTGCAGTGGATCAAGCTGCAGCCCGAGGCCTGGGCGCATTGGGGGGCTTTGCGCGGGGGCCTGCAGGCCCACGCCCAGCTGGCAAAAACCTACCCGGATTCAGCCTGTTATGTGACGGAAGCCAGCATGGAACGGTCACAAGTGGCTATGAAAAAGATAGCGTCACCATGGTGGAACCCGAAGCAATGGGGAGCCGCCCGCCCGCGCTTTGAAACGCCGCCACCGGCCAGCGTGGATATGTTGTGGGCCAATATGGCGCTGCATGAGGCGGCCGACCCGCAAGCCCTGCTGGCCCAGTGGCACCAGGCTTTGAAAGTCAACGGCTTTTTGATGTTTTCCTGCCTCGGGCCCGACACCGCACGGGAATTGCGCGAGCTCTACGCACAGCTGGGCTGGCCGCCCGCGGGGCATGAATTGACCGACATGCACGACTGGGGCGACATGCTGGTGCAAACCGGTTTTGCCGAACCGGTGATGGACATGGAGCGCATTACCCTGACCTATGAGACCCCGGCGCGTCTCTTGCAGGAACTGGCCGAACTGGGTCGCAACTTCCATCCTGCCCGCTTTCCGGCCTTGCGCGGGCGGGCCTGGAAAGCGCGCCTGGAGCAGGCGCTGGCGCGGCACCTGGTCCGCAGCGAAGATGGCCGGCTGTCGCTCACGTTCGAAGTCATTTATGGTCACGCGCTGAAGGCGCCACCCAAAATCAAGGTCAGCGCGCTCAGTGCGGTGTCGGTGGAAGACATGCGCAACATCCTGCACGGGCAGCGGCCGCATTCCTGAGGTGCGGCGTGACGCCTTGCGGTCGGCGGTAGTCCGGCGGCGGGATTTTTCATTGATTTTCATGGAAGTTGGTGGTGACGCCCGATACCGTTCAGCCCTTGTCAGACGCCGTTCCGGCCGGGCCCGTCAAAGTCCCGTCTTCCCCGTGGGCCGGCCCTTCAACAAGCGCGGGGCGAGCGGTTTTGCCGGAGTAACAGGGGGTTAAACCCGGCTACAATCCAAACTGAATTTTGGGTATGTTCCCGAGCCTCATGCGGCCAATGCGGCGTATTGGTTGCAGTTTTTTGGGGGTTGCCACGTGCTGCAGCCAACACCAGCGTTTCGTTTCGCCACCTTGCCCGCGCAGGGCAGTCACGGCCAGGAGGCCGTGCAGTGGCTTCTCAAGCGTCACTGTTCAGTCACGCCGGCTCAACTCGGATGGCTTTATGTGTCGCTGTGCGTGGTATCGCTGGGTATCGCAGCATTTTTCTGGGCACAGGGCGCCACGCTGGTCATGCCCTTCGCATGGCTGGAGTTGTTGGCGGTGGGGGCGGCCTTTCTGGCGTATGCGCGCCATGCGACCGACGGTGAAAAAATCGTCCTGCAGGGTGAGCGCTTGGTGGTTGAACTGGAAACGGCAGGGCGTACGCAACGGGCCGAGTTCAATCGTGAGTGGGTTCGGGTCGAGCCCAAGGATGGAGATGGTTCGCTGATCGAGGTGTCCGGGCAGGGGCGGTCGGTGCGGGTGGGGCGGCATGTGCGGCCTGAGTTGCGCCCAGCGCTGGCCCGCGAGATACGCTGCGCGCTGCGAACCTGTTGAGCATGTGCATGTGCATGTGTGTGTGCTGAAAGTCTGGGTCAGTTCAGTTGCGGCAGGGTGACCTGCCGCTAACTTTATAATCAGCCGGTTAATTTGGTCGGATAGTTCGGTGAGTAATGGAAGCAATAAAAGTGATCACGATGAACGTAAGCAACACCATGAGCAAAATGACACGGCTTGGCATGCAGCATGCGGGCGCAATTCTGGCCTCTGCGGCTGCATGGGTCGGCACCGCCGCCCACGCCGTCAATGACCTGCCCGGTGGTCCGGCTGTCAACCAGCTCAACTTGCATCCTGCAGTCACCAAAATCGCCGAAGAGCAGAACTGGCTGCACTGGTTCATGATGATCATCTGCCTCGTGATTTTTGTCGCGGTGTTCGGCGTGATGTTCTATTCCATCTGGAAGCACCGCAAATCGGTGGGCCACAAGGCGTCCAATTTCCATGAGTCCACCGCGGTTGAAATCGCCTGGACCATCGTGCCTTTCGTCATCGTGATCGCCATGGCCTTGCCAGCCACCAAAGTGCTGGTCGCCCAAAAAGACACGACCAGCGCCGACGTCACCATCAAGGCCACGGGCATCCAGTGGAAATGGGGTTACGACTACATCAAGGGCGAGGGCGAGGGCATCGGTTTTGTTTCCACGCTCGACAACACACACCGCGAAATGTCGGACCGGGGTGGCCCGAAAGCCGGTGAAGCGCCCGACAACTACCTGCTCAAGGTGGACAACCCGCTGGTCGTGCCGGTCAACAAGAAAATCCGCATCATCACCACGGCCAGTGACGTGATCCATGCCTTCATGGTGCCGGCATTCGGCATCAAGCAGGATGCGATTCCCGGCTTTGTGCGCGACACCTGGTTTCGTGCCGAAAAAATCGGTGACTACTATGGCCAGTGCGCCGAGTTGTGCGGCAAAGAGCACGCCTACATGCCCATCCACGTGAAAGTGGTGTCCGCCCAGGACTACAGCGCCTGGGTGGCGGTCAAGGCAAAGGAAGCGGCAGCCAAGGCGGATGATCCGACCAGGGTCTGGACGCTGGTGGACCTCAAGGCACGCGGCGAAAAGGTGTATGCGGCCAACTGCGCAGCCTGCCACCAGGCCAACGGCAAGGGCGCAGGCCCGATCAAGCCGCTGGACGGCTCTGCCATTGTGCTGGATGCGGACCACAACAAGCAGATCCAGGTCGTGCTGAACGGCGCCGCCAGCGGTGCGATGCCGTCGTGGAAGGCGCTCAGCGATACCGACCTGGCTGCGGTGATCACTTACACCAAGAACAACTGGTCCAACCAGACCGGCCGTTTGGTACAGCCTGCGCAGCTTCAAGCCGCACGCAAGTAAGGCGGGCAATTCGCCCCGCCCGATATCCCGATACCGCAAGACCATTTCGTCAGCCGTAAAGACAAAAGCTACAGGCACAAGCCACCAAAGGAAGCCAAGATGAGTGCAGTTCTAGACCATCACGACCATGCGCATGATGACCACGACCACCATGCCCCGACGGGCTGGCGTCGCTGGGTATTCGCGACCAACCACAAGGACATTGGCACGCTGTACCTGCTGTTCAGCTTTTTCATGCTGATGTTCGGTGGCGTGCTGGCCCTGTTGATTCGCGCTGAACTGTTCCAGCCCGGCCTGCAGCTGGTGAATCCTGAGCTGTTCAACCAGCTCACCACCATGCACGGCCTGATCATGGTGTTCGGCGCCATCATGCCGGCCTTCGTGGGCTTCGCGAACTGGATGATTCCGCTGCAAATCGGTGCGGCCGACATGGCATTTGCCCGCATGAACAATTTCAGCTTCTGGCTGATGATTCCTGCCGGCCTGATGCTGGCCACCTCGTTCTTCATGCCGGGCGGTGCTCCCGCTGCTGGCTGGACGCTCTACGCGCCGCTGACGCTGCAGATGGGCCCATCCATGGACGCCGGTATTTTTGCGATGCACATTCTGGGCGCTTCGTCCATCATGGGCTCGATCAACATCATCGTGACCATTTTGAACATGCGCGCACCCGGCATGACCTTGATGAAGATGCCGATGTTCTGCTGGACCTGGTTGATCACCGCCTACCTGCTGATCGCCGTGATGCCTGTGCTGGCCGGCGCCATCACCATGACGCTGACGGACCGCCACTTTGGCACCAGCTTCTTCAACCCCGCCGGCGGCGGTGACCCGGTGATGTACCAGCATATCTTCTGGTTCTTCGGCCACCCCGAGGTCTACATCATGATCCTGCCGGCTTTCGGCATCATCAGCCAGATCATTCCCGCGTTCTCGCGCAAGCGCCTGTTCGGCTACGCGTCGATGGTGTATGCCACCGGCTCCATCGCGATCCTGAGCTTTGTCGTGTGGGCGCACCACATGTTCACCACCGGCATGCCTGTGACCGGCCAGCTGTTCTTCATGTACTCGACCATGCTGATCGCGGTGCCCACCGGCGTGAAGGTGTTCAACTGGATCGCCACCATGTGGAAGGGCTCGATGACGTTCGAGACGCCCATGCTGTTTGCCGTGGGTTTCATCTTCGTGTTCACCATCGGTGGCCTGACGGGTGTGATTTTGTCGGTCGCACCGATTGACACCCAGTTGCAGGACACCTATTACGTGGTGGCCCACTTCCACTACGTGCTGGTGGCCGGTTCGCTATATGCCCTGTTTGCCGGTTACTACTACTGGTCACCCAAGTGGACCGGTGTGATGTACAACGAAACCCGCGGCAAGATTCACTTCTGGTGGTCGCTGATTTCCTTCAACGTGACGTTCTTCCCGATGCACTTCCTGGGTCTGGCCGGCATGCCGCGACGCTATGCCGACTACCCGATGCAGTTTGCCGACTTCAACGCGATTGCCTCTGTCGGCGCCTTCTTCTTCGGTGTGGCACAGGTGTACTTCTTCCTGTTCATTGTGGTGCCCACGATGCGCGGCCAGGGTGCCCCCGCCAGGCAGAACCCCTGGGTTGACGAGGGTGGCAAGGGCGCTGAAGGCCTGGAGTGGGAAGTCCCGTCGCCAGCACCTTTTCACACCTTTGAAACCCCTCCCAAGCTGGATGCCACGGCAACCCGCGTGATTGGTTGAGCCACCCGATAACCCGATAGCGCACGATGACACCTGACCAAAAGAAAAGCAATTTGCGGCTGGCGCTGATCCTGGCTTCGGTCGCGCTCGTCTTTTTTGCGGGTTTCATGGCCAAAATGATTTTTCTCGGCCACTGAGCCAGTCAACGCTAGTCAACAGGCACAACTTTGATGCGGCTCAAGAGCGAGAATTTCAAGATGGTGGGCAAGCTGGGCGTTATCGTGCTCGGCATGTTCGCTTTCGGCTATGCGCTGGTGCCCATCTACAAGGCCATTTGCGAGATGACCGGCATCAATGTGCTGGCCCTGTCTGACCGTCAAATTCCCGGCGCCACATCGCAGCTGCCGGCCAATACGCAGGTGGACCGCACCCGGACCATCACGGTGGAGTTTGATGCCAACTCGCGTGGCCCCTGGCATTTCAAGCCGGCCCAGAACACGCTGCAGGTGCACCCCGGTGAATTGACCACGGTGATGTACGAGTTTCAGAATGTGCAGAACCGTACGATGTCGGCCCAAGCCATTCCCAGCTATGCCCCGGCCCAGGCGGCCGCTCATTTCAACAAGCTGGAGTGTTTCTGCTTTAGCCAGTACACGCTGGCGCCCGGCGAGAAGAAGCAGTGGCCTGTGGCTTTCGTGATCGATCCCAAGTTGTCCAGGGACGTCAGCACCATCACGCTGTCGTACACCTTTTTCGAAGTGGGCGGCAAGACGCCCGCTGCGCCCGCTACCTCCAGCGCGGCCACGGCTGCGGCGGTACCCGGCGTGCGGGCTGGTGCATGAACATGGCCGCTGGTTCTTCAAAAAAATCCATCTGGCGCACGGCCAAAGCGGTCGCGTGGTCTTTTGTGGGCTTGCGGGCGCGCGGTGACTACGAAGATGACATCAAGAATTTGAGTCCCGTCCACATCATTGTGGTGGGCCTGGTGGGTGTTTTTGTATTTGTGGCGGCCTTGGTGCTGCTGGTGAACTGGGTGGTTGCGCGCTAGGGCCTTGGCGCGCAGCAAGCCTTCACGGTTTTGAATCAGAAAATAATTGGAAATTCGAGAGAACAGGAGTCGAGCGATGTCATCAGCAACCCATGCGGGAACCCCCCATTACTTTGTGCCCAGCCCTTCCCGGCATCCGGTGATGGCGTCCATTGGCCTGTTTTTTGTGATCTTAGGCGCCAGCCAGTGGGTCAATGGCGCAGGTTGGGGCGCCTGGTCGGTGGCCTTCGGCCTGGTGTGGTGGCTCGGCACCCTTTTCCAGTGGTTCCGTGACGCCATTGCCGAAAGTGAAAGCGGTCTGTACGGCCGCAAGATCGACCTGTCATTCCGCTGGAGCATGAGCTGGTTCATTTTTTCCGAAGTGATGTTCTTCGGTGCCTTCTTCACGGCGCTCTGGTGGGCCCGCGCGCATTCCGTGCCGGCCCTCGGCAGCCTGGACAACGCGCTGCTGTGGCCTGACTTCAAGGCTGTCTGGCCCAGCATTGCAGCCGGCGCCACCGCTTCGCCCGCCGACATCATCGAGCCGTTCACCACCATGACGCCGTTCTGGCTGCCCACCATCAACACCGCGCTGCTGCTGAGCTCGGGTGTGACGTTGACCATTGCCCACCACGCCCTGCGTGACAACCTTCGCGGCCGGACCATTGCCTTCATGTGGATGACCGTGCTGCTGGGTATCGTGTTCCTGTGTGTCCAGGGCTACGAGTACGCGCACGCCTATTCCGAGCTGAACCTCAAACTCACGTCGGGTGTGTATGGCTCCACCTTTTACATGCTGACCGGTTTTCACGGCTTTCACGTGTTTGTCGGCATGCTGATGCTGCTGTTCATCACCTTGCGCCTGCAAAAAGGCCATTTCACCCCCGAGAAGCATTTCGGCTTCGAAGGCGCCGCCTGGTACTGGCACTTTGTGGACGTGGTCTGGCTGGGCCTCTACATCCTCGTTTACTGGCTCTAAGGCACCACTTTCAGGGGATGGTGTGCGGACCGTCGGGGGCCGCACGGAACGTGAAATACGTGACGTCCTCTGGCCTGCTGCGGCAGGTGCGACAATCACGACAAAGTAAAGACAAAGGCCGCTGAATGCGGCCTTTGTTTTTGAGCGTCAAGTTTCAAGTTTTATTTGCCGACCGGTATGCCGGTAGGTTGTATGTAGCCCAGTTTCCACGCGATCAGAATGCACACAAACAGCAAGACCGAAAACCCGACACGGAACGCCAGGGCGCGCGCCATGTTGCTGGTTTTGCGCTTGCCGTCGGTGCCGTCTTTGAGCATGAAAAAGAGCGCGGAACCAAGGCTGGCGATGATGGCGATAAATGCCAGTGCAACAAGATAAGTCATGACCAGGATTATCCGTCGATGACATCCCGTTTGCATTCGCCCCGCTTCTGGCTGCTCACGCTGGCGGCACTGCTTGCGGCGGGGGTCACCTTTTCCCTGGGCCAGTGGCAGTTGCGCCGCGCTGCCCAGAAAGAAGCGCTCCACGCGTCCATTGAAGCTAAAAACAGCCTTTCCCCCCTTGATAACCGGGCATTTGATGCTGCTAAAGAGATAGCCAATGAAATGCATCGGCGGGTGTCGATTCAAGGGACGTGGCTGCCTGCGCATACGATTTACCTGGACAACCGTCCCATGAGCGGCAAAACCGGCTTCTGGGTGCTGACGCCGCTGGCATTGCAAGGCAGCAGCCAGGTGGTGCTGGTGCAGCGTGGCTGGGTGCCGCGCGATTTCACCCGCCGCACGCGGCTGCCGGAAGTCTCGACGCCGGCGGGGCTGGTGACCGTGGAGGGCCGCATTGCCCCGCCGCCGTCCAAGCTTTACGAGTTCAAGGGCGAGGATGTGGGCCGCATCCGGCAAAATCTGGATCTGGACGCTTTTCGCGCTGAAACCGGCCTGCCGCTGCCCGGTGTCGCGTTGCTGCAGACCGGTGTACCCAGTGAGGGTGTGCTGCGCGAATGGGCGGCACCCAACCTTGGGGTGGAAAAACACTATGGCTACGCTTTCCAGTGGTTTGCGCTGTGCGGCCTGGTGGTCATCCTTTATGTCTGGTTTCAAGTGATTCATCCCTTACGCGCCCAACGCCGCGCCCAACTGCCGTGACAAACGACAAATCCGAATTTTCCTCACACGCCGCCACCCCTGCCGCGTCCGCAGCGCAAGACCAGCCGCTGGGCCTGACGGTGCACGCGATGCCAATGCTGGACGCATCGCACGCGCGGGCCCCCGGTACCGTTGCCGGCCGCTGGAAAATGTTGGCGGTGCTGCTGGTGTGCGCCGCTCCGGTGATCGCGTCTTATTTCACGTACTACGTGATCCGGCCTGAGGGTCGCCGCAATTTTGGCGAACTGATCGATCCGCAGCGGCCGCTGCCGCCCATCGCCACGCAGGCCCTTGACGGACAGAAGGGCGAGTTGCCGGCCCTGAAGGACCAGTGGCTGCTGATCACGGTCGCGGGTGGAGCCTGCGACACGCGCTGCGAGAGCAACCTGTATTTCCAGCGGCAGCTGCGCGAATCGCTGGGCAAGGAAAAAGAGCGGCTGGACCGTGTCTGGCTGGTCAACGACGAGGTGGCCGTGCGCGAGGCCCTGCGGCCTGCGCTGGCCGCGTCCACCGTGCTGCGCGTGGCGCCGCTGGAACTGGCGAAGTGGCTGGAACCCGCCGCGGGCCAGCGCCTGCAGGATCATCTTTACCTCGTCGATCCGCTGGGCAACTGGATGATGCGCTTTCCGGCGGACATGGACGCGGCGGCCGCGGCCAAAGCCAAGCGCGACCTGGAACGTTTGCTGCGCGCCTCCAGTAGCTGGGACAAGGAAGGCAGGTAGATGGCCCCCACGCTTGTCGCTTCGCGTACTGCGCTGCCCCCCGAGGGGGCGCATTTCGCCTTGGGGCGGCCCGGCGGCGAAACCTTGGCCCCCACGCTTGTCGCTTCGCGTACTGCGCTGCCCCCCGGGGGGGCCGCTGCGCCTGCGGCCCGGCTAAGCCGGTTCCGCGGCCCCGGCTTGCGTAAGACCCCTGTGGTGACTGCTATGGTCTGGCTAAGCCTGTTCCGCTGCCCCTGCCGGTTTGGGATTCCAATGTGCTTGGCAATGGCTGGCGCTCTTTAGACATGAGCACGCAAGACCTCTATAACCTGAGCCCCGCGCTGCGCCTGATGATCATGGGCCTGGTGGTCGCGCTCGGCCCGCTGGCCTGGGTCTGGTTGCACCACAAGCATGCACCGGTTACCCGGCGCCTGCGCGTGCTGACCTTGGTGACCTTGTTCCTGACCTTCGACCTGGTGATTTTTGGCGCCTTCACCCGTCTGACGGACTCCGGCCTGGGCTGCCCTGACTGGCCGGGCTGCTATGGCAGTGCCAGCCCGGTCGGTGCGCAGGTGCATATCGAGGCCGCGCAGAGCGCCATGCCCACGGGCCCGGTCACGCATTCCAAGGCGTGGATAGAAATGGTTCACCGCTACCTGGCCACGGGCGTGGGCGTGCTGATCCTCACGCTCACCGTCGTCAGCTGGCTGGAACGCGAGCGGGCGCACATCTCGCCAGCGTGGCCCACGGTGACATTGCTGTGGGTCTGCCTGCAAGGCGCGTTCGGTGCGCTCACCGTCACGATGAAACTGTTTCCGGCCATCGTCACGCTGCACCTGCTCGGCGGCCTGATTTTGCTGGGGCTGCTGCGCGCGCAGTCGGTGCGCTATGCGCAGGCGCAGGGGTCCTCCCCGATCGCCGAGCTGGGCGCGGGCACCCGGCTTTTTGTCTTTGCCGCGTTCGCCTTGCTGTGGCTGCAGATCGCCTTGGGGGGCTGGGTCAGCACCAACTACGCGGTGCTTGCCTGCACCGACTTTCCGAGCTGCCAGAGCTCGCTGTGGCCGGCGATGGATTTCAGCCAGGGCTTTACGCTGTGGCGCGAACTGGGCGCCGGCCATGACGGTGCCAATATCAGCTTTCAGGCACTTACTGCCATCCATTACGTGCACCGTCTGGCCGCCTATGCGGTGTTTGCCGCGCTGATGCTGCTGGCCGCCAGGCTTTACCGCGTGCCAGCCTTGCGCCCTGATGCCTGCTGGCTGGCTGGTTTGACCCTGCTGCAGGCGGCCACAGGCCTGAGCAACGTCGTGCTGGGCTGGCCGCTGGTCGCCGCGGTGGCGCACACCGGCGGCGCCGCAGCGCTGGTGGTGGTGCTCACCGGCATCGTTTTTTCCAGCCGCAGCATCCCCAGCCCCGTCCATGCGTCAAAATGGAAAGCTTCGAGATTGTCCGCATGAACCCCAGCAACCCTGCCGCTTCGGCCCCCCATTCCCGCGCACCGTCCAGGTTCGCCCAGTTCTACGCGCTGACCAAGCCACGCGTGGTGCAGCTCATTGTGTTTTGCGCGCTGATCGGCATGGTGCTGGCCGTCCCCCACGTCCCGACCTGGCCCGAGGTCAGGCTGGCATTGATCGCCTGTGCCGGCATATGGCTGGTGGCGGGGGCGGCTGCGGCCTTCAACTGCCTGGTCGAGCAGCGGATTGACGCCAAAATGCGGCGCACGGCCTGGCGCCCCACGGCCAAGGGCGAACTCAGCAACCCCCTGACCCTGGCCTTCTCCGCAGCCCTGTGCGCTGCGGGCTCGGTGATTCTGTATATGTGGGTCAATCCGCTCACCATGTGGCTGACCTTTGCCACCTTTGTCGGCTATGCGGTGGTCTACACCGTGATCCTCAAGCCGCTCACGCCGCAAAACATCGTGATTGGGGGCGCCTCGGGTGCCATGCCGCCGGTGCTGGGCTGGGCGGCCATGACGGGCACCGTGGGCCCGGAAGCGCTCATCCTCTTCCTGATCATTTTCCTCTGGACCCCCCCGCACTTCTGGGCGCTGGCGCTGTACCGCGTCGAGGACTACCGCAAGTCAGGCTTGCCCATGCTACCCGTCACGCATGGCAACGAGTTCACGCGGCTGCAGGTGTTTTTGTACACGCTGGTGCTGTTTGCCGCCTGCCTCATGCCCTTTGTTTTCAAGATGAGCGGCTGGCTCTATCTCATGGTGGCGGTCGTGCTCAGCGTGGGCTTCAGCTGGCATGGCTGGCGCCTGTGGCGCAGCTACTCCGACGCCCTGGCGCGCAAGACCTTCCGTTTTTCATTGATCCATCTCTCGGTGTTATTCGCAGCCCTGCTGCTGGACCATTACCTCGTATGAAACCTGTCACCCTGCCGCCCAGCCGCCGGCTCGCCCTTCAAACCATCGCCGGTACCGGCTTGCTGGCAATCACGGCAGGCCTCTTGACGGCCTGCGCGCCCGACAAGCCCCAGTTCAAGAGCATTGACCTGACCGGCGCCGATTACGCGCAGGGCTTTGCGCTTGCCGACCATAACGGCCAGGTGCGCACGCTGAAAGACTTTGCCGGCAAGGTGGTGGTGGTATTTTTTGGCTATACCCAATGCCCCGATGTGTGCCCGACCTCCATGGCCGAACTGGCCCAGGTCAAGCAGCTGCTGGGCCCCGATGGCGACAAGCTGCAGGCCATCTTCATCACGGTGGACCCGGAGCGGGACACGGCCGAATTGCTCAAAGCCTACATGACCAATTTCGACCCGACCTTCCTGGCGCTGCGGCCCACCATGGCCCAGCTGCCCGAAGTTGCCAGGGACTTCAAGGTCTACTACAAAAAGGTCGATGGCAGGACGCCTGCCAGCTACACCATGGACCATTCCGCGGGCAGCTACGTTTTTGACGGCAAGGGCCGCATCCGGTTGTACAACCGCTATGGTGGCGGCCCCGAGGCCCTGGCGTCCGACATCCGCCTGCTGCTCAAAAATACCTGATCGGAGCGCGACGTGGCGGCCATAAAAAGGCCCGCACCTTGCTAAAGGGAGCGGGCCTGGTTGCACGTCAGCGTGCCAGGGTGGCTCAGCAGATCGCCGGCTCAGGCGTAAGCCGCCAGCACCTTTTTCATTTTCTTCATCGCCGAAACTTCAATCTGGCGAATCCGCTCGGCGCTGACCTGGTACTCGGCCGCCAAGTCGTGCAGCGTCATGCCGCCTGAGCCATCGTCGTTGACCTTGAGCCAGCGCTCTTCCACGATGCGGCGCGAACGCGGATCCAGCTCTTCCAGCGCGGCGCTGATGCCGTCACTGGCCAGGTTGTCACGCTGGCGTGATTCGATCAGGGCAGTCGGTTCCTGCGTGGCATCGGCCAGGTAGGCAATCGGTCCAAAGGCGTCTTCGCCGTCGTCGCTGGGGCTCGGGTCCAGCAGCACGTCGCCGCCCGACATGCGCTGCTCCATTTCGATGACTTCCTCGCGCTTGACATTCAGCGTCTTCGCCATCGAGTCAATCTGGCCTTCGGTCAGCGTGTCGCGGTGCGTCGCCACATCGGCGTCGTCCTTGAACCCCTGTTTCATCGAGCGCAGGTTGAAGAACAGCTTGCGTTGGGCCTTGGTGGTGGCCACCTTGACCATGCGCCAGTTTTTCAGGATGTACTCGTGAATCTCGGCCTTGATCCAGTGCATGGCGTAGCTCACCAGCCGGACGTTCTGTTCCGGGTCAAAGCGCTTGACCGCCTTCATCAGGCCGATATTGCCCTCCTGGATCAGGTCGCCATGCGGCAGCCCGTAACCCAGGTACTTGCGGGAAATCGACACCACCAGGCGCAAGTGAGAAAGCACTAACTTACCAGCGGCCTCAAGATCGTTGTGTTCTTTGAGTTTTTTGGCAAATTCCTGCTCCTGCTCCAGGGTGAGCATGGGCAGACGGTTGACCGCCGAAATGTAGGCGTCCAGGTTGCCCAGCGGGGGAACCAGCGACCAGGGATTGACGGCAGCCACGGCATCGGCGCGGGGCGCGGAAACCGCAAGGGCGCCCGTCAGGGCCTGGGGGGACAGAGCATGTGACACAGTCGAACTCCTTTTCTAGGACGAAATATTAGCACTCGATTAGAGAGAGTGCTAAGCAATAGGTTCAATGCCGGCGATAGCATAAGGCTAACCCGTGCTAACCCTTGGTTTTCACTCAGTTGTAGGTATGACCCTCCAGCGTCGACTTGGTTCTGGGGGGTTGGTTACCGGTTTGTAAAGGCGGGTCGGCGTTTATTGCCAGGGCCTCGGGTGATGGATTGCGCTGCCTCAGTCAAGCAGGCCGCCGCGCTTCGGGAAGCGGCCCAGTTAGTGGTATTGGGGGTCAACCTGGAGTCGCCCGTTCACTTTTTGTGAACATTTAATTAAATTGAACAGAAGCGGAATTTTGTTTAAAATTCTCTCTCGTTCATAAAATGTGAACGTCTTTAAATTATGAACATATGGGCGATCCCAAACTTCTAATCGAGCGTGCAACGGCTGAGTTAAGGCGGTTGGGCCTTGACGTGGTCATGGTGGATCCGCCCCAGGATACAACGCAGTTTCTGGCGGATGCATGGCTGCGTATTGGCAAGGGCGGAGAACATATGGACTATGTGGCCGAAGCCAAAAGCAGGCTGACGCCCGCAACCCATGGGGCGGCAACCATGCAACTCCAGCACGCCGCAGCTGCGACCGGGCTCGCCCCTTTGCTGGTGACGGAATACCTCACACCGCCCATGGCTGAAAAGCTGCGTGGGCAAAAGCAGCAGTTTGCGGATACGGCAGGCAATGCCTACCTGGAAGGCCCCGGCCTGCTGGTCTATGTGACAGGATGCAAGCTGCAGGGCAACAATGTGGCCCCCAACGCAGGCAAGGCGTACACCCTGACGGGCTTGAAGGTGATGTTTGCGCTGCTTGGCAACCCTGAGCTTGCCAACGCGCCACACCGTGCCATCGCAGCAGCAGCGGGCGTAGCGCTGGGTGCGATTCCGGCCGTGCTGGCCGACTTGCAGCAGACTGGCCATTTGCTGGTGCTGCCAAAGCACCGGTGCCTCAACGCCACCAAACGGTTGCTTGACGAATGGGCGCTGACCTATGCGCGCAGGCTGCGGGCCAAGACCTTGCAGGCGACCTATCTTGCGAAAGACTTTGACGCCTGGCAACAGTGGCCGCTGGATGCCCAGGCCTTGTGGGGTGGTGAGCCAGCGGCGAATCTGCTGGTTGACTATCTGGTGCCGGGTGTGCTCACGATTTATGCCGACAGGCTTCCGCCAAAACTGCTGGTGGAGCAACGCATGACAATTGTTCGCGGCGCGCAGGCGGGCGACCGTGTGCTTGAGTGGCGAAAACCGTTCTGGGGAAATATGCCAGCCACAACGCGGCCAGACACGGTGCATCCCGTGCTTGTGTATGCCGATTTACTCGCAACAGGCGATGCCCGCTGCATCGAAACCGCACAGCTGGTTTATGACGAACACCTTGCTCGACTTCTCCCTGCGGCCTGAGCTGGCCCTGCACGCCCGGGTGGTGGCTGACGTGGAGGCAGCCGCAGCGGCCATGAGCATTGCGCCGCTCATTGCTGGCGCCTTTGCGCGCGACCTGCATCTGCAATACGGGCATGGCATCAACATACAGCGTCAAACAGAAGATATCGACTTCGCATTGGCCGTGCCGGACTGGGCAGCTTTTGCCGTTTTGCATGAGCGTCTGATCGCAAGCGGCGCATTTGCGGGCTCAACCACGGCGGCGCATCGGCTGCGGCATCACAGCGGCTGGCCGGTCGATCTGGTACCGTTCGGCGGGGTTGAATCCCCTGAACGAAAGATTGCCTGGCCACCACGTCACGAGTTCGCCATGGACGTGTTTGGTTTTCGTGAGGCACTGGCAACTGCGCACGTCGTCTTGTTGCCTGGCAATGTGCGGACGCGAGTGGTGTCGCTTCCCGCGCTCGCCTTGCTCAAAATTGTTTGCTGGCAAGACCGGCACTACGCCTCCCCGCGCAAGGATGCACACGATTTGCAGATGATCCTGCGCCACTACCTGATTGCCGGCAATGAGTCACGACTCTGGGATGAATTTGTTGGCTGGACACAGAACGATGATTTTGACTACGAGCTGGCCGGTCCACGCATGCTGGGCCACGATATTCGCCGCATGCTCGATAAACATGGTCTTGATCAAGTGACCCATGTGCTGCTACCGCAAACGGACACTGGCAAGCCGGGCCTATTGCCCAACGAGATGAATTCCACCGACCCGGACCGCGCACTTGCCTGGCTAAATGCGTTGCTGCGCGGCCTGCTGGACACAGAGATACCCAAGCCATGAACTCCGCCATCATTGTCCAGAAACTCTGGAACTACTGCAACGTGCTGCGCGACGACGGCATGAGCTATGGCGACTAGGTCGAGCAGCTCACTTGCCTGCTGTTCCTCACAAGTTTCAGGACCCGGCCAAGCTGCGCCGCCTGGTGGTGGACCTGATCGATTGTGAAAACTGGTCGGCCAGCCTGGACATTTTCTGGCTCAAGGACGAAAGCCTGGCCGACAGCGACAACCTGCCGCCACCCGACGTGATTGCCCAGGAAATCGTCGATGATCTGGAAGCGGCTCGGGAGGAGTTCAGGTTGATTGCCGGTGGCTTGGGGAGCGATCTTGCGGTGGAGGTCGGTGTTTAGTTTGCTATTATTTTAATAGCTTATTAAGCAGGTTCTGTATGGGGTAGAGTCCTATTTTGCTCTCAGTTCCAGCCCGGCGCGCGTCCTAGTGGTTAGCCCCAATGGTGGGCGCGGCGGGCGATGCTGATACTGACACGGCATTGTGAGTTCGCCGTGTGCGGCGCGGGCACAACACGACAGGGGCGGCTCTTGCCCGGAACCTTCAGGAACGCTGTGTATGGCCGGTGTCACGATCAGGGCAGTCAAGAAGAACTTCGGCGAAGTCCCCATCCTTCATGGCGTGGACATCGAGATCCAGGACGGTTCGTTTACTGTGCTGGTCGGCCCCTCGGGCTGCGGCAAGTCGACGCTGCTGCGCATGATTGCCGGGCTGGAACAAATCAGCGGCGGCGAGATCCGCATTGGCGACAAGCGCGTCAACGACTTACCGCCGAAGGCGCGCGATATCGCGATGGTGTTCCAGAACTACGCGCTGTACCCGCACATGACGGTGCGCGAGAACATGGCGTTCTCGCTCGAACTGGCCAAGCAGGACAAGGCCACGGTCGCCAGCAAGGTCGCACGCGCCGCCGAGATCCTGGCGCTCGGTGCGCTGCTGGATCGCTACCCGCGCCAGCTGTCGGGCGGCCAACGGCAACGCGTCGCGATGGGGCGCGCGATCGTGCGCGATCCGCAGGTGTTCCTGTTCGATGAACCGCTCTCGAATCTCGACGCCAAGCTGCGTGTCGCAATGCGCAGCGAGATCAAGGAACTGCACCTGCGCCTGAAGACCACCTCGATCTACGTCACTCACGACCAGATCGAGGCGATGACGATGGGCGACAAGATTGTCGTGATGCGCGACGGTCGCATCGAGCAGACCGGCAGCCCGTTGGATCTGTATGACCATCCGGCCAACCAGTTCGTCGCCGGCTTCATCGGCTCACCGGCGATGAACTTCCTGCCCGGCACGCTGAAGCGCGCCGGCGGCAGCGCGCGCATCGAGCTGGGTGACGGCACCCAGCTCGACGCACCGCCGCGCTCGGGCGGCGCGGACGGCCAGCCGGTGATCTTCGGCACCCGGCCCGAGCATTTGACGCTCGCTGACGCCGGCGGCATTCCAGCCCATGTGGTCGTGATGGAGCCCACCGGGATGGACACCTTCATCGCCTGCCGACACGGGGGCGTGGACCTCTCGGCGGTGTTCCGCGAGCGACACGACTTCGCACCTGGCAGCACCATCCATCTGCTGCCCGACCCGCAACGCGCGCACCTGTTCGATGCGAGCACCGGCCAGCGCCTCGCAGCCTGACTGCGCTCGATGCCTTTTCCCCGCCTCAACACTCGACTTATCACGGAAGGAGACTCACGATGAACCCGTTCAATCGCAGAAAATTCCTCGAAGGCTCGGCCGGCGTCGCCGCCGCGGCCACGATCGGCACCGGTGCCGCCGTCTGGGCGCCCGCAGTGCATGCGCAGGCGCTCACCTACAAACCCGAGAAGGGTGCCAAGCTGCGCGTGCTGCGCTGGAGTCGCTTCGTGCAGGGCGACATCGACGCCTACATGGTCAACGTCAAGAAGTTCACCGAGAAGACCGGCATCGAGGTGCGGGTCGACAACGAAGGCTGGGAAGATGTGCGGCCCAAGGCCGCCGTGGCCGCAAACACCGGCGCCGGGCCCGACATCATCCTGTCGACCAACGACGACGCGAACCTGTACCCCGAGAAGCTGCTCGACGTGACCGACCTGTGCACCTACCTCGGAAAGAAGTACGGCGGCTGGTATCCGGCCTGCGAGGCCTACCTGCGGCCCGACGGCAAGAAGTGGATCGGCGTGGCACTCGGTGCCGCCGGCGCGATGCTGGTCTACCGCCAGAGCCATGTGAAGGCGGCCGGCTTCGACAGCTTCCCGAAAGACACGACCGCTTTCCTGAGCCTGCTCAAGGCGCTGCACGCCAAGGGCACGCCGGCCGGCATGGCACTCGGCAACGCCACCGGCGACGGCCTGTGGACCAACTGGCTGATCTGGTCGCATGGCGGCAAGCTGGTCGACAAGGACAACAAGGTCGTGATCGACAGCCCCGAAACCATCAAGGCGCTCGAGTACGGGAAGGAGATGTACGCGAACTTCGTTCCCGGCACGCTGTCGTGGCTTGACCCGAACAACAACAAGGCCTTCCTCGACAGCCAGATCAGCCTGACCAACAACGGCATCTCGATCTACTACGCGACCAAGAACGCGACCGACCAGAAGGTCAAGGATCTCAAGGAAGACGTCTACCACGCCCAGTACCCGATCGGCCCGGTGGGGGTGCCGACCGAGTCGCACCTGTTCTTCAACCAGATGATCATGAAGTACACCAAGTACCCGCAGGCCGCAAAGGAGTTCCTGCGCTTCATGATGGAGCAGGAACAGTTCGACCCATGGCTCACGGCGGCCGGCGGCTACATCGCCCCGCCGCTGGCGGCGTACACGAAGTCGGCGATCTGGACCTCGGACCCGAAGCACACTCCGTACCGCGATTGCGTGAAGAACCTGCGCCCGGCAGGCTACGCCGGCAAGCTCGGTTACGCGTCGGCGGGTGCCGCCGCCGACTTCATCGTCGTCAACATGGTGGCCGAAGCAGCGAGCGGATCGAAGACGCCGAAGGAAGCGGCGGAACGGGCGCAGAAGCGCGCCGAACGTTATTACAAAGTCTGATAGTGCCGACACCTTTGGTGCGGCACTATCTCGCTGCGTTTGATCGTCACGCCGCCTGGACGGCGGGCGTGACGTTCAACCTGGCGCCGCGATGCTTGCGCATCGCCGGTCGCGCACGCTGGACTACCACCGATGCTTGAGAAACTTCAGAACAGTCGCAACGCGCTCGGGCTCATCTTCATGTTGCCCGCTGCGGTGCTGCTGCTGCTGTTCCTGACGTATCCGCTCGGGCTGGGCGTGTGGCTCGGATTCACCGACGCCAAGGTCGGCCGGCCTGGCGAGTGGATCGGCATCGAGAACTACGTCTTCCTGGCCACCGACAGCGTCACGCAACTGGCGCTGTTCAATACGCTGTTCTACACAACCATTGCGAGCGTGGCGAAGTTCTTTCTCGGCTTGTGGCTGGCGCTGCTGCTGAACAAGAACATCCGTTTCAAGTCCTTCTTCCGGGCCGTGATCCTGCTGCCCTACATCGTGCCGACGGCTTTGTCGGCGATCGCCTTCTGGTGGTTGTTCGACGCGCAGTTTTCCATCATCAGCTGGGTGCTGGTGAAGATGGGCGTGATCGACAAGTACATCGACTTCCTCGGCAGCCCGTGGAACGCGCGCTTCTCGGTGATCGCGGCCAACGTGTGGCGCGGCGTTCCCTTCGTCGCGATCACGCTGCTGGCGGGCCTGCAGACGATCTCGCCGTCGTACTACGAGGCGTCGGCGATCGACGGCGCCACGCCGTGGCAGCAGTTCCGCCACGTCACGCTGCCGCTGCTGACGCCCATCATCGCGGTGGTGATGACCTTCTCGGTGCTGTTCACCTTCACCGACTTCCAGCTGATCTACGTGATCACGCGCGGCGGCCCGCTCAACGCTACCCACCTGATGGCCACGCTGTCGTTCCAGCGCGCGATCTCGGGCGGCGCGCTCGGCGAGGGCGCGGCGATCTCGATCGCGATGGTGCCGTTCTTGCTGGCCGCCATCATGTTCAGCTACTTCGGCCTGCAGCGCCGCGCGTGGCAACAGGGCGGGGCCGACAAATGAGCCAGGACACGAGCACCGACACGGTCGGGATGAGCTTTCTCGACTCCACGCCGCGCAAGCTGGTCAGGGTCTACCTGCCGCTGTGCATTTTTCTGTTCGTGCTGCTGTTCCCGTTTTACTGGATGGGCATCACCGCGTTCAAGCCCAACAACGAGCTGCTCTCGCGCGACGGCAACCCGTTCTGGATCGTGGCGCCCACGCTCGCACACGTGAAGAAGCTGCTGTTCGACACCGCCTACCCGCAGTGGATGTGGAACACGGTGCTCGTCTCGGTCGTCTCCACCTTTTTCTCGCTCGCCGCGTCGGTGCTGGCCGCCTACGCGATCGAGCGGCTGCGTTTTTCGGGCGCCAGGCATGTGGGGCTGGCCATCTTCCTGGCGTACCTGGTTCCACCGTCGATCCTGTTCATTCCGCTGGCTTCGGTGGTGTTTCAGCTCGGCCTGTTCGATACGCGGCTGGCGCTGATCCTGACCTACCCGACCTTCCTGATCCCGTTCTGCACCTGGCTGCTGATGGGCTACTTCAGGACCATCCCGTTCGAGCTGGAGGAGTGCGCGCTGATCGACGGTGCGACACGCTGGCAGATCCTCGTCAAGATCGTGTTGCCGCTCGCGGTGCCGGGCTTGATCTCGGCCGGCATCTTCGCGTTCACGCTGTCATGGAACGAGTTCATTTACGCGCTGACCTTCGTCTCGTCGAGCGAGATCAAGACGTTGCCGGTAGGCGTGGTCACCGAGCTGGTCGAAGGCGATGTGTACCACTGGGGCTCGCTGATGGCGGGCGCGCTGTTCGGGTCGCTGCCGGTCGCATTCATCTACTCATTCTTCGTCGAGTATTACGTGTCGGGGATGACGGGCTCCGTGAAGGAGTGATCGGTGGGGTCAATGCTTCACCGCAGAGAAACGGAGTTTTCGCCAAGACATGGGAGGTAGCGTACAAGATCTCATTCGAGTTGCAGGCCGCACCAACGGCGTGAGGAATTGCCAAGGCGAGTCCGGCGTGTGGCTCCAGGTGCGGGTGTGTCAGCCCAGGACACATCGTCCGCCGCGACAGACAATCCTACCGGCCACACCCGCAAAACCTGGCTGAGTTTGCACTGCAAGGTGCCAAATACGCGTTTTTGGCGGAAAGGCTGGAGCCCAGCGTGCCCACCCGCCACAGCGCACCGGCTTTTGCGGCGGTGTTTGCACCGGGGTCGGACGACTACGTCTGGCCCCCTAAGGGCGCCGTGCGCGGCACAGGTTTGCCGCCCCTGTACCCCGCGGTGAGGGTGTAAAGAACAAAAATTCCACTGAACTGTGGAAAACGCCGCGTCTCTAACGCCTATGAACCAATCCATCAAAGGCGCGGCGAAACGCCTTACCTTTTCGCTGGTTGTCGTGTCCGCCCTGGGTGGATGCGCGGTTTATGGGCCTGCCGACCCTGGACCCTATGCGTACGGAACGTATGCCACCGGCCAACCCGTTTATGTGGCGCCTCCCGTTTACGCCAATCCCTACCCTTATCCTTACCTCTACCCCTATCCCTACTACTATGACCCTTTGTACATAGGCCCGGCTGTATCCTTCAACTTCGGTTTTAGCTCATGGAGCGGTCATCGCAGTCATGATCGGGGATTTCGGGGTGGGCATGGCGGCTTTCGGGGGAGTCACGGCGGTGGTTCCAGGCGCGGTGACCGGTAATTTCCTGATGCCTCGTGGCTGAAAACGTGGAAGCAATACGGGCCCGGCTGGGCTGGCGGTAGTGGCGTTGGCTGCCGGGATGGTCATCCCCCTGGTTCAGATTTTGGCGCACGAGATAGCGTCCTGTGCTCGCCCCGTAGAACCGGTAGAACCGTAGAAGCTAGTGCACAGCCTTTGGAGAGGCAGGCGTGTGCGGCCGCGTCAGGCGCCAGCTAACCTGCGCCAGCCAGAGCGCCGCCAGGGCACTGGCTACCCAGATCAGGGCTGCGCCGACAAACTGTTGTTCATCCAGCCGATAGGCATTGCACACGCGCGCAGGCGCCTCCTCGTAGAGCGTGCCTGCAATGGCCATCATCGGCAGCGTGTTGCCCAGAAAGAAGCCCTGCACCACGGTGCCCGCAGCCCGCCAGGACAAACGCAGCGCGGCGCCACACAGCAGCAAGGCGGCCAACTTGAGGGCGTCAATACGCGCATCCACCAGCACCAGATCGAGCAGACGCGGCACCATGGCCAGCGCCAGCACCAGCGCGGCAAAAACCAGCCCGGCCATACCGTGCGCGTTGCAGGCATCCAGGCGTTGGCGCCACGTGGGTGAAAGGCCCGCGGCCAGCAGGCCGCCCACCACGATCAGGGCGGGAAACTGCAGCAGCATGTGCGTGGCCATGCCTGACTCCAGCGCGCGCCGGAGCGGTGGCAGCAGCAGGGCAGCCAGCAGCAGCCCGCCAAGGAGGACCTGGTGGCGCGCCAGCCATCGGCCAACGGTGTGCGGCGCGCTCATCCGGTGCTTCCTTCGGCCTTTGCTGTGTGGGCTTGTGTGGCCGCAAGGTGCTGCGCCCAGGCCAGCGCGGTGTCCATGTCGGTGTAGTCAAAGATGCGCACGAGGCGGCCCCTGCCATCGACCACCAGCAGTGCGGCGTTGTGCTCAAAGCCGCCCATGCCATCCGGAATCACCACCACCTGAAAGCGCTCCAGCAAAAGACGCAGCCCCGTTTCATCGCGCGCCGTGGCAAAACGCCAGATATGCGGGTCGGCCTGGAGGCGGCCGGCATAGGCCGCCAGCGCGGCTGGGTTGTCGTGCGCCGGGTCAAAACCGACGGACAGCAGCTTGACGCCAGCTGGTCCCTTTACGCTCTTTGCGCTCGCCGGGGGGGTGCGTTGGCCTTCCTGGATGTTGGCCTGCAGCTGCTGAAAAGTGCTGCCCAATGCCAGGCAAACCGTCTGGCAGCGGGTGTAGACAAAATCGACGATGGTGACGCCGCCGCCCTCCGAGAGCAGCAACGGCAATGACGTGTCAGCCATGTCGGGCCCGTGCAGCGGGGTGGCGGGTGCGGGCACCGGCGCGAGCGCCACTTCGAGCCGGCGCGCGCCTTCGGCCGTCCAGATTTGAAAATCATGCGTGAGCCAGGCGCCTGCCGCATAAGCGAGCAGTGCGAAAAGCGCGCTCAATGCGGTCGTGCGTCCCATCATTGCGCCGCCGGCAAGGCCTTGAGTTCAGCGCCGCTGGCAAAGGGCGTACTGCGGCGCGTGTCCTTGCGTTCGGCGGCGAACTGCTCCGGCGTGATGGCTGCAGCCTTGTTTGACCATTCCGATCGAATGGTGCTGGCAATGGCGGCCAGCTCGGCATCGCTCAGCTGCTTGAACGAAGGCATCATGCCCTTGTAGGTGGTGCCGGCCACCTCGATCTCCCCGGTGATGCCGTGCAGCAGGATGTTGACCACCACGCGCGGCTCTCCCTGCACCCATTCAGAGCCATCCAGCGGCGGAAACACGCCGGGCAGGCCCTTGCCGGTGGCCTGGTGGCAGGACGCGCAGTTGCCCGTGTAAAGCGCCTTGCCGTCTACTGCCTGGCCTGCACCCGGTGCGCCCGGTGCCTTGGCCGTGAGGTCCGCCACGGTGCGCCGGTCACCCAGCTCGGCGTTGCCAAACGGGTCGGAGAAAAATATATAGCCGGCACCCAGGAGCACCATCACCAGCGTCACAGCCGCTGCCAGCAGGGGCATGGGTTGCACCTGCTCGGAGGGGTCTCCCGTTTCGCGTTGCTGCGCCGCCGGGTGCTGCCGTGGGTCAGGGGTCACCATGAAAATCTCCTCGGGTGCATCAGGGCGCTGCCGGTGCCGGCAGGATGGGGTAGGTGTGGTTCAGCGCCTGCAGGTACTTGACCAGGTCCAGTGCCTCCGGCCGGGCCACCACGACCTTGCCAAAGGGCGCGTAGACGGGCGGCAGCGTCACTACCTGGTCGCCTTCCTCGGCCGCATCCTTGACCAGAAACATGTAGGGATACGACGGCATGATGGAGTCGGGCACATAGGCGCGCGGCTGGTACAGGTGGCCCAGATGCCAGTCCTTGCTGGGCTGGCGCGCGCCGATGTTGAAGAGGTCCGGCCCGGTGCGCATGCTGCCCAGCAGGTGCGGTTTGTCGTACACATAATCGGCCGGCACCGACGGGCGGCCCCAGCCGCGCGTGTGGTCGGGCGCCAGATTGCGGTCGCGCGGCTGCTGGCTGTGGCAATACACGCAGCCGTTGGCGATGTACACCTCTCGCCCGCGCAGTTGCTGGTCGGTATAGGGCTTGAGGCCCGCCGGTGGTTTGACATCGCGCACCTGGATATACGGCATCACGACCAGCGCTGCGGTGGCGATGGCGAGTGCGACCATCGCGCCGGCGGCCAGTTTGACTTCATTTTCCATGCGCGGCCTCCCGGGGTTGCATGAACAACGCCGCACCGGTCCGGTCAGGGCCGAAACGCAGCGCCATCGTCAGGAAGTGGCCCACAAACACCAGATGTCCCAGGCTCATCACCAGCCCACCGACGCTTCTGGACTTGAGCCAGGGCAGGGTCACGGCGACCGATTCCCCGAACGGCCGGGCCGCATCAAGCATGGCCATGCCCTGAAGCCAGCCGCCGATCGTCAGGCCAACGAAGTAGATGCTGATGCCCAATGCGGCCAGCCAGAAGTGCAGCGTGATCAGCCAGGGGTAGGGCCACTCCCACTCCAGCACACGCGGCATCATGAAGTAAATCGCCCCAAAAAACACCATCGTCACGAAGGCGTACATGCCCAGGTGCGCGTGTGCCACCGTGAAGTGGGTAAAGTGCGTCACCGCGTTGATGCTGCGCAGCGCCTCGAACGAGCCCTGCACCGAAGAGGCCAGGTACATCAGCCCGCCAAACATCATGAAGCGCAGCGTCGGCGAGTAACGCGCCAGGTGCATTTGCCCTTTGAGCGTGCCTTTCATGTTGATGGTGAAAGCCAGCACCGGGATGATCATCATCACGCTTTGCACAATCGACAGCGTGGTCAGCCAGCCGGGTACCGGCCCGCCGATCAAATGGTGACCGCCCACTTGTCCGTAAAAGAAGGCCAGTGTCCAGAAGCCCAGCAGCGACAGGTTGTAGGACACCACGGGCCGGCCGATGATTTTGGGCAGGAAGTAATAAATGGCCCCCACGGCCACCGGCGTAAACCACAAGCCCAGTGCGTTGTGGCCATACCACCAGTTGGTGGTCGCCTGCTGCACGCCGGTGTGCACGCCGGGGAGGTTGGCAACGCCAAACAGCACGGCAATCCACAGCAGGGCCGCCGTGAAGTACCAGACGCTCACATACAGATGCTCGATGCGGCGGTTGACGAGCGTGTAAAGCGCAGGCAGGATCACCAGCGCAAAGCCGACGAAGATGAAGATGTCGATCTGCCATGGAATTTCAAGAAACTCCATGCCGTCGGACCAGCCTACTGCAACCGCGCCAATGCCCGCGGCAATGCCGGTGTTGATCAATGAGCCGCCCATCATGGCCCAGATGCC
Source organism: Polaromonas sp. P4_F9 (assembly GCF_056401235.1). NCBI lineage: Bacteria > Pseudomonadati > Pseudomonadota > Betaproteobacteria > Burkholderiales > Comamonadaceae > Polaromonas > Polaromonas sp. P4_F9. Next base: position 112,555 of record NZ_JBFUJT010000002.1, on the reverse strand, counting down.
GCCATGCAGCCGCGTGCGCAGCATGCGTGGCAGCAGCCACAGAATTATCGCCAGCGCGGCATTGGACGACCAGCCATAGATCACCGCGTTGAGGTGAACCGTGCGAATGCGTCCAAAGGTCAGCCAGGCCTGCTGCACCAGCCAGTCGGGCTCATGCAGCTTGATGGAGGCGATACCACCTGCGACGGAACCCACCAGCAGCCACAGGCAGGCAAACGCGATGAACATGAACACGGGGAATGCGCTGGAGCGATCTGCCTCGACGCGGTCGCTGACTTCGCCCTGGTCGGCGGACGCGGGTTCCGCCGCGGGCGGCGCGGCGGCCTGCATGGCGCCCTGGGTGGTGTCGTCAAGGGAGGGGTCGTCGATGCGGCCGATCTCGCCGCGCGCAAAAATCACCGAAGCCGCGCCCGGGTTTTCCACCAGCAGGCCTTTGCGCAGCGACCAGATAAAGGCAAACAAACCAATGATGGACAACAGAAAAGCGCCCAGCAGGCTCAAAATTGCACTGTCCATCATGGCCTCCCTGAGTTCAAGAGGTGCAGATGGTGCAGACTCATCAGGGTCTCGTTGGGCATCGGTTTCTCCTGATTGCTGAAAGGCGGCCCTAAAAAAGCCGCGTGACAGCCACCATATGACCGAATACGCCGGAATGCAAGTGCCGCGGCTGCACCTGGTGACTGCACCTTGTCATCTTGTATATGTATGGCCTGCCGCACAGCAGGCACTGGCGGGTCAACGTCGTGGGTCAACATGGCGGGTCAGCAGCACCGGGTAACTCACGCCGTCGCCCTTTCGGAGCGGAGGTTTCAATCCAGCCCTGCCACCCCAACCGGCGCGTGACCGTCAAGGGGAAGCTTGCTGGAACAAGGTCTTCAGGCGGTAGCCGGCACAACCCGAATCAGCGGCTGGCGGGTCAGCCAGGCCTCCAGGCATTCCGTGACCCCGGCTGCGAATCGCTGGTACACCGGCTCCGTGACAAAACCGAGATGGGGCGTGAGCAGTACATTGGGCATGCGGCGCAGCGGGTCGTCCATCGGCAGCGGTTCCACATCAAACACATCCAGCGCGGCAAAGCCGGGCTGCCCCTGCTCAAGCGCCTGGACCAGCGCCGCGCCATCCACCAGCGCCGAGCGCGAGGTGTTGACGAGCAGGCTGCCAGGCTGCATCAGTTTCAGCCGCTGCGCATCCAGCAGGTGGTGCGTCGCCGGCGTCGGTACCAGGTGCAGGCTGACGACTTTCGCGCTGCCCAGCAGTTCTTCCAGCGTGACCGCGCTGGCGCCGTGCGACGCGGCGCGCTCGGGCGTCATGCGCGGGCTCCAGGTGATGACCTTCATGCCCAGCGCCTGGCCGACTTTGGCCACGCGCCCGCCGATTTCGCCCAGGCCGATCAAACCCAGCGTCTGGCCGTGCAGCACGCCCGCCAGGGGCTCGGGCTTGTCCGCGCGCCATTGGCCGCGGCGCAGCAGGGCGGTTTGTTGTTCGAGCTGGCGCGTGGCGGCCAGGATCAGCGACCAGGTCATCTCGCAGGTGCTGTCTTTGGACGGGCCCCATTCGGTGTGGCTGACGGGAATGTCGCGCGCTGCCAGCGCGGCCAGGTCGAGGGTGGTGTTGCGCGTGCCGGTAAACACCAGGTAGCGCAATTTGGGCAGCGCGGCCAGCAAGGCCGCATCAAAGGGCGTGCGGTCGCGTACCAGCACCACGGCGTCGGCGTCTTCCAGCGTGTTGATCAGGGCCTCGCCGCGCAGCGGCAGGTGGTGCACCGTCACATCGGCTTGCGCATCAATCTTGCGCCAGTCGCCGAGCCGGCGCAGTGCCTGCTCGGCATCGCCGACGATGACGATTTTTGGCCTGGCGTGTGCCGGCGCGGTCATCGGCTTTCCGGGGTGGCGAGTGCAATGACGGCGGCCACGCTGGCCTGGGTGCCCAGAGCCCAGCAGGCGTTGATCAGTTCGCTGGTTCTGCCTGCGCCCAGGATCGGGTCAGACAGGTCCTGGAATTTCGCTTCCAGCAGAACGTCCGTCATCGGATTCTGCAGCGAGCCAATTGCGTGCTCGACAAACACATGCACGCGGCGGCCATCCTTGAGTACCGCCGTCACGTCGGCGCTGGCTTCGTCAATGGAGTCGTCGACCGTGGCAACCACCTTGCGGCGCAGCGCCACCATGTCGGCGCGGTTGACGATCTCGTCGGAGAACTCCTCTTCAGCCGCGCGGCCAAAAGTCAGCCCGGCGGCGCAGCCGTGATAGACGCTGAACTTGGCCTGCAGGCCGTCGGCGGGTTCTTTTTTGCCGGTGAGTTCCAGCACCAGCGAATGCACCTTGAGCTCGATGCGTTCGATCTGCTCGGCGGTGACGCCTTCTTTGGAAAATCTTTCGCGCAATTGGGCGCAGGCATCAATGCTGGGGTGAATCACGATGCCGCAGGCAAAGGGCTTGTAGCTGTTGAACGAAATCTCGAAACGCTGGCCCAGCTCATGGGTGATCTCGTTCCAGTCGTTCTTGGTCGAGACGGTCTGCATCATGCCGCGCGGCGCCTCAAGGGCCTTGGGGCTGGCGGTGAAACCCTGGCTGGCCAGCAAGGCAGACATCAGTCCGGCACGTGCGGCGCCGCCGGGATGAAAGGGCTTGGTCATGGTGCCGAACTGCTCGCGCATGCCGACGGGCTGCGAGGCCGCAATGCCCAGCGCCATCGCGGTCTTCTGCACATCCAGCTTGAGCAGGCGCGCGCAGGCCGCCGCGGCGCCCAGCGTGCCGGTGGAGCCGGTGATGTGCCAGCCGCGGTCGTAATGCTCGGGGTACATGGCGTTGCCAACGCGGCAGGACACGTCTATGCCCAGCACCAGCGCGTCGATGACCTCGCGGCCCGAGCTGCCGGTGTGCTCGGCCAGCGCCAGCACGGCAGAGGCCACCGGGCCGGCGGGGTGGATGATGGTTTTGAGGTGGGTGTCGTCGAAGTCAAAGGTGTGGGAGGTGATGCCGTTGAGCAGCGCCGCGCTGCCCATGTCGACCTTTTCGGTCCGGCCCAGCACGCTCGCCTGCGCGGCGGGCTGCAGCAGCTTCACGGCGGCCAGTGCGGCGCCGGCGGCTTCATGGTGGGCCGCACCCACGGCGCAGCCCAGCCAGTTCATGAAGGTGCGGTGCGCTTCATGGTCCACCGCATCGCTCCATCCGCGTGACGGATGGTTGGCAACGAACTGCGCGAGGATTTGCGTGATGGGTGGAGCGTTGTGGTCGGCGGCGACCTGGGTATTGCGGGCCATAAATCTCTTGGTGCAGGTGTTCCTGCAAATGTTGTTGATGCCGGGATGTGGCGGGATGTGGCGAATCGGCCTGCGCCGCAAAGGAGCGGCACAGACGCACGGAAGGGGCAAGGCGTTAGCTGTCCAGCTGGATGTTCCTCTCCTTGGCAAGCCTGGTCCAGCGGGCAATGTCGATTTGCATGAAAGAGCCGAAAAACTCGGGCGTCATCTGCACCAGCTCAATGGCTTCGGTGGAGAGTTTTACCTTCATGTCGGGTTGTGCCAGCACCTGCGCCAGCGATGCGCTCAGGGTTTTCACGATGGCTTCGGGCATCTTGGCCGGGCCAACCACGCCGTACCACTGGATGGCATCGAAGCCCTTGAAACCGGACTCTTCCAGGGTGGGGACGTCCTTGAGCAAGGGGTGGCGTTTTCTTCCGGTCACGGCAAGCGCCCTCATGCGTTCGCCTTTCAGGTAAGGCAGCGCGGCGGCGAGCCCCGGGAACATGACCTGGGTTTGCCCGCCGATCAGGTCGGTGATGGCCGGTGTGATGCCGCGGTAGGGGATGTGCACCATGAAGGAATTGCTGGCCTGTTTGAAGAGCTCGGCCGTCAGGTGCGTCAGCGAGCCGGGTCCTGCCGAGCCATAGCTCACTTTGCCGGGGTTCTTCTTCAGGTACTCGATGAGTTCCTTGACGTTTTTAACCGGCAGGCTGTTGTTCACCACCAGCACATTGGGGGTGGCGCCAATCATGCCGATGGGCGTGAAGTCCTTGATCGGGTCGTAAGGCAGCTTGCGCGTGGCGGGGCTGGTGCCGTGGGTCGCGACATAACCCTGCATGAGTGTGTAGCCGTCGGGCGCGGAGCGTGCCGTGGTCTGGCAGGCAATGACGCCGCCGCCGCCGCCCTGGTTGTCCACGATGAAACTCTGGTTGACCACCTTGCCCCAGCGCTCGGTGACGGTGCGGCCAACCAGGTCGCTGCCGCCGCCGGCCGCCACCGGAACGATGTAGCGGATGGGTTTGGACGGGTAGGCCGTCTGGGCCAGTGCCAGGCTGGGGGCGTAGATCAGGGCAGGGGCGGCCTGCAACAGGGTGCGTCGTTTCATGGGTCTGTCTCCGGGTGGCGATTAAAAATCAGGGGGGGCTACTTGGTTTTTATTTGGCTAGTTCGTTAGATGGCTTTGGGCGGCTCAGCGTCAACCAGGCGTATGTAGGCATCGCCCACGTGGCGCGCCATCAGCGCTTCGCAGCGCGGGGCATCGGCGTCGCGCAGGGCCTGCACGATCTCAACGTGTTCGGCAATCGAGGCCTGCACGCCCACGTTTTGTGACAGGTTTTTCAGGCGCGACAGATGCAGCTTCTGCACGATGCCGCGGTAGGTCTCGGACAACTGCCGGTTGCCGGCAGCTTCCACAATGGCCCAATGAAAACGCAGGTTTTCGGCGTAGTAGCGCTGCACGTCGTGCTGCCCGGCGGCCTCCCGCATGATGTCGACCGAAGCCGTCAGCAGCGCCAGCAGGGCCTCGCGTTTTTCGGTGGCCAGGCCGGCGGCGCAGCGCCCGGCAAAGCCATCCAGCAGTCCGCGCATCTGGTACAGGTCACGAATTTCAGCCGCATCGAGCTGGCGAACAAAGACGCCCGAGTGTTTGCGTGACACGACAAGCCCCGAGCTTTCCAACTCGCGCAAGGCCTCGCGCACGGGCACCCGCGAAACCTGCAGCCGGCTGGCCACATCGGGTTCATTGATACGCTGGCCCGGCGCGAGCACGCCCTTGAGGATCAGCGCCAGCATGTCGTCGCGCACCAGCTTGGCCAGCGAGGTGTCGCGGACGTCATTGAAGCGGTCGGCAGAAGATTCGGTGAACCAGGGAAGCATGGTGGCAATTAGTTGGATTAATTATATCGTATACGAAAATCAACCAAGTCAGGAGTTTCTAGCAAATCGTTCTCCTCAGGCTGTTTCATTCGCTGCCTGAAAGCGAGGCAGGGACGGGGGAGGGAGAGATAAGGAAGATAAGGAAGAGTGGGGCGGTTGCCGCGCGGGACTCGCGTCTGGCAGCGAGGTGCCGAACGCCGTGAGGATCAGATGCGCAGCCTTGCCAGGTAATGCTGCAAAGAACCGTCTCGACCCTCCTCAACCCTGAATGTGGGCTGGGGTGGGATAGCGTTGGCGGTGGGCCCTTAAAGCCCTAAAAACCGTAAAAGAAAGCCCCGACGCTGCACTCAGGGCAGGCGTCTGTCACCGCGAATTTCACGCGCCTCGACGTCCACCACATCGTCTGCGGGCCTCGCAGCACCGTCGCGGGCCGCACCGCCGGGCCACATGCCCTGCGGAGAAAACCGCTGAAAGCGGCCAAACACCATGGCGGGCGAGGGTTTGCGACCCGTGACCAGCGATTTGAGCAGGCTCAGGGCCACAACGATCAAGGCTGCCAGCAACAGGCTGACCGCGAAGATGGCTGCAAACAGGCCTAGGGCCAGTTTCAGGAAAAAACGCAAAATTTGGCTGACTAGACTGGGCACGCGAAATCCTTTAAACCCGCAAACAGAAAGCCAGAGGTGAAGGCGAAGCTGCCGTTTTCAAGTCATGCGCGCAGCGCGGGGGGAGGGGTAGCACGGCGGGACAGACATACGGCTCTCACCAGTGTATGCCCAGCTTGCCGAACAGCTTGCTCAGCACAAACAGTGGGCCAACCCAGAGGTATTGAATATCCTCGAAAAAAGAGGGTTTTTTCCCTTCTATTTTATGGCCGATGAATTGCAGAACCCAAGCCCCTACAAAGATGGCGATGGAAATCTGCAACACTTGCGGCCCCATGGCCAACACCAGCGCAAGGGTTGCGAGCGACCACAGCACCATGGCGAGAAGAAACACCACGGAAAGCCGCGCGTAATACACCATGCTTGCGGCAATGAAGGCATACGCCACATAAGGATGCAGGGCAAACAGTATGCCGACGAGGCTCAGCATGATCAAGGGAATGGCGATGAAGTGGATCACCTCATTGCGTGGATTCTGGTGGCTTTCGCCATAGTGGGCGAGCAACTGGTCTACCCGGCGTGGCTGGGTAGCTGCAGATTCAGCAGGATTGGTGGTGCTTGTCATGAAGGCGCTCCGGTTGGCAGTGTTTTCAGACTTTAAACCACGCACCCGTTTGTGCAAGTCGCTGAAGGCACACCGGGCTCAGGTGTTTTCTCCCGGTGAAGGCAAGCCGCCGAGTCGCCCCGTGCCGCCCATGAAGTGCTGCGTTGAGCTTGTAGAAGCCCATGATGAATGCCATTCAATTTTTGACTTCTCGACGCTGGACAAGCAATGGCTCCCAATCCAGTCGGGTACTACCGCTATTGGACTTAGAGGGTGTAGACGAAATCAACTGGAGCTGGCGAGCCTATTGAGGAGAATACGCGCTTCAGCGAGCCAGACCCAGGCGGTGGAGATCAATGTCCTGCGGTCGTGGTGCATGACCATGCGCCGCCAGCGCTCGTTCCAGGCGTGAGTGCGTTCGACCACCCAGCGCTTTGGCAACACGACGAAGCTGGCCACAGGCTGCGGCCAGAGCGACTGCTGTGGATCGTGCAGCGTTCCGGTCGAGCGGTTGCCGGGCCTGCGGACCACCTCGACGCGAATACCATGGGCCTGCTCGATGGCCTGCGCACATTTGCCGCCGTAAGCCCCATCGGTATAGAGCCGCGCGATGCTGGGAACCTTGCGGCAAGCCTGCGCAATCACTTCTGCTGCACCGTCGCGGTCTTGAACGCTGGCCGCGGTTACAGTGACCGCAAGCAGCAGACCAAGTGTGTCGACCACGATGTGGCGCTTGCGGCCCTTGACTTTCTTGCCCGCATCGAAGCCGCTGTCTCCGCCTTGCGGCGAGGCTCGATTCGATTGAGCATCGATCACTGCTGCGCTCGGCTCGGCGCAGCGTCCCATGCGAATACGCCACTGCTGGCGCAGGCGGTCTTGCATCCGCTCGAAGGCACCAGCATCGACCCAACGCACGAAGGCCTTGTAGACCGCCTGCCATGGGGCGAAGCTCGACGGTAGCAGGCGCCAGGCGCAGCCGGTGCGAAGCACGTAGCAGCATGCATCCACCAAGTACCGGCGTTCGTATCGTGCCGGCGTACCGCGTTGACCCACAGGGCGCTCAAAGATGTCGGCAACCAGCGCCCATTCGGCATCGGTCAGATCGGTGCTGTAGTGCGAGCCCGCCTCACGTCGATGGGAAGCGGTGTAACCGTAGCGCTTGTGCATGGCCCGAGCAGCCGCAGGCACTTCGAAGGCCCTGCGCTCGGGCATCAAGCGGACGATGCCCTGGGCGCGCAAGGTCCTGCGGATCGTAGCTGCGCACACACGCACCGAGCCCCGGTGTTCCAGTTCAGCCGCGAGTTCCTCCAACGTCGCATGCGGCATCTGCGAGGCGAAGCCGCGCAATAAGACCACCTGCTCCGGCTTCAATGCCGGTGGCCGACCTCCTCGATCCACTGCCTTCGGCTCATCGCCTATCTGCCCTTGCTTTGTCATCGCCACCTCTTCTCGAATGGCAAAATGACGTGCAATCTTCAGGCCAGTTGATTTCGTCTACACCCTCTTAGGTAACCGAGCATCCGTCTCTGCTCGAGTGATCGAAGTAATCGCAACAACGCCGGAAGTGGGTGCAGCAACGGGCCACGCAGCCATGCACGGCCCATGTGGCTGACGACCCGCAAGCGGTCTGGCATCACCACCGCGCTCAGCCCGGCGTCCTCATGAAAGACAAGCAGTCCCACGCTTCCGGATTACTCCACGGACTTCAGCCCCATGGGTGCGCGGCGGTCCATGTTTCAGCGCCCGGTGAAAGCAGTTGCCGGAATCAGCTTGCCTGCAACCAGCGGCTCGCCGTCGACCATGACGCTTGTTCCCGGATCGCAGCTAAAGTCGATCGCCGCATTGGTCCACCGGGGTGGTTCGGCGTCGTCCAACAAGGGCACCAACAGCGCGTTCAGTGCAAGGCGGTAAAGATCGACCGGCATGGGCGCATCCGGCATCGCATCCTGGGCCATGGCGTTATGCGGCTTGGCTGCCATCAAGGCCAGCCTCGCTGCGATGAGCACAGTGCGTCTCGGTCAGGTTGTGAGCTTAGGCAATCACCTGCGCCGCCGCGCCATCGGAAGCGATGATGCGGCTACTGCTGTCGCCGGGCGTCTTCCAGGGCTGCCGCCCTTTGCCTTAACGAGCGACCATGATGTCTAGCAAGGTAGTGAAGGCAGTTGTTAAACAGGCTAGGCGTCGCGAAATCAGGTGCCTGCGACCTTGGCGATTCCGGGCAAGCGCCTGAGAAACTGCTTGCCCGCCTTGCCCAGAGCGCGCATCAGCGATGGGCGGCTCTTCGGGATTACTAAGCAAACGGCTTCCCCCTGCGGGCCGGCCGTCAGTGTGATCCAGCCGTCCTGCTCGATAAGGTGCACCTGCCCGGGTTCCAGCGGCGTCCTGGCGCGAAAGACCTGCTCGCCCAGCCACAGCGGCGTGCCGGTCACCACCAGACTACCCGAGTTGCTGAGCAAGGAGATCCCTGCTTTGGTCCAAAAAAGCAGGGACTCGCCAGCACCAAGCTGGACAGCTTGCGGAGGATTCGGGGTGACTTCCTGTTCCTCGTGACGCGTGGTCTTCATGGCGTTCTCCGGTAGTTTCAAAAGGCGTGGCCCATTGGTCCATTGGTAATTGGCAATGGAGCGCACTACATCCCGTAGGCGGCGATGGACGCTCCGGGCAAGTCGGAATCGTGCGCGGTGCTGTGTTGATTCACCACCGTGTGATCGGGCCGTTGAAGGGGCAACAGTGTTGCGGCAGCTGTTTTGGTCTCAGCACTGATCTGGGCGACCACGGCTGTGCCAACGTCGGTCACGCCTGAACCGCAGGAGGCAACGAACAGTCCACCGAGAATCACGGCGCCGATCAGGCCGCAAGCTCTCAGCGCGATGGAAGCGATAGGCGGGCGCTGCCGTCCGCGGCTGAAGGTCCGCCTGAGCCCTCGAAGCAGCGGTGCCACGATCAAGCGATCGATTTCCTTAGTCCGGGTTTCGCGGGCTTTACGCTCAACTTGCTCTCGCAGGTTCAGGTTGCGGTTGCGGTTGCGGCGGTAAGCTTCGTAGATGACGTTTCCCATGGTGGCTTCTCCGGCATTGGGTTTCTTTGTCATATGCAGCTCCTGGTGAGAAGTGTCGTGGTGAAGTCCATCGCGCCAAGTGAGTGCGACCTCGCCGCGATGCGCACAAGGCGTCTTGATCAGGTTGTGAGCGTAGGCAATCACCCGAGCCTCCGCATCATCGGAAGCGATGATGCGGCTGCTGCTGTAGCTGGGCGCTTTCAAAGAGTGCCGCTATTGCGAGCGGTAATATGACCATGACGCTGGCGACCTTTTTCTGTTACGGTCAATGCAGCATCAAAAGAAAAAGTGCAGGTTTCTCACGGGCCCGACGGCGCCCGAAAGCTTTCTCTGCACGCAAGCGCGAGCAGCGTCCTCACGAAAGGTTCATGGCATGGCTGTTCGACATCCTGCGAATGGGAGGGTTTCACCGTGATCGGCCTGGAGGGGGTTTCCGCTCAGGAGCTATCCGACCTGATAGGTGCGATCTATGACTGTGCGCTCGATCCGCAGCGCTGGCCGGCCACTTGCCGAAAGGTTGCAGATCTCTGTGAAAGCACAGCGGGCGGAATATGCGTTCATGATCTGCGGCACGTGCAAAATGACCAGCTGTTCGTCTTCGGATATCAACCAGAATTCCTGGAGAAGTTGGGAAGTCAATACGCGGTAAGTCCCATGGCCGTTGCAGATGTCGTCTCGAATATCGGCGACGTCAGCGCCCTCTCCATGGAGCGTTACCAGTTGCTCGAAAGCCGGTTCTTTCGAGAGGTGCTAAAGCCGTTTGGATTGCTGGATATGATCTGGTTTCCCGCGTTGCGGACCGGAGGGCGCATGGCTTCCATGCATGCCTCCCGCAGCGAGACGGCCCCGCATTTCCAGCAGCGTGATGTCAGTCTGTTCAAGCTTCTCTCTCCGCATGTATGCCGTGCACTCGCCATTTCCGATGTGCTCGATATCAGGGCGCTCAGGTCGGAGATGCTGGAAAAGACGCTGGATGGACTGGTTGCCGGTGTTTTCCTCACGGCGCGCGATGGGCACGTCGTTTACATGAACCAGGCTGCCGAACGCCAGATCAAAACCGGCAATTCGATTCGTCTCGTCAACAATCGGATTTCTCCCACCGATCCTGCGGCTCGCGCTGCACTGTCGAAGGCGATTGAAGAGGCGGCGCGCGACGATGCCGAAATGGGTGTGAGCAAACATTCCGTGGCGATTCCAGACAGAGTCGGCGGCGGCTACGTTGCGACTCTCCTTCCGATTGAGAGCGGCCAGCGCCGCGGCATTCTTGCGCCGTTTGCAGCATCGGTCGCAGTGTTCACGCAGGATCCCGTTCAGGCGCCACTCATGCCGGGTGAGGCCTTCGCCAGGCTGCACGGGCTCACTGGCGGCGAACTGCGCGTGCTGCTGGCGCTTTCCCAGGGGCTGGGCGGCATGGAGGTGGCCGACATGCTCGGCATCGGCGAGTCGACTATTCGCACCCACCTGAAGCACATGTTCTCCAAGACCGGCACGTCCAGGCAGGCCGACCTCCTGCGCCTGCTGCATAACTCGGCGCCGCCGATTCGTACCCTGTCAACGACTGCCCATTGAGTCCAGGGAGTCTGGCCTCAACTGGCTGCACAGTTGACGTGCGGCCCGGCTCAAGGCGTCTACTTGGCCCACCCTTTATTGCGTGCTACGTAAAAACAGATACCACGCACCGCGACCCACAAGGGGATATGCAGACCCACGTAAAGCAGGTCACGCAGTGACCGGGCGAGAGGGCTGCACCTTGTGCCCGCTGCCGGCGCCGCGAGATGGCTGACCCCATGCTGCCATTGCACAGACCGGCAGGAGAGCGTAAAAAAGGGGTCTTTTCGACTCGCACCTGAAATGGCGTCGCCGTCACAAAACGGTGGTGTCAAACGTCTGGGTAGCTATGAACGACGCCACCAACACATTCAACCGCCACCGCCCTCGCTTGCAGGGTATTGCCTACCGCATGCTGGGCTCCTCGGCCGAGGCCGAAGAAGTCGTCCAGAATGCGTGGCTGCGATGGCACGAGGCCGACCAGGATCGCCTGGACAACACGGAGGCCTGGCTCGTTTCCGTCACCACGCGCCTGGCCATCGACAGACTGCGCACGGCCAAGATCCAGCGCGAGCACTATGTCGGCACATGGCTGCCGGAGCCCCTGCTCTCCGATTCCCCCGTCTCGCCGGAGCAGGTGTTGGAGCGAGCCGACGATGTCTCGGTGGCTTTCCTCGCATTGCTGGAGCGCCTTGCTCCCGAGGCCCGTGCGGCCTATTTGCTGCGCGAAGTGTTCGATGTCGACTACGGCGAAGTGGCCGAGGCCCTGGGCAAGACCGAGCCCGCCTGCAGGCAGCTTGTTCACCGCGCCAAGGTGCAGCTACAGGACCAGCGGCCGCGGTACACCGTCCCTCGAGAGACCCAGCTGCGGCTGCTGCGGGGGTTCGCTGATGCCGCCGTGCGCGGCGAGTTCGCCGCGCTCAAAACCATGCTCGCCGACGACGCGCAGCTGATCGGCGATGGCGGCGGCAAGGTGCCCAGCTTTGGGGCGCCGCTGGTGGGCGGGCAGCGCATCGCACAGCTGTATCTCGCCACCAGCCTGCGCTACCCCAACCTGGTGCGATTTGAAGTGGTTGTGCTCAACGGTCAATGGGGCTTGCTGCGCTTCATCGATGGCGCCCTGGAGTCGGCGCAGACGCTCGAAACGGATGGGGAGCGCATCGTGCGCATTCACGCGCAGCGCAACCCGGACAAGCTCGCCCGCATCGCCAAGGCATTGGGCCGCGATCTCAATGTCACAAGTCCGACCTCTCAAACGTCTTGAGTCTGTGTATCCCAACCATGACTCAAAGGTAAAACCATGAACGAACCCCGCCTCCACTGGACCGACATCTCTCCCAAGGCCTATCAGGCCATGGCCGGCGTCGGTGCTGCCACCGCCAAGTCTTCGCTCGGCCCCGTCCTGATGGAACTCGTGCAGACGCGCGTGTCCCAGCTCAATGGCTGCGCCTTCTGCCTGGACATGCATGCACGCGATTTGCGCAAGCATGGCGAGACCTGGCAGCGTATCAACAGCCTGTCGACCTGGCGCGAAACCGGCCTGTACAGCAAGCGCGAGCGCGCCGCGCTGAACTGGGCCGAAACCATGACCAGGCTGGTCGAGTACCACGGCAGCCGGGATGCCGACTTCGACGCACTGAAGAGCCAGTTCAGTGACCAGGAGATCGTCGAGCTCTGCTGGACGATCGCACAGATCAACACCTGGAATCGCATGGCCATCGGCATGCAGATGCCGGTGCTTGAAAAGCCCATCCAATGAGCGCCCACCCTCTGAGCCGAAGGACAAACCCATCGACCCGGAGCGATGCTTTGTTCTTCGCTCGCTGAACGACATCCAGGCGATGTATGCAAGGAACGATGGCTTTCTTCGGCGATGGGTACAGCAGATTTCACCCAGCGCTGTCACAAGCCGTCATCGTCAAACGTATTGTGTTGTATGGATGGTTGCAGGGTGCCGCCGTCTTTAATTTCCCCCACGTAATGAAGGACTTGACATGAAAGTTGTGATCATCGGAGGCAGTGGCCTCATCGGCAAGAAACTTGCGGCCTTGCTTCAGCAGGCCGGGCATGAGGTGGCTGCGGCATCGCCGTCGTCGGGCGTCAACGCGGTGACCGGGGAAGGACTCTCCCAGGTGCTGGCCGGCGCGGAGGTCGTGGTTGACGTGTCCAACTCGCCGTCGTTCGAAGACGAGGCGGTGATGAATTTCTTCAAGTCGTCGACCCGGAATCTGCTCGCCGCCGAACTCACCGCGGGCGTGCGCCATCATGTGGCGCTGTCGGTTGTGGGATCCGAGCGCGTGCCCGAAAGCGGCTACTTCCGTGCCAAGGTGGCCCAGGAGTCCATCATCAAGGGCTCCACAGTGCCGTACACGATTGTCCGGGCCACCCAATTCTTCGAGTTCCTGGAATCCATTGCCTATGTGAGCACCCAGAACCAGACGGTGCGTGCGTCGTCGGCCCGGTTGCAGCCGATTGCGGCCGATGACGTCGCTGCCGCGCTGGCAAAGGTTGCCACCGAGGCACCGCTGAACGACACCTGTGAAATCGCAGGGCCCCAGTCATTCCGTCTCGACGAATTGCTGCGACGCACCTTGCAGGCCAGCCAGGACCCGCGAGAAGTCGTCAGGGATGACGATGCACTGTATTTTGGAACGCGCCTCGATGACAAGTCCTTGACGCCCGGCGCCCATGCGCGGATCGGCACGACCTCGCTGGAAAGCTGGCTGGCAAACAACGCGGCCGCGAAATAGAGCGGCATTTTCTCGACGAGAAAGCCAGGTTCGCACAGGGTGATTCCTGGCTTCTTGTCTGGCTGAGGGTCGTGTAAACGCCCATCCGAACCTTCTCTGGGTAGGGCGTGCCGTGAGCGATGATGGTCGATTCCAGCGCCACGAGCGGCCGGCAGCCTGTGCAGCCGCCACAGGCGCGCTGCGGATCAGCCGGGAGTGGGCAAGGTCGGCCACCATATCGATGCTTTCACCGGTGTGGTTCACAACGGCGAGACCGAATCGGCGACGCAGCAATGGCTAGCGCGTGGGACGCGTGCCCATGGCCGTGAGCACACCCAAGGCGATGAAGGATGTACCCGCGAGCCGGTTGCCCCAGACGGCGTGCCGGGCCGCCCGGTTCAGGCGCGGTGCGACGAGGCTTGCAGTCAGCACGTAGATGAGGTCGGTGCAGCCGGCGATACCGATGAAGACCCCGCCGAGCGCCAGGGTCTGCATCAGCGGGCTGGCGTGCGCGTCCATGAACTGCGGCAGAAAGGCGGCAAAAAACAAGGTGGTTTTCGGGTTCAATAGCGCCACCATGAAGCCGTCGCGAAAGACTCGCCGCAAGGGCTGCGCCGGTGCCTGCAACGCCGCATTTGCGATGGCCGGCACCGCCCGCCACATCCGGATGCCGAGGTACACGAGGTAGGCGGCCCCGGCCCATTTCACCACGGTGAATGCGATCGAAGAGATAGCGAACAAAGCGGCCAGTCCGAGCGCGGCGCCCACGGCGTTGGAGAGGTTGCCCAGTGCCACGCCCAGCACGGAAGCGAGACCGCAGGCGCGACCCTGTGCCAGAGTGCGGGCCACGATATAGACGACGGCGGGGCCGGGCGTGAGAGCCAGCACCAGGCTGGCGCCCACGAAAGCCAGGAGCAACGGGGTGTCGGGAAGCATAGGAACTCCAGATTCTTGGAGCAACAAGTGTCGCTGCGCCATCGCTGCTTGTAAAGAATCATCCGGCCAGGTCACAAGGTCGGACATGCGCGGCAAGAGTGGCTGCTACGGGCCCGTTGGGCCAGCCACTGGTGGTCTGTAAATGGCCGGTTTGATCAGTTTGATCCGTTTAATCCGTTTGATTTTTTAGCTATCACTGGCCATGAAATGCCTTTAACTCAGCAGCGCCTGTGCAAACTCCCTGGCGCTGAAGGTTTCCAGGTCTTCCAGCTTTTCACCCACGCCAATAAAGTAAACCGGCACCGGGCGCAGGTCGGGGTGGACCCCTTGGCGCTCCCGGGCCCACAGTGCGATGGCGGCCAGTACACCGCCCTTGGCCGTGCCGTCGAGCTTGGTCACGACGAGGCCGGTGAGCTGCAACGCTTCGTCAAAGGCCTTGACCTGGCTCAAGGCGTTCTGGCCCGTGTTGCCGTCAATCACCAGCAGCACTTCATGCGGCGCGGTGGTATCGGCTTTTTGTACCACACGCTTGATCTTGCGCAGCTCTTCCATCAGGTGCAACTGTGTCGGCAGGCGGCCCGCCGTGTCGACCAGCACCACGTCCTTGCCGCGTGCCTTGCCGGCGCTCACGGCGTCAAAGCTCACGGCCGCCGGGTCGCCGCCTGCCTGGCTGATGATTTCTACCGTGTTGCGGTCGGCCCAGATGCTGAGCTGCTCGCGCGCCGCCGCACGAAAGGTGTCGGCAGCCGCCAGCAGCACTGAGGCACCTTCAGCGGCCAGGTGACGCGTGAGCTTGCCGATCGAGGTGGTTTTGCCTGCGCCATTGACGCCTGTGACCATGATCACGGTGGGCTGGTATTTCCCGATCACCAGGGCTTGTTCCAGCGGCTTGAGCAGTTGCGCCAGCGCGTCGACCAGCGCGTTTTTAACCGCGACGGGGTGTGTCATGCCGCCATCCTTGACCCGGCGCTTGACTTCGGCGAGCAGGTATTCCGTGGCCTTCACGCCGGCATCGGCCATCAGCAGGGCGGTTTCAAGGTCCTCGTACAGCTCGTCGTCAATGCGGCTGCCGGTAAAAACGGTGGAAATGCTGGAGCCGGTTTTACGCAGGCCCGCCTGCAGCTTGCTGAGCCAGCGCTGGCGCTCCGGCGCCACGGCATCGGGCACGGGGATGGCAATCGGCGTGACCAGCGCGCTGCCAATCAGCCCGCCCGTGCTGCCGGGCTGGTTGAGCGGGGCCGCGGGCAGCGCGGGGGCGGGATCGACTGGGGTCGCGGTAGCCGCAGGGGGGGCCTGGGGCGCAGGCGGTGCGGGGGGAGGGGATTTTTTCTTGAAAAAACTGAACATTGGGTATGCTTGTGAGTCGCACCATTCTATGAAACCCCCCGGGCCAGCCCTTTTGAAGCTTTCAGTACCCCTCCCCCAGCGCATTGTTTCCCTGATTTCCGCGTCTTTCCTGCCTGTTGTACTGGCCGCTTGCGTCAGCACGGCAGCCCCTGCGCAGATGCAAACCCCGGCGCCTGTGGAGCAATTCACGCTGGCCAACGGCCTGACGGTCATTGTCAAGCCGGACCACCGCGCGCCTACCGTTGCGCACATGCTCTGGGTGCGCGTGGGGTCCATGGACGAAGTGGATGGCACCTCGGGCGTCGCCCATGCGGTGGAGCACATGATGTTCAAGGGCACGCCCACGGTGAAGCCGGGCGAATTTTCCAGGCGGGTGGCGGCACTGGGCGGGCGTGACAATGCGTTCACCAGCCGCGACGGCACCGGCTACCACCAGCAGATTCCCGCGGAGAAACTTGAAGATGTGATGCGGCTGGAGGCCGACCGTTTTGCCGGCAACCAGTGGCCGGACGACGAGTTCACGCGCGAGATCGAGGTGATCAAGGAGGAGCGCCGCCTGCGCACCGAGGAGTCGCCGCGCGCGATGCTGCTGGAGCAGGCGACGGCCATCACCTTCGTGGCGTCCCCTTATCGCCGCCCCATCGTGGGGTGGATGAGCGATCTGGACGCCATGACCCCGGCCGATGTGCGTGATTTTTACCGGCGCTGGTATGTGCCGGCCAATGCGGCCGTCGTGGTGGCCGGTGACGTGGAGGTGGCCCAGGTCCGTCGGCTGGCCGAAAAATACTACGGCGGCATTCCGGCGCGCCCGGTGCCCGGGCGCAAACCGCGCAGCGAGCCCGAGCAGGCCGGCATGCGGCGCCTGGACTTCAAGGCCCCCGCGAGCCAGGCCTATGTCAATCTGGTCTTCAAGGTGCCCAAGCTCGAGGCGGCGGATCTGGCGGACCCGGCCGGCGCCGCCTTGCCTGCATCGGCGTCCCCGCCTGCGGCCGGCCGGGATGCGTTGGCCCTGACCGTGCTGGCCGCGATTCTGGACGGCTACAGCGGTGCGCGCCTGGATCGGGCGCTGGTGCAGGGCGAAGGGCGCGTGGCCGACAGTGCGGGCGCATCCAATGGCCTGCTGGGCCGCGGGCCGCAGCTGTTCACCCTCGATGGTGTCCCTGCAGAAGGCAAGACCACCGCGCAGGTGGCGGACGCTTTGCGCCAGCAGGTGGCCCTGATTGCGCGCGACGGTGTCAGCGAGGCAGAACTGCAGCGCGTCAAGACCCAGTGGGTTGCCAGCGAAACCTACAAGCTCGACTCGGTGTTCAGCCAGGCGCGCGAGCTCGGTTCCAACTGGATACAGGGCTTGCCGCTGGATGCCGCAACGCGCCTGATCGCCAGGCTGCGTACCGTCAGCCGTGGTGAAGTGCAGGCGGTGGCCGCCAAATATTTCGGCGACGAGCAACTGACCAGCGCCACCTTACTGCCGCAGCCCGTGGACCCGAACTCCCGGCGCCGCCAGCCGCGCGGCCCGGCCGCCGTCACCCGGCATTAAGTCTGGCCATGAACCGAAAAAATACGATTGTTGCCATGATGATTGCCACTCTAAAAACGGCTGCCAGGAACAGGGTCCCCCGCATCCTTTTGTCGGGGGCGGCAGGCTTGTTGGCGCTTTGCTGTCAGTCCAGCGTGCTGGCCGCCATTCCCGTCCAGCACTGGACCCAGCCCAGCGGTGCCCGGGTCTACCTGGTGGAAAGCCCGGCCATTGCGATGGTGGATGTGCAGATTGATTTCGACGCCGGCAGCCGGCGCGACCCGCCTGACAAGGCGGGGCTGGCCGGTGTGACGGCGGGCATGCTGGACAAGGGTGTGCGTGGAAATGACACTCGCGCCGCAAGGCCGTCCCAAGGCGCGAGCGCCCCCTCGGGGGGCAGCGGCGCACACGCGGTGGCCAGTGTGGGGGCCTTTGAACCGCCCATGGACGAAAACGCGCTGAGTGAAGCCTGGGCTGATCTGGGCGCGCAATTCGGCGCCGGCGCCAGTTCGGACCGCATGGGATTTTCACTGCGTTCGCTGACCGAGCCCGAGCTGCTGGACAAGGCCGTGGCACTCGCTGCGCGCGAAATTGCCGAGCCGTCTTTCCCCGAGGCGATCTGGCAGCGTGAGCGCCAGCGCATGCAGGCGGGGCTCAAGGAGTCCTACACCCGCCCCGCCAGTGTGATTGGCCGCGCCTATGCCCAGGCGGTGTATGGCAGCCACCCCTACGGCTACCAGGTGACGGAAGCCAGCCTGGCGCGCATCAGCGTGGCTGACATGCGGGCGGCCCATGCGGCCGGCGTCGTGGCCTGCCGCGCGCGCATCAGCATGGTGGGCGCCGTCACGCGGGCGCAGGCGGATGTCATCGCCGCGCGGCTGCTCGCGCGCCTGCCGCAAGTGCCCTGCGCCAGCCTGGCGCCGGCTCCGGTGGTGGCCGAAGTGGCGCCGCTGGCCGAGGCGCAGGAAAAGCGCATTCCCTTCGATTCGGCGCAGGCCCATGTGCTGATCGGCCAGCCCGGGTTCAAGCGGGCCGACCCGGACTATTTCGCGCTGACCGTGGGGAATTACATCCTGGGCGGTGGCGGCTTCGTGTCGCGCCTGTCCAGCGAGGTGCGGGAAAAGCGCGGCCTGACCTACGGCGTCTCCAGCTACTTTTCGCCCGGCCTGCATGCCGGCAGTTTCACCGTGGGCCTGCAAACCCGGCCCGATCAGGCCGCACAGGCCGTGCAAATCGTGCGCCAGGTGGTGAATGACTTCGTGGCCAACGGGCCTACCGAGGCCGAACTTCAGGCCGCCAAGGCCAATCTGATTGGTGGCTTCGCGCTGCGCATTGACAGCAACCGCAAACTGCTCGACAACATCTCCGGCATCGCCTGGAACAACCTTCCGCTCGATTACCTGGATACCTGGACGCAGCAGGTCGACAAGGTGACGGTGGCCGACATCAAGACGGCTTTTGCCCGCAAATTACAACCCGAAAAGATGATTACCGTGATTCTGGGAGCCGCGCCATGAAATACACCGCACTGGCAACTGAAAAGAAAACTGAAAAAAGGCCCGCCAGGTCGGGCAAGGTGGTAGCGCGTAAAGCCAAACCTCCTGGCGAAATTCGCATCATTGGCGGGCAGTACAAACGCACCAAACTTCCGGTGCCCGACAAGCCCGGCCTGCGCCCCACCCCCGATCGCGTGCGCGAAACCCTGTTTAACTGGCTGGGCCAGGACCTGACCGGCTGGCGCTGCGTTGATGTGTTTGCCGGCACTGGCGTACTGGGATTTGAAGCGGCCTCGCGAGGCGCGACCGAGGTGCTGCTGTGCGAGCAGGACCCCGGGCTGGTGTTGCGGCTCAAGGCCCTGCAAACGCAATTGCAGGCCGGCATGGTGCGGATCGAGCGCGGCGACGGCGTGGGCCTGCTGCGTCGTTTGCCCGCGGCCAGCATGCAGCTGGTGCTGCTGGACCCGCCGTTTGAGTCCGAACTGTTTGAGCCCGCGCTGAAAGCCGCCGTGCAGGTGTTGGGGCCTACCGGCCTTGTCTATCTGGAGGCACCCCGGTACTGGCTCGATGAGGAACTGCAGCCGCTTGGCCTGCGGGTACACCGCAGCGGCAAGGCGGGCGCGGTGCATTTCCATCTGCTGGTGCGCATCGACAGTTGAGGCACCGGGCTGGCCGCCAGGACAGGGCAGCTGCGGCCCTGTTCGGCTTGGGGTTACGCGCGCCCGAGGCCGGCGGGGCATAATTCCCCCATGCCCGCCACCCCGCCGCCAACGCCACGCATTGCTGTTTATTCCGGCACGTTTGACCCTTTCACGCTCGGCCATGACGACGTGGTGCGCCGTGCCGGCAAGCTGTTTGACCGGCTCATCATTGCGGTCGCGGCGGCCCACCACAAGAAAACCCTGTTCTCGCTGCAGGACCGTGTGGAGCAGGTACAGGCGGCCACCCGCGACATCGTCGGCGTGAGGGTGATGGCCTTTGAGGGGCTGATCATGGATTTTTGCGTCGCGCACAACGCCTGCGCCGTGGTGCGGGGCGTTCGCAACGTGACGGATTTTGATTACGAAGCGCAAATGGGCGCCATGAACCGCAAGCTCCAGCCGCAGGTGGAAACCGTCTTTTTGCTGCCCGATGCGGCGCTGCAATGCATCAGCAGCACGCTGGTGCGCGAGATCAGCAAGCTGGGCGGTGATGTCCGCCAGATGGTGAGTCCGGCGGTGGCTGCGGCGCTGGGTGCCGCGCATGCGGCAGGATCGAAAGGAGGCTGAACATGGCCTTGATGATTACCGACGAGTGCATCAACTGCGACGTGTGCGAGCCTGAATGTCCCAACCAGGCGATTTACCTGGGCAAGGAAATCTACGAAATCGACCCGCACAAATGCACGGAATGCGTTGGTCATTTTGACGAACCGCAGTGCGTGCAGGTCTGCCCGGTGGCCTGCATCCCGGTCAATCCGCAGCATGTTGAAACCCGGGAAACGCTTTGGCAAAAATACCAGCGCCTGCAAGCCGTCATTCCGGTAGTGGTGGCCCGGTAGTTCAGGCGATTGCCGGGCAGCGCGGGAAAGCGCGCCGGATCATCAGCAAAACCTGAGCGGCTAAAACGCGGCCGCCATCAGTTCATCAGCTATAAGCAACAAGCTATCAAAATAATAGCAGGCATCCGGTAATGCTCAGTCTTCCGGGTCAGTCCTGCGCGGTGGCTTGGGCCGTGGTGGCTGGCTGGTGTGAATCAGCATGGTGGCTTTTTCCATCTCGCCTGCCAGCAGGGCTGGCACCGCTTTGAGGGCGCGGTCAATGCATTCTTCAATCGCCACGCGGTGTTCCTGCGACGGTTTTTTCAGCACCCAGTTGATGACCTCGGCCTTCACGCCCGGGTGCCCCACCCCGATGCGCAGGCGCCAGTAGTCGTCGGTGCCGAGCTGGGCATGAATGTCGCGCAGGCCGTTATGGCCCGCGTGGCTGCCGCCAAACTTGAGCTTGACCTGCCCGGGCACGATGTCGAGTTCGTCGTGCGCCACCAGAACCTCCTCGGGCGAGATCTTGAAAAATCGGGCCAGCGCGGCCACGGATTTGCCCGAGACGTTCATGAAGGTCAGGGGCTTGAGCAGCCACACGGTTTTCCCGTTCAGGGTGGTGCGCGCGACCTGGCCGTGGTAACTCTTGTCCAGGCTGAGCGGCGCCTTCAATTCGCGCGAGAGCGCGTCTATCCACCAGAAGCCGGCATTGTGGCGCGTAGCCTCGTATTCGGCGCCCGGGTTGCCCAGGCCAACAAAGAGTTTGATCATGCTGTGTGTGAGATGGAGAAAGCGGTGCGTCCCGCAACCGGGATTATCGGTGCAGCAGAGCGTGACCCCCAAGAAAAACGGCCCTTGGCCTCCGGGGAGGACAAGGGCCGCTGACCTTTTCAGGCCAATGCTGCTGGCAGGGAGTTACTTCTTGGTAGCAGCAGGTTTGGCGCCAGCTTTGGCTTCTTTGGCGGCAGCAGCCTTGGCTGCTTTAGGGTCCACAGGCACGGCCGCCGCCGCTGCGGCAGCGGCATCAGCCTCGGCCTCTTCCGACACGGCAGACACGGACACCAGCACCGGGTTGTCCTGGCCACCTTTGGCGACGAACTTCACGCCTTTGGGCAGCGTGATGTCCTTGACGTGCAGCGAGGTGCCTTTTTTCAGGCCGCTCAGATTGATGTCGATGAATTCCGGCAGGTCCTTGGGCAGGCAGGAGATGCTCAACTCGGTCAGCACGTGGTTGACCAGACAGTTCTCGGCCTTGACAGCCGGGGACTCTTCTTCGCCGCTGTAGTGCAGTGGCACTTTCATGGTCAGGCGGGTCCTCGCGTCAACGCGCTGGAAGTCGATGTGCAGGACCTGTTGCTTGAACGGGTGCATTTGCAGATCGCGCAGCAAAACCTTCTCGGTCTTGCCGCCCATTTCCATCTCGAGGACGGAAGCGTGGAAAGCTTCTTTCTTGATGGCGTGCCACAGTGCGTTGTGATCGAGTTCGATCAGCGACGGTTCACCGGTGCCACCGTAAACAATACCGGGCGTGCGGCCGGTGATGCGGAGACGGCGGCTCGCACCCGTGCCCTGCTTTGCGCGCTCAAAAGCGACGAATTTCATAATCTTCTCCATTAAGGGGCGGGCCGCGACCAGCTCACCCCGACATAAAAAGGCTGCCCAACCCTGAAGGTTGCGCAGCCACCTTTTTGTTTCGGATCAGAACAGGTTGTCCTGGTCCGAAAACAAACTCATGACCGACTCTCCCCTGGCAATGCGCTGGATCGTTTCGGCGATCAGCGGTGCCACGGAGAGCTGGCGAATCTTTTTGCACCCTTGCGCGTTCTGGCTCAATGGAATGGTGTTGGTGATCACCACCTCATCCAGCGCGTCACCCTGGGTGATACGTCCAATGGCCGGGCCCGAAAAAATCGGGTGCGTGCAATACGCGTAAACCTTTTTGGCGCCACGCTCCTTGAGCACCTCGGCGGCTTTGACCAGCGTGCCGGCCGTGTCGATCATGTCGTCCATGATCACGCAGTTGCGGCCTTCGATATCGCCGATCACGTGCATCACTTCCGACACGTTGGCCTTGGGACGGCGCTTGTCGATGATGGCCATGTCGCATCCGAGCTGCTTGGCCAGCGCACGGGCGCGCACCACGCCGCCCACGTCCGGCGAGACCACCATCAGGTCGGCGTAATTCTTCTGGCGCAAATCACCCAGCAGCACCGGCGAGGCATAAATGTTGTCCACCGGAATATCGAAAAAGCCCTGGATCTGGTCGGCATGCAGGTCCATCGTCAGGACGCGCGACACGCCCACGGCCTGCAGCATGTTGGCCACCACTTTGGCAGTGATCGGCACGCGCGCTGAACGCGGGCGGCGATCCTGCCGGGCATAGCCGAAATAAGGAATCACCGCAGCGATGCGCTCGGCCGACGCCCGTTTGAGCGCATCGACCATGATGAGCAGTTCCATCAGGTTGTCATTGGTTGGCGCACAGGTCGACTGCACCACAAACACGTCACGGGCCCGCACGTTTTGCTGGATTTCAACGGTGACTTCACCGTCGGAAAAACGCCCCACATGGGCAGCGCCCAGTGAAATGCCCAGGTGCTGGGCGATCTCGGAGGCCATGCTGGGGTTGGCATTGCCGGTGAAAACCATGAAGTCGGGATGGTGCGTTTGCATGTGAGGCCCAGCTGAAATCGAACTTGAAGAGGACTTGAACGCGGCGGAAATTTTTATCGAATCAACTTGCGCACGGCAACAATACGCACCGGGGAAACACGTCGCAACAGGAACTTGGCAGTGAGCACCGGTTGCCTGTGTCTCCAAAAACACACAGACCCGCCAAGCGGGCCTGTAGTCAAGCGGAACCTAAGGGGTTCCGTCAGTCATGCAGACCCGCACCGGGCGGATCTGCGACCCGCCTTCATGGCAGATCAGAAATTTGGCAGGGGTGGAAGGATTCGAACCTGCGAATGCCGGAATCAAAATCCGGTGCCTTAACCAGCTTGGCGACACCCCTACACAGGACAACTGTTGCCTTTGAAGCGTAGCCTGAAACCAGACAACGCAACTTGCCAACAACCGACCTATAACCTGTTGACTCATGGTCGCTTGAAAACACATTCCCAAGAGCGGTTATTTTATTACCAACCGGCCAGGGGATGCGCTTGCAAATTGCTGCACTTGCGAATTTTCCAGTCGCCAGGGTGTCCCGGCAAATCTGGCAGATCTACATCGTGCGGCAGTAGCGCAAACACAGCACTTCCCGAGCCGGTCATTCGTCCCTCAAGGTGTTGCGCTGACAGCCAATCGAGTGATTGGCCAATCGGCGGACACAGTGCCTGGGCAACCGGCTGCAAGTCGTTGCGACCAAATCCGAAGACCTGACCTTCTGCATTTGCAGCAAAGCCTTGGATTGTAGCAGTTTCTGTATCGCGTTTGAGTTCCGGTGCACTGAAAATAGCGGGCGTAGAGAGTCCGGCCGAAGGCTTGACCACCACAAACCGCGCAGCCGGCAGTGCGATGGGGGTGATTTTCTCGCCAATCCCTTCGACCCAGGCGTGTCCGCCCGAGAGGAAAAAAGGCACGTCCGCGCCCAGCGACAGGGCCAGCGCGCGCAACTCCGTGGCAGGTAACGTCACACCCCAGAGGCGTTGCAGCGCCAGCAGGCAACTCGCCGCGTCGGACGAGCCGCCTCCCATGCCCGCCTGCGACGGTATGCGCTTTTCCAGGCCAATGTGAACCCCCAGGGAGGTGCCGCAAGCTGCCTGCAGGGCCCTGGCCGCCCGTACGACCAGATCTTCGGCGGGCAGCGGTTCGGGTGTGCTGCCGCCGGGATGGCCGGGATCGCCCAGGTCGGCGCGGCTGATCTGGCCATCTGTGCGCAACTCAAAGTGCAGGGTGTCGCACCAGTCGATCAGCATGAAGGCCGACTGCAGCAGGTGGTAGCCATCGGCCCGCCGGCCCGTGATGTGCAAAAACAGGTTGAGCTTGGCGGGGGCGGGAACGTCGTAAATGGCTTTGAGCGGGCGCGCGTAAGCCGAAGAACGGGGGGCACTGGCAGGGCGTGTCACGTTTGAAAAATCCGTTTGATCCATTAATCCGTTTGATGCGTTTGATCCGTGAATCCGTTGGCAATCCGCTGGCAATTCGTTAGCGCTGAGCAGACGCGGCGCCGGACCTTATTGATCCAGCACGACACGAAGGTCGGCCGGTGGTGTGGGCTGGGCTCTTTTGGCCGAAATGCGGCCCTCGCTGTGGCGGGACAAGTCGGCAGACCAGCCGTTGACGCTGGCGTGATCCCCCTGCAACCAGCCAAACAGCGCAGCCAGCGGCAAGGCCGCGCCCGTGGCCTGCTCCGTCAAGGCATCGATCGATGGATAGTGTTGCAGCTTCTCGTTGCCTGAATCCAGGACGGCTTCACCGGGAGACCAGCGCAGTACGCTGAGGACATTGCCCAGTGGACTGATGAGTGTCAACTCGCCACGCTCCGGTTGGCCCTTGAGCTCGAAACTGGCCGAAAAAGACTGTGCGGGTTCGCTGTGCACCTGCAGGCTGAGACGGCCGGCCCAGAAACCGCTTTTGGGGTCACTTATGCCTTTTGTTCCGGGAGGATGAGCGCATCCTGCTATTAAAAAAGTAGCGGCAAAAGTAGCAATCAGGCAGCCTGAAAAAAAGGCGGAACGCAGGCGGGTGAGGAGCAACAAGGGCAGGGATCCGGGGTTACAGCTTCACACGCAGGCGCTTGAGGGTTTCCAGCAGGGTCTCGTTGTCGGGGTTCAGCAGCAAGCCTTCTTTCCAGATCGCCGTCGCCCGTTCGCGCCGGCCCAGGTTCCACAGTACCTCCCCGTAGTGCGCGGCAATTTCCGCGTCGGGTTTGGCCTTGTAGGCCGCCTCAAAAATGCGAAGCGCTTCGGTCTTGTTGCCCATGCGGTATTCAACCCAGCCCAGGCTGTCCTTGATGAAGGGATCGGACGGCGCGAACCCGAGCGCTTTCTGGATCAGTTCGCGGGCTTCCGGCAGGCGAACACCGCGGTCTGCCAGCGAATAACCGAGCGCGTTGTAAGCGTGGTGGTAATCGGGCTTGAGCTGGATGACCTTGCGCAGCAGGCGCTCCATCTCGCCCAGCGATGCAAGTTTCTCGGCCATCATGGCCTGGTCGTACAGCAGTTCAGGTTCATCGGGCGTCTTGGTCAGAGCCTGCGCCAGCACCTCATGGGCAAGCCGGTATTGCTTGAGGTCGCGAAGCAGTCCGACTTCGGCATTGAGTTTGAGCCGTGCATCGGCGGGGTTGCGTTCCGGCAGCTGGCGGATCAGTTTCCGACCCTCTTCGAGCTTGCCCTGGCTCGCCAGAATGGAGGCGCGGCGGGTTTGCGCCGCCGTCAGTTCAGAGGCATCCTCGATTTTGTTCAGCCAGTTTTCCGCAGCCGTGAAGTCTTTGCGCTTTTCAGCCACTTGCGACAGCGAAAGATAGGCTTGGGCAAGGCCGCGATTGCGGTCAGCCTCCGCGGCCTGCTGCTCCGCCAGTGCGACATAGCGTTGCAGTGAGGTCTGCGCCTGCGCGAGCTGGTTGTCCTGCAGTTGCAAAGAGCCCAGCACCAGCCAGCTTTCCGGGAAGTCGGGTTTTTCACGGGTCACCACCTGCAACTGGGTCGCCGCTTCTGCATAGCGCTGTGCATCCAGCAGGGCCCGCGCATACGCCATGCGGAATTCGGGCAGAGCCTTGGCGTTGCCTTCAAGGTATTTCTTGACCAGGTCTTCTGCCTCGGCCAGTTTGGGGTCCATCAGTTCCAGCGCCACCATGGCCGGGCCTTCAGCGCGAGCGTCGGCGGCCTGGCCGCGTTTGGCCGCGTCGAGTGCACCATTGTTGTCGCCTGCGGCCAGTCGCATGCGGCCCACGGTGGCCCAGGCGGCGCCGGCGGTGGCGGGATTGTTCAGGTAGGTGTCCAGGCCCTCCTGCACCACGGTGCTGGACAGTTTCTTGTCATTGACGCGGGCATAGGCGCGCGGCACTACGGCCAGGACCGCATTGCGCTCGGCCTCCGGCGCCAGGCCGATCTCGGTTTTCAGGGGGCCTGCTGTTTCGGCAATGCGGTTCAGTGCGATCAGGATTTGCAGCACATAGCGGTTGGCCTCGCGCGAGGCAGGCTGGGCCTGCTTCCAGGCCTGCGCGGCCTGCAGCGCGGCGTCGCCGGAGCGCGACTGCAGGGCAATTTCGGTGGCTCTCTGGTAGAGCAGGGCCTCTCCCGTTTTGCGGGCTGCGTCCAGCATCAGCGCGAAACCCGCGGCGGGCTCTCCATCCTGCGTGGTGATTTCACCCACAAGCAGCTGGTAAAACAGTGCGCTATCGAGCGGTGAGGAGGGCGGCGCTGCGTCCTGCGCTGCTTTGGCTTCGGCGAGCCCGGAAGGTGCGGCGGGCGCGGGCGCTTGGGTCTGCGCCAGCACCAAGGGGGCGGCGAGGTAGAGGCAGCCGAGGACACGGCTAAGTCTTTTCTTCATCAACCCATGATAATTGAAGCTCCGCGGATGCGTTTTCCCTCTTGTCCTCAGGGTCTGTCCCGCGGGTTGATGTTTGTTACCGCCTGACTGTGAGCCATGCCTGAACTGCCCGAAGTTGAAGTCACCCGCCTGAGTTTTGCAGACCGCATTGCTGGCGCCCGCATCGAGGCGGTATCCATGGGAAAACCGCTGCGCTGGCCGCTGGGCTGCAGTGCGCAGCGTCTCGTGGGCCTGCAGGTGCTGGCTGTGCGCCGCCGCGGCAAGTATCTTCTGGTCGACCTGAGCGATGGGCTGCTGCTGATTCACCTTGGCATGTCTGGCAGCGTGAGCTTTGGTTCGGGTCTTTCCTTGCCTGGCAAGCATGATCACTTTGACATGGTGACCAGCCTTGGAACCTTGCGCCTGAACGACCCGCGCCGTTTCGGCGCCGTGGTGTATGCCGGGGACGAGCACGACGCTGTGGCCCACAAGCTCCTGGGCCGGCTGGGTGTCGAGCCGCTCAGTGACGCGTTCGACGCGGCGGTGTTCCATCAGGCGCTCAAGCCCAGGCAGACCGCCATCAAGCAGGTTTTGATGGGCGGCGAGGCCGTGGTGGGGGTGGGCAATATTTACGCGTCGGAGGTGCTGTTTCTGGCCGGTATCCGGCCTACCACCAAGGCGTCCCGTATCAGCAAACCGCGCGCAGCGTTGCTTCACCGCGCCATTCGGCAGGTATTGACACAGGCCGTTACAAAAGGGGGAAGTACCCTCAGGGACTTTTCCAACGCCCAGGGCGAGGCGGGTCATTTTCAGCTTGACGCCATGGTGTACGACCGTGCCGGCATGCCCTGCAAGGTGTGCGGATCGCCCATCAAAAGTATCCGGCAGGGCCAGCGATCGACTTTTTATTGCGCCAGTTGCCAGAAACCGTGAGCGTTCCACAGAGGAGGCCCATGGTTGTTTCGGGTGGGCGATGCTATATTGACCGCTCACATCCACACAGTTGACTATGTCTTTTAACGAAAAATTTGATCAGCACGGCGTATGGCGACGCGGATTTGCCCTGCGACTGAAGCTGCTTGCCGAGTGGATGAAAGACCATGACCTGCTCGACGCCGCGGTGGAAGAGCGGTTGCACAGGCTGGAGTCGCAGGTGCGCTCCGACAAGGTCATGGTGGCCTTTGTGGCGGAGTTTTCGCGTGGCAAATCCGAGCTGATCAATGCCATTTTCTTTGCCGGCTATGGCCGCCGCATCATGCCGGCGAGCGCCGGCCGCACCACCATGTGCCCGACCGAGCTGGGCTATGACGCGGATGTACCGCCCTGCCTGCGCCTGTTGCCGATCGAGACGCGCCTGCAGACCCAGGCGCTGATGGAATGGCGCATGGTGCCCGAAAAGTGGACGCGCGTTGACCTGGACGTGAACGACCCGGCCCAGCTGGCGCAGGCGCTCGAGAAGGTCGCCGAAGTCCGGCATGTCACCCAGGAAGAGGCCCGCCTGCTCGGGTTCTGGAACGACAGCACCCCCGAAGACAACCCCCTGGTGGGCGCCGATGGCCTGATCGAGGTGCCGAAGTGGCGTCATGCACTGATCAACATTGCGCATCCCCTGCTCAAGCAGGGCCTGGTCATCCTCGATACGCCGGGCTTGAATGCGATTGGCGCCGAGCCTGAACTGACCGTCAGCCTGATTCCCCAGGCGCATGCGGTGGTGTTCATCCTTGCCGCCGATACGGGTGTGACCAAATCCGACCTTTCCATCTGGCGCGAACACCTGATCACCGAGGGCGATGCCAGCGACGCCCGCCTGGTAGTGCTGAACAAGATCGACACCATGTGGGATGCCTTGAGCACACCCGAGCAGGTGCAGGCGCAAATTGACCGGCAAAGGGTGACATCGGCCGAAATCCTGGGACTGCCCGAGTCGCAGGTCATTCCCGTTTCTGCGCAAAAGGGACTGCTTGCCAAAGTTACTGGCGACAAGGCGCTGTTGCAGGCCAGCCGTTTGCCGGTGCTCGAGCTTGCGCTGGCGCAGGGTGTGATGGGCCAGCGCCAGAAAATCCTGCGCACGGCAGTGGTCGGCGGTATTGGCGAGCTGAGAACCGAGGCGGGACGCGCCATGCACATCCGCCGGCGTGATCTGGCCGAGCAGATGATTGAGCTGCGCGGCCTGAGGGGTAAAAACACCTCGGTGATCAAGCACATGCGTACGCGCATCGAGCAGGAGCAGGGCGAGTTTGACACCAGCGGCGCCAAAATACATGCGGTGCGATCCGTGCACCTTAAATTGCTTCGGGATATGTTCAACCTGCTCAGCACGCCGACGCTGAAGGCCGAGCTGGCTGAGCTGACCGCCACGCTCAAGAAGTCGGGCATCAAACTCGGCGTGAAGAAGGCTTACGGTCAGACCTTTTCGCGGCTGCGCGAGGGCCTGCAAAAGTGCCAAATCCTCAGTGGCGAAATCCAGTCCATGCTGACCGCATCTTTTCGGCAGTTGAATGCTGAATTCAGCTTCTCGCTGCAAGCTCCCAAAGAGCCCGAGTTGACCCGGTATGTGAACGATCTGGAACTCATACAGCGCAGCCACCTGCAATACCTGGGGGTCAGCAATGTGCTGAAACTCTCGCAGGCAGAGTTTTCCGAGCGGCTGGTTCGGGCGCTGGCCACGCGCCTGCGTGTTGTGTATGAGTCCGCCTTGGGCGAAGTGGAGCTCTGGAACAAGTCGGCGGCTTCGCAACTGGACGCGCAGCTGCGCGAGCGTCGCCGCAATTTCGGGCGCCGGCTCGAAGCGATTGAGCGTATCCAGCAGGCCGCCTCCGGCCTGGACGAGCGGATTGCCGAGATTGAAGACCAGGAGAATGTCCTCAATGAGCTTGACACCAAGCTCAAAGAGCTGACAGAGCATCTGATGGCCGGGCCCGCGACCCATCCCAGGGAAGAAGAGCCTGCGGCTTCCACAGAACAGGTGGCGTTGAGCCAGGCTGCCTGACCTTGACCCCTGACCGTTGATGATTGCTGCAGGCGTCGCGCCCAAAGGCGGGCTGACCCCTCCGCCTGCTTGCCCGCAGGGCGGGAAACCGGATCTTGCGCGACCGGCGCTGTCAGGTTTTGCCGGGGAAATCGTGCGCTGGCAGACCACGCATGGACGCAATAGCTTGCCCTGGCAAAACACGCGCGACCCCTACCGTGTCTGGCTGTCAGAGATCATGCTCCAGCAGACCCAGGTCGCCACCGTGCTCGACTACTACGCCCGGTTTTTGCAGCATTTCCCCGCCGTCAGCGACCTGGCCGCGGCCTCGCAGGATGAGGTGCTGGCCTTGTGGAGCGGCCTGGGCTACTACAGCCGCGCACGCAACCTGCATCGTTGCGCGCAGGAGGTGATGCAACTGCATGCAGGGCAGTTTCCGCGTACCGCCGAACAGCTTCAGACCTTGCCGGGCATAGGCCGTTCTACTGCGGCTGCCATTGCGTCATTTTGTTTTGGAGAGCGCGTCGCGATCCTCGACGGCAACGTCAAACGGGTGCTCACGCGGGTACTCGGGTTTTCGGCCGACCTGGCGCAAGGCGCCAATGAACGCGCATTGTGGAACCTGGCCACCGACCTGCTGCCCACGCAGAATCTGCCGGACAGCATGCCGCGTTACACGCAGGGGTTGATGGATCTGGGTGCCACAATTTGCGCCGGCCGGCAGCCGCAATGCCTGTTGTGCCCCGTGCAGAACCTGTGCAGCGGACGCGCAACCGGTGAACCCGAAA
Source organism: Polaromonas sp. P4_F9 (assembly GCF_056401235.1). Classification (NCBI taxonomy): domain Bacteria; kingdom Pseudomonadati; phylum Pseudomonadota; class Betaproteobacteria; order Burkholderiales; family Comamonadaceae; genus Polaromonas; species Polaromonas sp. P4_F9. The sequence continues at coordinate 81,851 of NZ_JBFUJT010000002.1, read as the reverse complement.
AATACCCCGTCAAAACGCGAACACTCAAACGCAGTTCGCAAGCGCTGAGCCTGTTATGGGCGCAAAGGCCGGACGGGTCGGTATGGCTTGAAAAGCGTCCTGCGTCAGGCATCTGGGGCGGGCTGTATTGCCTGCCGGTTTTTGACAGCGACGACGCCCTGAAAGCTTTTTTGCCTGCCAGTCTGCACGGCAGGCTCGAGCCCTTGCCGCATTTCGTCCATGTGCTGACGCACAGGGATTTGCATCTGGCCCCCTGGATCGCGGGCTTTCGGGCGGGCCAGGCCATGCCGAAAGCGATGGACGCGGGAGCGAGAGCCGGTGCGTGGTTTGGTCCGGCGCAATGGCCGGGTTTGGGCTTGCCTGCACCGATCCGCAAACTGCTGTTGCAGGATGCGCCGGCATGACCTGAATGCCGGCGATGCGCTGGCCTGTTACCGCCTGATCAGCCGGCATCCAGTTCGCGGTGCCGTTTCAGGGTAGGCCACTGCCTGCCAAACGACTCAGCCAGCTTTTCCACGAGGTAGACCGACCGGTGCTGGCCGCCGGTGCAGCCGATGGCCACCGTGACATAGCTGCGGTGATCCTTCACGAGTGCCTGCAACCAATGATCAAGGAACTTCTTGATATCCCTGAACATGTCGGCCACCTCTGCATGCGCCTTCAGGTAATCGGCAACGGGCTGGTCGCACCCTGTCAGGTGGCGAAGGTCCGGTTCGTAATGCGGGTTGGGGAGCATCCGCACGTCAAAGACGTAGTCGGCATCCAGCGGCACCCCCCGCTTGAAGGCAAATGACTCAAACACCAGCGTCAATTGGGGTGCCGGGGCGGCGATCAGCGACTTCACGTAAGCCTGCAACTGCGAGGCGCGGATCATGCTGGTGTCCAGCACATGGGATTGCTCGCGTATGTCGCCCAGCAGCTCGCGCTCCAGCTCAATGGCATCGACCAGCGCCCGGTGCTGGTCGGCCGTATTGCCGCGCGACAGCGGGTGAAGCCGGCGGGTTTCGGAAAAGCGGCGTACCAGCGTTTCGGTGCTGGCGTCGAGGAACAAGGACTGGACGGTCACGCCCTGCGCCTGCAATTTCCGCAGCTGCTGCGGCACAAGCGGTAATGACGTGGCACTTCGCACATCCATTGCAATAGCCACTTTTCGCGGGCCGTGCTGGTGCTCGAGCGCTACAAAAGGCGTCAGCAACTCCGGTGGCAGGTTGTCCACGCAGTAATAGCCGGTATCTTCCAGCGCGTGCAGGGCCACGGACTTGCCCGAGCCAGACATGCCGGTGATGAGCACCATTTCCAGAGCCATCATTGGCCCAGCATTTCCTTGGCGTGCGCAAGCGTGGTGCCCGACAGTCGTTCACCACCCAGCATGCGGCCAACCTCCGCCACGCGCTGTTCACCGTTGACATGGTCCACGGTGCTGACAGTCGCTCCTTTTTCGGTGCGCTTGGCCACCACCAGATGCTGGTCGGCACACGCGGCGACCTGGGGCAGATGGGTCACTGCCATGACCTGCCGGTCTTTGCCCAACTGCTTCATCAGGCGGCCAACGGTTTCAGCCACGGCGCCGCCCACGCCTGAGTCAACCTCATCGAAGATCAGTGTTTGCGCCTGGCCCAGCTGGCTGGTGGTGACGGCGATCGCCAGTGCGATGCGCGACAGTTCACCGCCTGACGCGACCTTGCCGACGGGACGGGGCGTGCTGCCGCTGTGGCCGGCGACCAGGAATTCGGCCTGCTCAAGCCCATGCTGTGCGGGTTGCTCCAGCTTGGCGAGCGCGACGTCAAATTTTCCGCCCTGCATGCCCAGGCCCTGCATGGCCTGTGTGATGGCCCTGGCGAGCAGGGGTGCTGCCTTGCTGCGGGACTTGGAGACCTGGCGGGCTTCTTCCATATAAGCCGAGCGGGCAAGGTGCTCATTTTTTTCAAGCTGGACCAGATCCGCCGCTTCATCGAGCCGGTGCAGGTCACTTTGCCAGGAGGCCAGCAATTCAGGCAGCTCGGCCGGCGTGCGTTTGTAACGCCTGGCCAGGCTGACCCAGAGAGACAGGCGCTCATCCAGCTCGGCCAGCCGCTGCGGCTCCAGCTCGGCATGCCTTGCATAGCCGTTCAGTGAATGCACGGCATCTTCGACCTGTGCCAATGCGCTGTTCAAAACCTCGGCAAGCCCTTTGAATTCAGGCTCTATGTGCTCCTGATTTTGCAGTGATGAAATGGCGCGGCCGAGCAGGGCTGTGGCGTTGTCGTCGGCTTCCTGCAGGGCGTCGACGGCGGTCTGCACCGCATCGCGCAAGGCCTGGGCATTCGAGAGGCGACCGTGCTGGGCATTGAGCTCGTCCCATTCATCCACGCCCGGTGCCAGCTTGTCCAGCTCGCCGATCTGCCAGGCCAGGCGTTCGCGTTCACGCTGCAGGCTGTCCTGGGCGGCGCGCGCGTCAGCCAATGTTTTCTGGGCCGTGCGCCACGCTTGCCAGCACTGGGAGAGCGTGACGGTGGACAGGTCCGCATAGGAATCCAGCAGGCCGCGTACCGCGTCGGGGCGGGTCAGGCTTTGCCAGGCGTGCTGGCCATGGATGTCCACCAGCTGGTCGGCGATTTCCTTGAGCTGGGTGGCGGTTGCCGCGCTCCCGTTGATCCAGGCCCGGCTTTTCCCCTGTGAGTCAATCGTGCGGCGCAGCAGCAGGCTGCCGTCCGCCTGGAAGCCGGCCTGCTCAAGCCACGGCGCCAGGCTGGCGGGGCTGTCAAATTCCGCACTGATTTCGCAGCGCGCAGCGCCTTCACGGACCACGCCGGCATCGGCGCGTGCGCCCAGCGCCAGCTGCAGGGCGTCAATCAATATCGATTTACCGGCCCCGGTTTCCCCGGTGAGGACGGTAAAGCCATCCGACAGATCCAGGTCCAGTGCATGGACGATGACAAAATCGCGAAGCGAAATGCTTTTGAGGCTCATAAGTTAAATCCGGGCCAGGAGGTCAGCCGGGGCGCTTCAGGCCACGCCTTCATTCCAGTGCAGTTTTTTGCGCAGGGTATCAAAATAACTCCATCCCTTGGGGTGCAGGAACCGCATCTGGTGCTCCGACCGCCTGACGGTGATCCGGTCGCCATGCAGCAAGGTGGCCAGCGACTGCATGTCAAAGTTGGCGCTGGCATCCCGGCCCGCCACTATTTCAATCGTAATTTCCCCCGCATCTGACAGCACGATGGGCCTGTTTGATAAGGTGTGCGGGGCAATTGGAACCAGTATCCAGCCGGGAATGGACGGGTGCAGCAAGGGGCCGCCGGCGGAGAGGGCATAGGCCGTGGAGCCGGTGGGAGAGGCAATGATCAGGCCGTCAGCGCGCTGGTTGGCCACAAAGCGCCCATCGACTTCCACACGCAGCTCCACCATGCCGGCGGTCGCGCCGCGATTGACCACGACGTCATTCATGGCCGTTGCGCTGAAGACGCAGCGCCCGTCGCGCACCACCTTGGCCTGCATCATCCAGCGCCGGTCTTCCTCAAACTCGCCGCGCAGCATGGGTTTGAGCGTGTCCTGGTAATCGTCAAACGAGATGTCGGTGATGAAGCCGAGCCGGCCCTGGTTGATACCCACCAGCGGAATGCCAAACTGGGCCAGCAGCCGGCCGATGCCCAGCATGGTCCCGTCGCCGCCAACCACCAGGGCGAGGTCGCACTGGGCGCCTATGCCGGCCGCATCCAGCGTGGGGAACTGCGTCAGGCCGGTGTTGCTGGCGGTGTCCTGCTCAATCGCCACATCACAGCCCTGCGTGCCCAGAAAGTGCGCAATGTCTTCCAGCGCAGAACGGGACCCCTGGGCGTGGTACTTGCCGATCAGTGCGACATGGCGGAATTGCGACTTCATCATCAAATTACATCACAACATGGTTTCGGAAGCTTCGTAGAATGTCAGTATGCTTGATGATCGTGCCCGGTTGTTGCTCAAGGCGCTGGTGGAGCGCTACATTGCTGATGGTCAGCCGGTCGGGTCGCGCACGCTGTCCAGGGCCTCCGGTCTTGAATTGTCTCCCGCCACCATACGCAATGTCATGAGCGATCTGGAGGAGTTGGGCCTGATTGTCAGCCCGCATACCTCTGCCGGCCGCATTCCAACCGCCCGCGGCTACCGCCTCTTCGTCGACACCATGCTCACCACGCAGCGCGACCAGCTTTCGGCGGGGGGGCAGATCACCGCCCCCAGGCTGGCACCCGACCAACCGCAGAAAGTGATCAGCAACGCCGCCCACATGCTGTCCAGCCTGTCGCAGTTCGTCGGTGTCGTCATGGCGCCGCGCCGCACGTCGGTGTTCCGGCATATCGAGTTTTTGCGCCTGTCGGAAAAACGGTTTCTGGTGATCATCGTCTCGCCGGACGGCGACGTGCAAAACCGCGTCATCTTTACCGAGGCAGACTACACGCAGTCCCAATTGATCGAAGCCTCCAACTTCCTCAATTCGCACTATGCGGGCATGGCTATTGAAGAAGTGCGCGAGCGCCTGCAAAACGAGGTGGAAGTGCTCCGGGGCGAAATCGCCGCCCTGATGCAGGCTGCCGTCCAGGTCAGTTCCGAGGCCATCGAATCGCGTGACGAAGTGGTGGTTTCGGGCGAGCGCAACCTGCTGGCCGTCAGCGACTTCTCCAGCGACATGGGCAACCTGCGCAAGCTCTTTGATCTTTTTGAGCAGAAGGCACAGCTGATGCGCCTGCTCGATGTCTCAAGCCGCGCCGAGGGCGTGCGCATTTACATTGGCGGCGAAAGCCAGGTGATTCCCTACCAGGAACTCTCGGTGGTGACGGCGCCTTACGAGGTGGACGGCCAGGTCGTGGGAACGCTGGGCGTCATCGGCCCCATGCGCATGCCCTATGAAAAAATGATCCAGATTGTCGATATCACCTCCAAACTGGTCAGCACGGCCCTAAGCCACAGCAAGTAGGCCCTTACAATCTGCCTGTCGATGGGGGGCGTTAGCTCAGTTGGTTAGAGCAGAGGACTCATAATCCTTTGGTCGTAGGTTCAAGTCCTACACGCCCTACCAGTGCATTTGCGCCTCAGCCCCGGTTCCGGGTCTGGGGCGTTTCTACAAACCACGTTGTTTTTCTACAATTCTTCCTGCTTATGGGCGACTACACTCGCATTTTGATTGGGCATGATGGTCGAGCTTATCAACTTGCGAACGTAGCGTGTTCGAAGAACGATGGATCGCTTGAGTTGATATTGCGACGAGACCAGGAAAATAGTTCAGCGTTTGTTTGGAGCTCAAGCGATCCGACACCGCAGGAAGTCGTGTTTGATAAGCCAAAAAAAGCGAATCAACACGTCACCATTCACGCCTCGGGGAGGGTCAATTTTGACGGCCATTCTGAGGGGCACACTATTTATGTCGAGCCGCTTCTGAGCTGTACGCGGCCAGAATTTCTGCTTGCCTATCGAATACCCTCGTTTTCGAAGCTGACAGAGCTCAAAAAACGTCCCCATCCAAATGACGCAGTAATTGACCTTAGTCACCTTCCTGACCAAGAGTCGACGTTTGAGTTCTGGATAGGGCCAGATGACACTCCCCAGGTTGAAGGCCTACATGGAGTCAAGCTTGGCTTTTTTGATCGGTATGCCATTGGCCTTCATCGAGCTGAGAAATCTCTGAATATTTTCCCTAACCTTGGTGCGCACTTCACAACGTTAAAGCGCACATCTGGCCCCTTTTCTGTTCAGCAGATAGCGGAGGACGAGGTCTACCGGCAGTTCAATCAATTTATTACCCAAGCTCCGCACGGTCAAATAGTGTTGCACCCACCAAACACACTTGGAATTTGGACTGCAGTCTTCGCCACGCAAATGCGAATCCCGCCAAGCCTAGAGCTCGAATTTACGAAAGAGGGCTTGTTCTGGGAGGTTCAAGATCAAACTTTAGATAAGCGATTGAACAGGATGCGCGTGAGATTTTTGATTAGGCGCCATGGTAGTAATGAGATTGTTCGCGATCCGGCAGTTATAAAAAGCATCGCCCTTCACGCTGAGCTGTGAGCCGCTATCGCAGCGGTTTAACTCGCTCTCCGAGCCGGGCTTTCACATAGTGCTCAGTCATACTTCGATTTTTGTGAGCCAGCAGCTTTTGCGAGTGCGCCAGGTCGCCCGTGTCTGTAGCAGCTTTGGCCCGTATATCTCGAAACTGAAAATCTACCCCTGCCAACTCGCGTGCCTTGTCAAAGCGTGAGCGAAGCGCGTCACGGGTAAGCGGCTGGGTCCTTTCTTTTTGTGGAACATGACGCCAACGTGACGAGGTCGCTCACGTTTTCAGCACGCCCGTGCTCGATTCTCATGGCGGCATCGGCCAAATGGGTTGTGGCGTACTTGGCATAACGGCCCACCATCTCACGTGGCTTCCAGCCACCCAATTCCTTGAGCTTATTGCATGACGTTCCCGCCTGGCGATGCCACGAAGCCCACGTGTGGCGCAGGTCGGTGTCCACGGAACCGGCAGCAGCCCAGCCATCTCAACCGCCTTCAATCTGACTGCTGGATTATTACTGTTGGGGCACTACGACAATGGTATTGCCAGTAGTACCGGTAGTACCGGTAGTACCGGTGCGTCCCGTTGCACCGGTTGCTCCGGTGTAACCAGTGTCGCCGGTAGCCCCTGTAGCACCGGTGTAGCCAGTATTACCGGTATTGCCTTGGTTGCCCTGCGGTCCCATCGGGCCAGTACAAGCGCTCAGGCCCAGCAACGCAACCAGAGTAAGTGAAGTAGTTGCATATTTCATAATGATTCCTGTTAGTTGTATCAGTTGCCCAAAATTGAGACTACGCCGACAGTTCAATAGAAACACTTTGACTAAATGGCTACCATGGGTGTTTGACGCGTATCGCGGTAGGACAAGGGGCTGATGCAATGCACCGCGCTACTTCGCCCAGGAGGGGGTAAAACCCGAGCGCGAGGTGCGGGCGAATATCACGGAGGGACTCTCGTTCACATCCACCACGAACGGTTCTACAAACCTTCGACCGCGCGACAGGAAGACCAGTTCGAAGTTCCGTCTGATGGACGGCGAAACATGCGGCTCTTTGCGTTGCCCCACGGACTTGCAATCGTAGGTATACGCCAACCCAAAGGGCGTCCATTCCTCGGGAACCGCCCTGGCGCCCCGGTTGATGCAAACCTTGCTTTCTTCCCATTCGATACTTTCCAGCTTGTCGTCGACAAGAGTGCTGGAGATATAACTTTCCTGAAGCGACAAACGGTTCCCCACCGTCTCCAAAGTCCGCAGGTTGCCGTTAAGGGCGAAGTCGGTAAGCACATGGGCATAGAGCGGAGGTTTGCCCTCGTCGGCCGTGGCGACAGCCACGCGAAGGAGGCCTGCCAGCGCTGTCAGTTCCTGTTGCTTCCCGGACGTGTTGTCATTTCGTGTCGTCGCTACCGCGCAAAGATTGAAGCCGCCGGAGGTCACCGTGCATTCGTACTCCCGTGAACGCGTGGCAGACATCGACACCATGGTCAGGACGCCTTCAAGGGTCCCGCGGTAGCCCATCTTTGGACGGAGGCCCGAAAGCCTTGTTGACTCCAGAAGCTTTTTGGTGACTTGTTCTGACAACACAGGCTTGAGTTCTTCAGGCAACGCCACGGTACTCGCGCCCTCGCGCTGGGCCAGGGCCGGAGTGCTCCAAAAAGCTGATGCTGTCCACAGGATCGCCGAGGCAAAAAATATCGCGAGGGCAGCGCGGGCTTTCTGCGGCGACCCCAACTGTTTGACGTGACGCATAGAAGTACTCTCAAAGCTCAAAGTCGGAGCCGCAAGTTTTTAATTGCGACGGCACTACCATTTAAATATTACTCTCAGGTTCGACGTTTCCTGGGAGTTCGTCCTGCAGCCATCAACGCACAGAAAAAGAAAGGGCTTGCAACACAAGGACAAACGGGACAAGCGGGACAGACGGGATAAACAGGACAAGCGCTGCAAGCCGTTATGTCCAAACTGCCCGAATCATCGCGGCAGCGGCGGCATGTCGAGCGTTACGAGGGCAGGGCCGTTGCGTGTGGCTCCCAGTGTGGCCTGACGCGCTGCCGTCGACTGCAGGATCAGGCCCTCTTCGACTTCACTGCCCACACGAAATGGCCGCGCAGGCTTGCCGTCTATGGCGATCAGTGCGGCGCCGCCGCCGGGGGAGCCGGCCACTACGCCATGGAGGGAAAACCGGCTGGCAAGGCTGACCTGTGGTGAGGGTGTTGGGGCTGCTGCGCCCAGCACGCGCGCGACGGCCAGCGGATCGAGGGAAGCGGGGCTCGCTGCGGTGACGGGCACCGGCTCGGCCATACCGCGTCCGGGGGCCAGTCGCAGTCCCCAGTACACCAGGCTCGCAGCAGCGAGTGCCCAGACTACCAGCGTAATGGCCCGCAAGCCCAGCCTGCTTTGTGAAAGTATTACCACGCAGAGATTATGATGGAAGCACCCTGGTCTACCGACATCCCAACCATGACCTCTCTCAAGTTTTTCGTGCGCCGTAGTCAGCAGGCTGGTTTCACCCTGATTGAGTTGATGGTCGTTCTGGTCATCATCGGTGTGCTGGCGGCGCTGATTGTTCCCAATGTGCTGGACCGTGCCGATGATGCGCGTGTCATGGCGGCCAGAACCGATGTGAACAACCTGAGCCAGGCGCTCAGGCTCTACAAGCTGGACAACCAACGCATGCCTACCGCCGAGCAGGGCTTGCAGGCGCTGATCGCCAAGCCCACGAGCGGGCCGATTCCGGCCAACTGGAAATCCTACGTGGAAAAGCTGCCCAACGATCCATGGGGCCGTCCTTACCAGTACCTCAACCCCGGCATCAAAGGGGAAGTCGATGTCATGTCTCTGGGGGCCGACGGCCAGGCCGGCGGTGAAGGCAAAGATGCTGACATCGGCAGCTGGCAATAGGGATATTGCCTCCATTCCCGTCCCTGCACGTGCTGCCCCGGGAGCCCGTGCCCGCAATCCCCGCAACCGGGGATTTACCTTGCTCGAACTCCTCGTGGTGGTGGCCATCATGGCACTGGCCACGGTCGGCGTGACGTTGGCGCTGCGCGACAACGCCCAGACCAGGCTGGAGCGCGAGGCGCTGCGGCTGGCGGTCTTGTTTGAGTCGGCCCGCGCGCAGTCGCGTGCAAGCGGTGTGGCGGTGTACTGGCACACCACCGCCGAGGGTTTTCGCTTCGAAGGTCTGCCGTCCAAGGCTTTACCCGCCAGGTGGCTGGCCGAAGGCACGATGGTTCGCGGCAGCCCCAGCGTGCAGCTCGGACCCGAGCCCATCATTGGCCCGCAGGCGGTGGAGCTGTTCAGCATCAGCCAGTCTGATCGCACCCTGCGCGTAGCAACCGACGGGCTGCGTCCCTTTACCGTTCAGGGACCGGTGCAGCCATGACGCCGCATTGGTCTGCGCCACAGCCACAGGCACGCCGTTCCTCGGCGGGTTTCACGTTGATCGAGGTGCTGGTGGCCCTGGGCATTGTGGCGATCGCCCTCGTGGCCGGCTTTCAGGCTACGAGCGCCCTGACCAACAACGCCTGGCGCCAGTCCGACGTTCTGCTTGCGCATTTGTGCGCGGAAAACCAGCTGGTCAAGGTTCGCCTGTCGCGGCAGATGCCCGGCATCGGCGACAGCACGGAGGCCTGCGAGCAGGCCGGACGCGGCCTGCAGGTCACGCTGTCGGTGCAGCCCACACCCAACCCCGAATTCCGGCGCGTGGATGCGCAGGTGAGCGACGGCAACACGTCGGTTCTCCAGTTGTCCACGGTGGTCACGCGTTATTGAGCTATTGATCCATGCAGACGCATCCCACGCGAACCCAAGCCCGAAGCAGGGGCTTCACATTGATCGAAGTGCTGGTGGCCATCACGGTCATGGCGCTGCTGGCCGTGCTCAGCTGGCGCGGCCTCGATGGGATGGCGCGCGCGCAGGCGCAGACCAGCCAGCGTGCCGACGAGGTGCTGACCCTGCAGGCCGGCCTTGCACAATGGAAAGTCGATCTGGATGCGCTGGCCCAGCTGCCCCGTGTGAGCAACCTGGATTGGGATGGCCGCGTGCTGCGCATGACGCGGCGCACGGCCTCTGGCGGCGAGGGCGTGCTGGTGGTGGCATGGACCCGCCGCATCGATGCGGCGGGGGGGCAGTGGCTGCGCTGGCAGTCGCCGGTGCTGAATACAGCCGCCGGCTGGAACGAGTCCTGGAGCCGGGCGACACTTTGGGCGCAAAACGCCAGCACCGAGGATCGCGCGCGCGAAGTGCCCGTGACGCCGCTGGAAGACTGGCAACTCTTTTATTTCCGCAGCGACGCGTGGACCAATCCGCAGTCCAGCGACGGTAGCCGGGGGACGGCCATGACCCCGCCGGCGGCCGCGCAACCCGTGTCCCAGCAGACCGTGGTGCCCGACGGCATTCGCCTCGTGCTGACCCTGCCGCCCGGTCAGGCCATCAGTGGCAAGCTCACCGTTGACTGGGTGCGCCCAACTTTCGGAAGCGAGAAGTCTTGATGCCCCCACGCTTGTCACTGCGTGTACTGCGCGAGGCCTTGCAGGCCGCGGCTCGCGAGACGCTTCGCCTCTGTCGCCCGTCCAAGCCTGCGCAGGCAGGCTTGGAGCCCCGGGGCTCCAGCCCCTCGGGGCCGCTGCGCCTGCGGTCTGGCAAAGCCAGTCCCGCGGCCCCGGCTGGAGGGAAGAGCCTCCACGCGCGCTCACTGCGTATAGCGCTCGAGTCGGGTGCGGCGCTCCTGAGTGCCATGCTCACCGTGACACTGGTGGCTACCTTTGCCGCGGCGGCGCTCTGGCAGCAGTGGCGCAGTGTGGAAGTGGAGGCGGCTGAGCGTGCCCGGGTGCAGTCGGCATGGATTCTGACGGGCGCCCTGGACTGGACGCGCCTGATCCTGCGTGAGGATGCCCGTGCGGGCGGGGCTGACCACCTGGCCGAGCCGTGGGCCGTGCCCTTGAATGAAGCGCGGCTGTCGAGCTTTCTGGCCGTTGACAAGAATGCCAGCGAAACCGAGCGCGAAGCGTTTCTGTCCGGCCAGGTGAGCGACTTGCAGGGCAGGCTCAATGTGATCAACCTGGTTGCCGGCAACGCGATTTCGGAACCCGCCATGGCCAGCTTTGGCCGGCTGTTCGAGTTGCTGGGTTTGCCGGTCCAGCAGTTGAATACCCTGGCCAGCCAATTGCTGCAGGCCTCACAGGCCGGCGCTCAGGCGGCTAACCAGCAGACACCCCTGATGCCCCAGCGGGTCGAGCAGCTGGTCTGGCTGGGGCTTGCCCCGGAGACGCTTGCCGCGCTGGAACCCCACATCACGCTGCTGCCCGTGCGCACCCCCGTCAACCTCAATACCGCCAGCGCTGAAGTTATATACGCCAGCACACCCGGGCTGGAGATGGCTGAAGCGCAAAAACTGGTGGCCGCGCGTGCGCGCAACCACTTTCGAACGCTGGCCGATGCCAATCAGCAACACAGTGGCCCAAGCGGCGCGTTCAATGACGGCCAGCACGCGGTGGCCTCCCGGTTTTTTGAAGTACGCGGCAGATTGCGGCTCGACCAGACGGAGGTCCAGGAGCGTTCAGTCCTGCAGCGCGACGGCCTGACGGTGCGCACGCTCTGGCGCGACCGGGGCGTCGTCACGGTGACAGACGTGGCCCGCCGCTGAGATGCTGAGAAGAATTGCATCCATTGCATCCGGCCGCGGTCGGGGGTACGTCGGGGGTACGTCGGGGGTACGTCGGGGGTACGTTGGGGGTACGTTGGGGTATTCATAGTAAAACGCTACCCTACAATGAAATGAACCGGGGTCTTTGCCCATGAGCACACTGATCGTTTCTCTACCCTTGGCGGCACCCGGTGCCGCGGCGAGCTATGACTACGTACGCACGCACGACGGTCGAACGATGACGGACCACGCCAGCGTGCCGCTGGCCCTGCTGCCGGCCGCCGAGCGTGGCGGCGAGGTGATCGCCGTCGTGCCCGTGGGACTGTTGTCGTGGCATCTGGTCGAATTGCCCAAGGGCGTTGGCATGGGCTCACCGCGACTGCGGTCCATCCTGGAAGGCCTGCTCGAAGACCGTCTGCTGGACGAGCCGGAGCAACTGCATCTGGCACTGGCGCCGGGTGCCGTTGCTGGCGGACGGGCCTGGGTTGCTGTTTGCGACAAGCAGTGGCTGCGTGGGCACCTGCAGGCACTGGAACTCGCGCAACGCCCGGTCACCCGCATCGTGCCGGAGTTTTCCCCCGCGACGGGCCCTCTGTACCTGCACGCTGTGGGTGAGGCCGACCTGCCGCGGCTGCTGGTTACCGGTGACGTTGCAGCGGGCGTGATGCTGCTTCCCCTGAACGCCGCAGCACTGACCCTGATCCCGGTCACCAGTGAATCCGATGAAGAGCTTCAGGCCCTGGCTGAACCCGGCGTGGCCGCGCTGGCCGAACAGGTGCTTCAGCGCAAGGTCGGCGTGATGACCCGGCCCCAGCGCTGGCTGGAGGCCGCCCGCTCACCCTGGGACCTGGCGCAGTTTGAGCTGGCCTCGTCGAGCCGCGCTCGCACGGTCAAACGCCTATTCAGTGTGCTCCGCGAGCTATGGCAATCGCCTGCCTGGCGACCGGCGCGGTGGGGCGTTGCATTGCTGCTGCTGGTCAATCTGGTCGGGCTGAACGCCTGGGCCTGGAAAGAGCAGTCAGCGCTGCAGGCCCGGCGTGCCGCCGTCAGGGACACGCTGACGCAGACCTTTCCGCATGTCAGGGTGGTGGTCGATGCGCCGCTGCAAATGGAACGTGAGGTGGCGGCGCTGCGGCAGGCCACCGGAGCCGCCTCGGGGCGGGATCTGGAGGCCATTCTGGCGGCTCTGGGCACGACCATGGCTCCTGGCCGGACCGCGAGCGCCATTGAATTCGTGGCGGGCGAGGCCCGCATCAAAGGCCTGCAACTCGGTCCCGAGGAAGCGTCCAGCCTGTCCGTCCAGCTTAAGGGCCAGGGCTACAGCGCGCGGGCGGAAGGCGACACCATGTTCATCAAGCAGGAGCTGGCCCCATGAAAATCGCCGATGCCCTGACCCCTCTTCAGGCGCGCTGGCATGCACTTGACCAACGCGAGCAAACCTTGCTCCGCAGCGTTGCGTTGCTGGTCGGGCTGGCATTGCTCTGGTGGGGGCTGATGGCGCCCCCGTGGCGCACCTTGCGCCAGGCGGAGGCGCAGCAGCGTAGCCTGGATGCGCAGTGGCAAAAAATGCAGGGCCTGCGGGCGCAGGCTCAGGCCCTGCAGTCGCAGCCCAGGATCAGCCGTGACGATGCGCTGCGCGCTCTCCAGGCTTCGGTGAAGCTTCTGGGCGCCTCTGCGCAGCTGAGTGTGGTGGGCGACCGCGCCACCGTCACGCTGCGCAACACGCCGGCCGACGCGTTGGCCCAATGGTTGGCCCAGGCACGTGCGAATGCGGGCGCCATTCCGGATGAGGCGCGCCTGGTGCGCAACGCCTCCAACCCGGCCGGTCCGGCCGTGTGGGACGGCATGCTGGTACTGAGGCTTCCGGTGCAGTAGGCCGGTTCCGTTTCATTCGATCATCTCCCTGCCTCACGTCTTCAAGCCTTCAAACCAAGCCTGAACCCCACCGTGTTGCGCCCCCGAGCTTCCTCCCGCCATCCTGCCGAAGTTGCACCATGGCGCTGGGCACTTTCGGGCGCCTTGATCGGGTTGGTTACGGCTTTACTCGTGTACGCGCCGGCGGCCTGGCTGGCTGCGGCAGTGTCCGGGGCCACATTGGGGCGGGTTGAATTGATTGAGGCGCGCGGTACGGTCTGGACCGGTTCGGCCCGGCTGCTGCTGACGGGGGGTGCCGGCAGCCGCGACAGCGCAATCCTGCCGGGGCGTGTGGACTGGCATCTGCGTCCCGGCTTGCTGGCCTTGAACCTGCAAGTGACCGCCGACTGCTGCACGCCCACGCCGCTGCGGGGGCGACTGGCCTCGCGCCGGGGCGGGGTGATCCTGCAGGTGGCCGATGGCGCAACGCAATGGCCGGCGGCCATCCTGGCGGGGTTGGGTACCCCCTGGAACACAGTGCAGGCCGAGGGCAGCCTGCGACTGGTGACGCAAAACCTTTCCCTGGAATGGACTGGAGGCCGGACGGCGGTGTTGGGACGCGCCGAGCTGACGGCGCTGAGCCTGTCGTCGCGCCTGTCTACCCTCAAACCCATGGGGAGTTACCGCATGACCCTCATCGGAGGCAACACAACGTCACTGGAACTTGCTACGCTCGAGGGAAGCCTGCAATTAAGTGGCAATGGACGCTGGGTGGGTTCACATCTGCGGTTTGAGGGGGTGGCCAGCGCCCAGCCTGAGCATGAAGCGGCACTGGCCAACCTGCTGAACATCATCGGGCGCCGTGACGGTAGTCGTTCCATCATTACCTGGGGTTAAGAAGTATGACAAACATCCAGACCCAAGCCCATGTGCTCTCAACCCTGGCCACATTGCCCAGGTTTCCGATCGCTGTCGTTTCGATCGCGGTTTGTGTTCTTTTTGCAGGGGATGGAAGGCCATTACATGCCCAAACACCGCGAACCAGCCCGGCGCCGGGCAATGGCGCAGTGCGGCCGGGCGGCCCGGTCACCCTGAATTTCGCCAATGCGGAAATCGAAGCCGTGGCACGCACCATGGCGGTCATTACCGGCCGCAATGTGGTGGTCGATCCGCGTGTCAAGGGCACGATGACGCTGGTGACCACCTCGCCGGTGACGCCGGTGCAGGCGCTGCGGCAGTTTGCCGTGCAATTGCGGACGCAGGGCTTCGCGCTGGTGGAGTCCGCCGGCCTGTACCTCGTGGTGCCGGAGGCGGATGCCAAGCTGCAAAGCGGCACCGTGTCCGCCGGTCGCGTGCCGCCCGCGAGCGGGCAGATCCTCACCCAGATTTTCCGGCTCAATCACGAGACGGCCAACAATCTGGTGCCGATATTGCGTCCGTTGATCAGCCCGAACAACACCATCAATGTGAACCCGGGGAACAATTCGCTGATCATCACCGATTACGCAGACAACCTGCAGCGCATCGGCACCATCATCGCGGCCCTCGATGTGGCGAATGCCACAGGCGTAGAGGTCATCCGCCTGCAGCACGCCATCGCCACCGACCTGGCACCGCTGGTTTCCCGCCTTGTCGACTCCGCAGGCCCCGGGGGCGTCGTTCCGGGCCAGGCCGACACGTCCTTCAGGACGACGCTGCTGGCCGAGCCGCGCAGCAACTCGCTGATCGTGCGCGCCGCCAATCCGGCGCGCCTGGCGTTGGTCAGGACGCTGGTGGAAAGGCTCGATCAGGCCGCGCTCGGTGCTACCGGCGCGGATCCTGCCAGCGGCAATATTTATGTGGTTTACCTGAAGAACGCCGATGCCACCAAGCTGGCGACCACCTTGCGGGCCGCCATGGCGGCAAACACCCTCGGCGCCATTGCGGCAGGCCCCGTGGTAACCGGTGCTCCGCCGCCTGCTCCCGGACCAGCCGCTGCAGCAGGCGCCGCAACCGCCAGCCTCGTCAGCAGCCAGCCATCCACCGGCGGGCAGATCCAGGCCGACCCGTCCACCAACTCACTGATCATCACCGCGCCCGAGCCGCTATATCGCCAGCTGCGTGCGGTGATCGACAAACTTGACGCGCGGCGCGCCCAGGTCTTCGTTGAAAGCCTGATCGCCGAGGTCAATGCCGACAAGGCTGCCGAGTTTGGCATCCAGTTCCAGGGCGCGCTGGGTAAAAAGGGCGACAACAACATCGGCTTGCTGGGTACCAACTTCAACATCGGCGGCACCAATATCATCACGCTCGCAACCCAGGCTGCCGCCGGCGTCATCGCGCCATCCACGGGGGCCAACCTTGGCGTGGCGCATCTGACCAACGGCGTGTATGTGCTGGGATTCCTGGCGCGATTCCTGGAGGCTAACGGCGCCGGCAATATCCTTTCGACTCCCAACCTGCTGACGCTGGACAACGAGGAGGCGCGTATCGTGATTGGTCAGAACGTGCCGTTTATCACCGGCCAGTACACCAACGCCAACACCAGTGCCGGTTCAGTCAATCCGTTCCAGACCATCGAACGAAAAGATGTGGGCCTGACGCTGCGGGTAAAACCCCAGATCAGTGAAAACGGCACCGTGAAAATGCAGATCTTCCAGGAAGTCAGCAGCGTGCAGCCTTCATCGATCAACTCCGCAACCGGCCTGATCACCAACAAGCGATCGATCGAGTCCAACGTGCTGGTGGATGATGGCGCCATCGTGGTGCTGGGTGGCCTGCTGCAGGACGAATACTCGGGAAACGTGGAAAAAGTGCCGGGCCTGGGTGATATTCCGATACTGGGTCACCTGTTCAAGGGGGAGACACGCTCGCGCAAAAAGACCAACCTGATGGTGTTCCTGCGGCCGGTGGTGGTACGCGATGCGCCGTCCACCGAAAGCCTGTCCATGGACCGCTATGACCTGATGCGAGCCGCGCAAAAAGATGCCCAGCCCGCGTCCAGCGTGGTGGTGCCTGTCAATGAGTCAGCGGTGCTGCCGCCGCTGCGTCCGGCTGCCGCAAGCTCCGTCGTGCCGCCTGCCGCACCACCAGAGGCACCGCCGGCAGTGCCGACTCTTACCCCGCGGCCCGTCGCAACCCCGCCCGTACCCGCCCCGGGCCAGTAAACCCGGACCAGTAAACCCCTATGCGCTACCCATTGCCTTACGCCTTTGCCCGCAGCAATACCCTGCTACTGGAAGACGATGGCCATGCGCTGACGCTGTGGCATCCGGCCCGGCCCGACCCTGCGGCCCTGGGTGAAGTGATGCGCAAGTTCGCGGCGCACAGCCCCGCGCTGGTCCTGCAGTGCGCTGACGCGGGAACCTTGACCCAGCGCATCAGCGCCGCCTATGCGGCAGGGGAGTCGAGCGCGGCCGCCGTGGTGAGCGAAGTGGAGTCCGACGCCGACCTGTCGCGCATCATGCAGGAGTTGCCGGCTGTCGAGGATCTGCTGGAAACGTCCGATGACGCGCCCATCATCCGCATGCTCAATGCGCTGCTGACACAGGCCGCGCGCGACGGCGCGAGCGACATCCATATCGAGCCTTACGAGCGGCATTCGAGTGTGCGTTTTCGCGTGGACGGCACCCTGCGCGAAGTCGTGCAGCCCAACCGGGCGCTGCACGCCGCGCTGATCTCGCGCCTGAAGATCATGGCGGACCTGGACATCTCGGAAAAACGCCTTCCGCAGGATGGCCGTATCAGCCTGCGCATTGGCACGCGGGCGGTGGACGTGCGGGTGAGCACCTTGCCCAGCGCCCACGGTGAGCGCGCCGTGCTGCGCCTGCTGGACAAGAGCGAGAGCAAGCTGAGCCTGGAATCGGTCGGCATGCAGGGCGATGTACTTCGCCGCTTCGAGCACCTGATTGCCCAGCCGCACGGCATCATCCTGGTCACCGGCCCCACGGGTTCGGGCAAGACCACCACGCTCTACGCCGCCTTGCAGCGGCTCGATGCCGGCGTCAGCAACATCATGACGGTCGAAGATCCCATTGAGTACGAGCTTCCGGGCATCGGGCAGACGCAGGTCAATTCAAAGATAGACCTGAGCTTTGCCAAGGCGCTGCGCGCCATCCTGCGGCAGGACCCGGACGTGATCATGATTGGTGAGATCCGGGATTTCGAGACCGCGCAGATCGCCATACAGGCCTCCCTGACCGGCCACCTGGTGCTGGCCACGCTGCACACCAATGATGCGTCCAGCGCCGTGACGCGCCTGACCGATATCGGTGTGGAACCTTTCCTGCTGAGTTCGTCCCTGCTCGGCGTGCTGGCACAGCGGCTGGTGCGCAAGCGGTGCACCTACTGCCACGCTTCTTCGGCAGGGTCGGGCCTGGCTGCCGGCTGCGAGCATTGCGGCTATACCGGTTACGCGGGCCGCACGGGCGTCTTTGAGTTGCTGGTGACCGATGACGCTGTTCGCGCCCAGATTCACAGCCGCGCGTCCGAAGCAGAGATTCGCGCGGCCGCGCTGCAGGCGGGCATGATGCTGATGCGCGACGACGGTGAGCGGCTGGTCACCGCCGGCGTCACCTCGCGCGAGGAGTTGCTGCGCGTGACCCCCGACTGAACCCGCGCCGGCCCGAACACTGCGCCAAGCCATCATGCCCGCCTATTCTTTTGAGGCCATGCAGAACGACGGCAAGCTCCGCCGGGGGGTGATCGAGGCTGACACGGCCAAGGCAGCGCGCGGCCTGCTGCGCACGCAGGCGCTGGTGCCACTGGTTGTCGAGCCGGTGAGCGGCAGCGCTGGCCCGGGTATCACCCGTTCGTTGCTGCAGACGCCCTTGTTTGGCGGCCGCGTCTTCAATACCGCGAACCTGACGATCTGGACGCGCCAGCTCGCCGGGCTGGTTTCCTCCGGCCTGCCACTGGAACGTGCGCTGACCGCCCTGACCGATGAAACCGAGGACGAGAAGCAGCGCAACGTGGTGGCCGCCCTGCGTGCCGAGGTGAATGGCGGGGCGAGCTTTGCCCGGGCGCTGTCGCATCACCCCGGCGAATTCTCTGCGATCTATATCGCCGTCATCGGCGCAGGGGAGCAAACCGGCCATCTGGGCCTGGTGCTTGAACGTCTGGCCGACGATCTGGAGGAACGCCAGACGCTCAAGTCCAAACTCATAGGCGCGGCGCTGTACCCGGCGATCGTGACGCTGGTGGCCATCGTGATCGTGATGTTCCTGGTCGGCTACGTGGTGCCGCAGGTGGCCAGCGTTTTCGCAGGCACCAAGCGCGCGCTGCCTTTCCTCACCGTGGCCATGCTGGCCCTCAGCGACTTTGTGCGCAGTTATGGATGGGCGCTGCTGGGTGCTCTTGTTTTGTTCGTGACGAGTATCCGTCTGGCCTTGAGAAACGAAGGCTTCCGCGAGAAATTCGACGCCAGAACCCTGACCCTGCCGCTGGTCGGACGCCTCTCGCGCGACTACAACGCGGCGCGCTTTGCCAGCACACTGGCCATGCTTGCCGGCGCGGGTGTGCCCATTCTCAAGGCCTTGCAAGCAGCTGCCGAAACCCTGTCCAACCGTGCCATGCGCGCCGACGCGCTCGACGCACTCCTGCTGGTGCGCGAGGGCGCCCCGCTGGCCTCGGCGCTGGCGCAGAAAAAACGCTTCCCCGGCCTGGTGAGCATGTTTGCGCGCCTGGGCGAGCAGACGGGCCAGTTGCCCGTGATGCTGCAGCGCGCCGCCCTGCAGCTGTCCAACGAAGTGCAGCGGCGCGCGATGGCACTGGCCACCATCCTGGAGCCCCTGCTCATTGTGGCGATGGGGCTGGTGGTCATGCTGATTGTGCTGGCGGTGCTGCTGCCGATTATTCAGCTCAACCAGTTCGTGAAATGAGTGTGATGAACTGCGTCTGCGTCTCTCGCACCTTCTGGGGTCGACAGGTTGGTTTTTAAACAAGTTACGCGACATGGCCCGAGGTACGCATTTGACCATGCTATAATCTTAAGCTACGCGGCTGTAGCTCAGTTGGATAGAGTACTTGGCTACGAACCAAGGGGTCGTGGGTTCAATTCCTGCCAGCCGCACCAAAAACGGAAGCCTGCAACGAAAGTTGCAGGCTTTTTCGTTTTTTCGCCGGTCATTTTTGCCGCGGATCAACGGCCTCAGCGCCTCAGTGCTATTCTGGTTAAGCCATGAGCAAAGCTTTCACCCGGGAAACCGAACAGGACGACGAAGACCTGGCGCTTCCGCCCCTGCCTGCGGGCGGCAAGAATTACATCACGCCGGTGGGTTATGAGCGCCTGCGCGCCGAATTGCTCGACCTGATCGACAACGAGCGCCCCAAGGTCGTGGAGATTGTTCACTGGGCTGCCAGCAACGGTGACCGGTCCGAAAACGGGGACTACCACTATGGCAAAAAACGCCTGCGCGAGATTGACCGGCGCATCCGGTTTTTGACGCAAAGGCTGGAAATCGCCGAGATCAGCAACCCCTCCATCCACCACGGTAGCGATCAGGTGTTTTTTGGCGCCACCGTGACCTATGTCGATGACAGGGGTGAGGAACGCACCGTCACCATTCTGGGGATTGATGAAGCCAACAGCGCCTTGGGTCAAATCAGCTGGATTTCTCCGGCGGCGAGGGCGCTGCTCAAATCACGGGTGGGTGATGAAGTGAACCTGGTCACTCCCCAAGGCCTGCAGGTGCTCGAGGTGTTGAAGGTGGACTATCCAGCGTCCGATGCCCGCGAGGATCCCAAGCTGTAAAACGCAGAAGCGTTACCCCTGCAATTTCAGATCGAGGCCACGGAGCTACAGGTTAGTGAGCGAACTTGGGGGCCAAGTGGCAGCTCTCCAGCCCAGCAGGGGCCGCGGAACCGGCTTAGCCGGGCCGCAGGCGCAGCAGCCCCCTCGGGGGGCAGCGGCTACACGAAGTGAGCAAGCGTGGGGGCCTAATAGCCAGAAGTGGCAGCTCTCCAACCCAGCAGGGGCCGCGGAACCGGCTTAGCCGGGCCGCAGGCGCAGCGGCCCCCTCGGGGGGCAGCGGCTACACGAAGTGAGCAAGCGTGGGGGCCAATTTCACCCTGATGACTTGGCGCGCTGCACCCGCAGCACGGAGGGGGTGCGCTTGACACTGCGCAGGGCCGATGCCAGGTGAATCCTGTCCCGTACGGCCACCCCAAAGCGCAGGTCGGTCGCATCCTGCGCAGCTTCCTGCCCCATATCAACATGCGTGATGTCGGCTTCGGCACTGGCCAGCGCGGCGGCCACGCGCGCCAGAACCCCTTTGCCATTGGCCACCGTGACCAGAAGATTGGTCTCAAAAGTACGCACGGGTTCGTCTGACCAGTCCACGGCAATGAAGCGCTCGCTGTCGCGGTGCTGCAGGCGCTTGGCCACGGCGCAGTCGTCGGTATGCACCACCAGCCCTTCACCCCGGCCAAGGTAGCCGACGATGCCATCGCCCGGGATAGGGCGGCAACACGGTGCGAACTGCACGGAGGCGCCTTCACTGCCATCGATCAGCAGCGCGCCCTGCGATACCGACTCATGGGATGTATAGCGTTCACGGCTCATCAGCAAGGCGTCGGGTTTTTCACCGGTTTCGGCCAGCAGAGTCACGATGCGCTTGGCCACCATGGTTGCGATACGCTTGCCCAGCCCGATGTCGGTGAGCAGGTCCGCGCGTGAACGGTTGCCGGTAAAGCGCAGGATTTTTTCCCAGGTCGCCTGATGGGCCTCGTCGTCCTCGGGAAGGCGTTCCCGTTCTATGCCTTCGGCGCGCAGCGCCTGCGCCAGCATTTTTTCACCCAGCTCCTGCGATTCCGCCAGCGCCATGGTTTTGAGGTGATGGCGTATTTTGGAGCGGGCCTTGCCGGTGCGCACAAAGCTGAGCCAGCCCGGATTGGGACTGGAGACCGAGGCCGTGATGATTTCGATCACGTCGCCGTTATGCAGCTCCGAACGCAGGGGGACCTGCTCGCCATTGACCTTGGCTGCTACGGCGCGGTGCCCGACATCGCTGTGGATGGCGTAGGCGAAGTCCACAATGGTTGCGCCCCGCGGCATGGCCATGATCTGGCTCTTGGGCGTGAACACGTAGACCGCTTCGGGAAACAGGTCAATCTTGACGTGGTCCCAAAACTCGGCGGCGTCGCGTGTTTCGTGCTGGATATCCAGCAGGGACTGCAGCCATTGCGCGCCCAGGCGCTGCGAGGCATCGCTCTCGGGGGCGGTCGCCTTGTAGAGCCAGTGCGCGGCCACACCCGACTCAGCCACCACATGCATGGCGTCGGTACGCATCTGGAACTCGATATTGGTTCCAAACGGACCGACCAGCGTGGTGTGCAGCGACTGATAGCCATTGATTTTCGGAATCGCGATGTAGTCCTTGAATTTTCCGGGCAGCGGCTTGTACAGCTGGTGCAGAACACCCATGGCCGTGTAGCAGGCGGTCAGGTCCTTCACGATCACCCGAAAGCCGTAGAGGTCGGTGACCTGGGCGAAGGACAGGTGTTTCTCGTCCATCTTGCGGTAGATGGAATACAGCGTCTTCTCGCGCCCCGAGATGAGCACAGGCACTTGCGCGCTGGCAAAGGCCGACTCGACCTCGCCCTGCACCCGCTTGATCACGTCGCGCCGGCGGCCGCGGGCCTTTTGCAGCGCCTTGGTCAGGGTGGCGTAGCGCCAGGGGTGCAGGTGCTGGAAGGACAGGTCCTGCAGCTCGCGGTAGGTGGTATTCAGGCCCAGGCGGTGGGCGATGGGCGCGTAGATGTCCAGGGTTTCGCGCGAGATCCGGGTCCACTTGGCGCGCGGGACGTCGCCCAGCGTGCGCATGTTGTGGCTGCGGTCGGCCAGCTTGATCAGAATGACGCGTACATCGCGCGCCATGGCCAGCAGCATTTTCCGGAACGACTCGGCCTGGTTTTCCTCGCGGGTATTGAATTCCAGCTTTTCCAGCTTGGTCAGGCCGTCCACCAGCTCGGCCACGGGCGCTCCGAAGCGCTCGATCAGTTCGGGCTTGGTGACCCCGCAATCTTCAATGGCATCGTGCAGCAGCGCCGCCATCAACGCCTGGGCGTCCAGCTTCCACTCCGCGCACTGCTGGGCAACGGCAATGGGGTGGGTGATGTAAGGTTCGCCGCTGTTGCGCAACTGGCCCAGGTGGGCCTCATCGGCGAAGCGGTAAGCCCGCCGGACATTGTCGATATCCGCAGCGCTCAGGTAATCGAGCCCGGCCATGAGCGCAGCGAAGCTGGCCGCGGCAGCATTGGCGGCGGCCGGGGTTGACTTGCTGGAAACGACGGGCAAAACCATGGCACTCATGCCTTAAATGTATCGCGGCATGAATAAAACGTGAAAAAAACGGATTTTACGGCGTCCAAAACGAAAAAAGCACCGGGTTACGGTGCTTTTAACAAGGGCTCAGTACGGACCCAGAGACTCAGCTAGGCACTTTTTTGAGCATTTCCAGGCCGATCTTGCCCTCTGCAATCTCACGCAGGGCCGTGACGCCGGGCTTGTTCTTGCTTTCGATCTTGGGGGCATGCCCCTGGCTGAGCATGCGGGCGCGGTAGGTGGCGGCCAAAACCAGTTGGAAGCGATTGGGGATTTTTTCGAGGCAGTCTTCGACGGTAATGCGGGCCATGGTGATCTCCGGTGTGATCGATAAAAGAGGACGTAAGACTTTTAAGGAATTTGAAGGGCCCTGAAAGTCTCGGCGCGAGCGCGTCGCTGGGCCGAAAACTTGAGCCGCTGGGCATGAACAATGGTTTTCAGGTCGAAAACTGCCCGCTCAAATAACTCGTTGATTATAACGAAGTCGAATTCCCGGGCTTGAGCCATCTCGGTGGCGGCGTTTTTCAGCCTCAATTCGATGACTTCGGCGCTGTCTTCGCCACGCCTTTGCAGGCGGGAGCGCAGTTCCTCCCAACTGGGGGGGAGGATGAAAATCAGCACGGCATTCGCGAAAATCCGCTTGATGTTGATGGCGCCCTGGAAATCAATCTCCAGAATCACGTCCGTACCGTGCGCGATTCGCTCTTCAATGGCCTGCCGCGATGTGCCGTAACGGTGTCCGTGCACATGCGCCCATTCCAGAAACGCATCGCGCTGCACCATGCCGTCAAACTCTTCCGGCGACAGGAAAAAGTACTCCCGGCCATGCTTTTCCTGCCCGCGCGGCGGCCGGGTGGTGTGCGAAACGGCGGGCTGGATGGCTGAATCCAGTTCCATCAGGGCCTTCACCAGGCTGGACTTGCCCGCACCACTGGGGGCGGCTACAACAAACAGGTTTCCAGGATAGTCCATGTTCAGTGGGCGTTGATCGCTATTAATCTGGTAGTGAGTTGAGTGATTTTGAGTGATTGTCGCTCAGGGTCACTCGATGTTCTGGACCTGCTCGCGGATCTGCTCGATCAGCACTTTCATGTCCACGGAAATACGGGTCAACTCCAGGGACGCGGATTTGGAACCCAGGGTATTGGCTTCGCGGTGCAGTTCCTGGATCAGGAAGTCCAGGCGCTTGCCAAGTTCGCCGCCGCTGGCGAGCAGCCGGTCGATTTCATCCAGGTGGGACGACAGGCGGGTGATTTCCTCGGCCACGTCAATCCGGATGGCGAAGGCGGTGGCTTCGGTCAGGGCCCTGTCCTGGGCGATTTCCGGCAGCGTGGTGCTGTCGGACAACGCCATGGCCTCTTTCCAGCGTTCCAGAAAACGCGCCTTTTGCTGTTCCACCAGTTTGGGAACCATGGGTACCGCCGCCGCCGCCAGCGCGCGCAGCTGCGCAGTCCGGTCGAGCAGCATGGCCGCCAGGCGCGCGCCCTCGCGCTCCCGGGCGGACATCAGGTCTTTCAGGGCCTTTTTGGACAGCTTGAGCAGTTCTTCACTGAAATCATGCGGCTTTTTGTCCTCGTTGGTGGCGATCCTGAGGACGTCGGCCACGCTGAGGGCCGCAGCCTGTGGCAGCCACGACTTGATGGTGTCTTCCAGCGAACCCAGACGTTGCAGCGTCGCCGACGAGGGGGGGCGCAGGCTGCTGGCCGAGGTGCTTTCAAGCGATACCCGCAGTTCCACCTTGCCGCGTTTGAGCTTGCCGGTGAGCAATTCACGCAGGGCCGGCTCCGCCTGGCGCAATTCATCAGGCAGGCGGAAGGCCAGGTCGAGAAAGCGGCTGTTCACCGAACGTATTTCGACACCCAGCCGGGAACTGGCCTCCGGGCCGGAATCAGTTTCGGGTCCGGATTGCGCCGCGCTGGACTGCACGGTCGCATAACCCGTCATGCTGTAAACTGACATGTACTTATACGCTTTACTAGAGAGAGAACAAGACTTGGGTGACGTCGTCACCACGGCTCATCCCAAATTATGTCAAAGGTCAAGCCCGCATCATTGCCACCCGACACCGTGATTGGTGGCTACCGTGTTGTGCGCAAGCTTTCGGCCGGCGGGTTTGGTGTAGTTTACTTGGCTGTTGACAATGAGGGCCAGCAGGTCGCCATCAAGGAGTATTTGCCGTCTTCGCTGGCCAGCCGTTCTCCCGGGGAATTGCTGCCCCAGGTTCAGCCGGACAAGCTCTCGCTGTACCGTCTGGGCCTCAAGAGTTTTTTCGAAGAAGGCCGGGCGCTCGCCCAGATTGCGCACGGCTCGGTGGTGAGCGTGCTGAATTTTTTCCGGGAAAATGAGACCGTCTACATGGTCATGAATTACCTGGAGGGCGGTACCCTGCAGGACTTCATCATCACCGCCCGCGAGCTGAAAAAGCAGAAGGTGTTCCGCGAGTCGACCATCCGGTCGCTGTTTGACGAGATCCTGCGCGGGCTGCGCATCGTGCACCAGCACAAGATGCTGCACCTGGACATCAAGCCGGCCAACATCTTCATTACCGACGACAACCGGGCCGTGATGATCGACTTCGGCGCGGCCCGCGAGGTGTTGAGCAAAGAGGGCAACTTCATCCGGCCCATGTACACCCCCGGTTTTGCCGCCCCGGAAATGTACCGCCGCGACTCGTCTATGGGCCCCTGGACCGATATTTATGCGATCGGCGCCTGCATTTACGCCTCCATGCAGGGCTACCCGCCCAATGACGCACCCCAGCGCCTCGAGAAAGACCGCCTGTCCCTGGCGCTGTCCCGGCTGCGGGGTGTTTATTCCGACAACCTGATTGAAGTCGTCGAGTGGTGCATGTCGCTGGACCCGCTGTCCCGGCCGCAGTCGGTGTTTGCCTTGCAAAAAGAGTTGAGCCGGGAAGGTGAGCGTCGTTACACCAAACTCACCGTCAGCGAGAAGGTGCGCCTTCAGTTTGACAACATCGTGTCCGATACCAAAAAAACCGCGCGTAAGGCCACTGGCTTTGCGACCAAACTCAAATGAAATTCTCCGTGTTTCAGGTCAGCCGCAAGGGCGGGCGCGAGAAGAACGAAGACCGCATGGGCTATTGCTACACGCGCGAATCGGGCCTGTTTGTCCTGGCCGACGGCATGGGTGGCCATCCCGACGGCGAGGTGGCGGCCCAACTGGCACTGCAGACCATTTCCGCGCTGTACCAGCAGGACGCGCGTCCCACGATCCCGGACACCACCGAGTTCCTGTCGACCGCCCTGATGGCGGCCCATCACCAGATCATTCGCTATGCCAGCGAAAAAGGCATGCTCGACACGCCTCGCACCACCCTGGTGGCCGCCATTTTGCAGGGCGACGGGGCTACATGGGTGCATTGCGGCGACTCCCGCCTGTACGTTGTGCGGGATGGCGAGTTGCTGACGCGCACCCGTGATCACTCCTATCTTGAGCAGCAGAGCACCGGGGCGATCAGGTTTGAGCGCATCAACCGCAACATCCTTTTTACCTGCCTGGGCTCGCCGACCAAGCCCGTCTTTGACATCGCCGGCCCCGTCACGCTGCAGCAGGGCGACAAGCTGCTGCTGTGTTCCGATGGGCTGTGGGGCAGCCTGAGTGATGACGAAATTGTTCGTCAGCTGTCCGCCAAAGGCGTGTCCGATGCGGTGCCAGACCTCGTGGAAAGCGCCTTGCGTGCCGGTGGAGAACAAAGCGACAACGTGACCGTTCTGGCCATGGAGTGGGAAACGCCGGATGCGTTTGAATCCACCCGGGGTGTTTCCACCGACAGCATCATGGACGGGGTGTTCGCCTCCACCATTCAGGCCGGCCTGATGGACTCGGTGGTTGACGACCTTGACGAAGCCACGATCGAGAAATCGATCGCAGAAATCAACGAGGCCATCCGCCGCTCGGCTGCCAAAAAAGCCTGAGATCCCGGCGCGAAGGCCCGCGTGCCATTGAGCAGCCTTGAGCGGTCCATCGCGCTCTTTTCCCTTTTTCCCCTTTTTATTCCATTCACCCGGCGTTTCCGCCAGAAAGCCATCCACCATGAGTCAGTTTGTCAGAGTCGACGCGCGTGCTGCCGACGCCCTGCGTCCGGTGCGCATTACCCGTCACTACACCGCGTATGCCGAAGGGTCTGTGCTGATCGAGTTTGGCGGCACCAAGGTGCTGTGCACAGCGTCCGTCGAGGAGAAAGTGCCGGGCCACAAAAAAGGCAGTGGCGAGGGCTGGGTGACCGCCGAATAC
The DNA here is from genome assembly GCF_056401235.1 of Polaromonas sp. P4_F9. Lineage (NCBI taxonomy): Bacteria > Pseudomonadati > Pseudomonadota > Betaproteobacteria > Burkholderiales > Comamonadaceae > Polaromonas > Polaromonas sp. P4_F9. Next base: position 54,793 of record NZ_JBFUJT010000002.1, on the reverse strand, counting down.
GGCATGCTGCCGCGCGCCACGCATACCCGCAGCGACCGCGAAGCCGCGCGCGGCAAGCAGAGCGGCCGCACCCAGGAAATCCAGCGCCTGATCGGCAGGTCCATGCGCTCCGTGTTTGACCTGAAAAAGCTGGGTGAGCGCACCATTCACCTCGATTGCGACGTGATTCAGGCCGACGGTGGCACCCGCACGGCCAGCATCACCGGTGCCTTTGTGGCCGCGCAGGATGCGGTCAACCAGTTGCTGGCCCTCGGCAAGCTTCAGGAAACCCCGATTCTTGACCATGTGGCGGCCATCTCGGTGGGCATTGTGCAGGGCACGCCCCTGCTCGACCTGGAATACACCGAAGATTCGGCCTGTGACACCGACATGAACGTCGTCATGACCGGCGCGGGCAACTATGTGGAGGTGCAGGGCACGGCGGAAGGCGCCGCTTTTTCGCGCAAGGAAATGGACGCGCTGCTGGTACTGGCTGAAAAAGGCATCGCCGAGCTGGTTGGCCTGCAGAAAAAATCGCTATTAAATTAATAGCTCATTGGCCCCGTAAAATAAGGGGTAGAGTTACTTTTCATGATGAAAATCGTCCTTGCGTCCAACAACACCGGCAAGCTCGCCGAGCTGCAGGCCATGCTCGCGCCGCTCGGCGTGGAGCTGCTGCGCCAGGCTGACCTGAACATCCCCGAGGCGGAGGAGCCGTTCCGCACCTTTGTGGAAAATGCGCTCGCCAAAGCCCGCCACGCGTCCAGGCTGAGCGGACTGCCGGCGCTGGCAGACGACGCCGGCTTGTGCGTGGACGCCTTTGGCGGCCTGCCGGGCGTGGACACCGCGTTTTATGCCACGCAGTTTGGCTACGCCAAGGGCGATGACAACAACGTCAAGGCCTTGCTGGAGCAGATGGCCAACATCACCAACCGCCGCGCGGCGCTGGTGAGCACCCTGGTGGCGGTTCGTTCCGAGATGGACCCCGAGCCCTTGATCGCCTGCGGGCGGGTGGCGGGCCTCATTGCCCATGAGCCGGTGGGCAGCAACGGCTTTGGCTTTGACCCGGTCATGTTCATCCCTGAATTTGGCCAGACCTTTGCGCAGTTGCCGGTGGAAGTGAAAAACGCCAACAGCCACCGCGGCCGGGCCACGCGCCAGATGATGGATTTGATGCGCGAGCGCTGGATAGCATGATTCACCCCGTGGCTTTGCGCACTTCAGCACTTCGTATGGCAGCCTCCCCCTCAAGGGGCGACACCTGCGGCCCGGCGAAGCCGGCTTCTCGGTGTCCGCTGGCCGGCACTGCAACTGGTGCGAGGCCTCGTCCCTGTTGTATGCATTCATTGACCTGAGCCGATCGTGAAAGACATTCAGCACTACATGCGCAGCGGTACGCTGCAGCTGGCCGCTTTGCCGCCGCTGTCGCTGTATGTGCATCTGCCGTGGTGCCTCAAGAAGTGCCCCTACTGCGATTTCAATTCCCATGAGGTCAGCGGCGAAATGCCCGAGCAGCGCTACCTGGACGCGCTCATGGCCGACCTGGAGGCCGCCCTGCCGCTGGTCTGGGGCCGTACCGTGCACAGCGTCTTTATCGGTGGCGGCACGCCCAGCCTGTTCTCGCCGCAGGCGATTGACCGTCTGCTCGCCGATATCCGCGCCCGGCTCAGGCTGGAGGCGGATTGCGAGATCACGCTGGAGGCCAACCCCGGTACGTTTGAAAAAGACCGTTTCAAGGCCTTTCGCAGCGCCGGGGTAACGCGCCTGTCCGTCGGCGTGCAGAGTTTTGACGACCGCCACCTCAAGGCCCTTGGGCGTGTGCACGACCGCGCCCAGGCGATTGCGGCGGTCGAAGAGGCGGCGCAGGCCTTTGACACCTTCAACCTCGACATCATGTATGCCTTGCCCGGTCAGACGCTGGAAAACCTCGCGCAGGACATGCGGCAGGCGCTTGCGCTGCAGCCACCGCATATCTCGATTTACCACCTGACCATTGAGCCGAACACCTACTTCGCCAAATTCCCGCCCGCAATTCCGGAAGAAGACACGGCCTATGCCATGCTGGACCAGATCACCGAGATGACCGAAGGCGCCGGGCTGCAACGCTATGAGGTGTCGGCCTATGCCAGGCCGGGCCATCGCTGCTTTCACAACCTCAACTATTGGCAGTTTGGCGACTACCTCGGCATCGGTGCGGGGGCGCACAGCAAGCTCAGCTTCGCGCACAGGGTGGTTCGCCAGGTCCGCTACCGTGAGCCCAAGCTTTACATGGAAAAAGCCCTGGCCGGGGACGCCGTGACGCAGGAAACCGAAGTCAGCCGTGCAGAGTTGCCTTTTGAATTCATGCTCAATGCCCTGCGATTGAAGGACGGCTTCAAACTCCAGGATTTTTCCGACAAGACCGGGCTGTCGGTCACGGCCATCCAGCAAGGCCTGGAAGAGGGCGAGCGCAAGGGCCTGCTGGAGCGCGACCTTGTCCGAGTGAAGCCGACCGAGCGCGGTTTTGATTTTTTGAACGACTTGCAGTCACTGTTTTTGACGCAGTAAGCCAGTAAGCAGCAGCCCGATCTTATGGAAACCACCAACATCATTCTTCTGCTTGTCACCTGTGCCATCAGCTTCGGGCTGGGCCGGACCATCATGCACCTGCGCAACAAGAAACGCCAGAAACAGGCCGAAGAACAAAAGGCCCAAGCCTCGCGCAACCGGCCCGATGAACCGGAATCAAAAAACAAGAGCAAACGAAAACGGCAGCTGCAGCAGATTGGTAAGGGCGCCAGAAAACCTTAGCGCCACGAACCTGCGGTTGGCCGAACCCGATCGAACCGGATCGAAACTTGAGCGAGCTGTTACCCGCGCCGGTTTAAACGCTCAGCCGCAGTTGACGCGGGTCACGCGGCCAGTCTGGTCCACTGCAAGGTTCAGCCGCTCCGCATTGAATTCCATCGTCACGACCTCGTTGGGCCGCAATACCCGCACCGTCCTTGCGCCTGACCGGATGCGGGCATCGTCGGCCAGGGCTGCATCCGCCGTGTGACCCACCGCAAACTGGGCGGGCGCCGCATTGCAGCGCCGGGAGACAGCCGAGGGTGGTGGCTCCGGCGAGCCCGCAGCCCGCGGTGCATCCGCGCAGGCAGCCAGGAGCACTGGCAAGAGCAGGGCGGGCACGGCCGGGTTGAAGCGTTTAATACGCACGATAAGGCTCTTTCCGGGTTTGGGATGCAGGTTCATCCACTGCGGCCACCGTTACGCAGGCCGCCTTGATCACCCGCTCGCTCGGGTTGCCAGGCAGGGACTCAAACCGTACCGGACGCGCAAACGGCTTGAACAGTTGCACCCCCAGCGGTGCACCGAGAAAAGCCGGCTGTTTGTACGCCTTGGACTGGGTGTAGTAGGCCGATTTCGTGCGGCAGTCCACCACAATGGGCGCCTCAAAAGACCGGAAGGCCACGCCGTCGGGCGTGCGTTTGACGGCCGCATGGTTGACCCGCACCACCAGCGACTTGAGGCCATCACCCACCTCGACAACCGCCGGGTCGACCTGGACATAGTCCGAATTGGGGTTATCCGCATCACCGGTAATGGTCAGCCAGTCGGCGGCATGCACGGAGGCGGCCAACGCAAAAAACATGAAAAACATGGTCAGGACAAGACGTTTCATGGTCTGTATCTCCATCGGGAAGGGGGAAGAGATTGCAGAAAACGCAACCGTGCCAGGGAGGGTTTTCGTTGAGTTGGGGGCACGGCACCAGCCGAGAGCCAGCCGGCCGTGTTGTCTTCAGATTCATTGTGAGCCCTGAAAGGCTCTTTTCTCGCTTGGCGCTGAAGGCTGTGGTGATCAGTTGTAACAACCAAGTGGCCAATATGCCCGGATGGCGCTTGGTGAGCAAGGACTTTTTTCTTGAGGCTATCGATGCTGACGCGCCGAAAGATCAGAAGGCTGAAGGTCTACAAGATCGACCGCCTGGCTCGCTCGCTGATTGATCTGCTTTCCATCCTGGAAAAAAATAGAAGCCAGGTGCGGCGTTCCAAAGCCTCTCGGAGCCTGTCGACAGTACTAAAGCCGGGGCATTCGAGCTTACGCGAGCGTGTGAGCCCTGTGTTAAGCGCCGCAGAGGCGCGGTGGAAAAAGCACTGGAGCTTGATCGAATGGGCCCTGTAGCACCTGACGAATTAAGCCGCCTCGTAAAGCGGCTTGGGCATGAATGATTTGTTGCCACCATACGCCAGCATCCCCAGATGAAAGCCAGAAACGGCATTGATCTTGCCGCGCCAAAGAACACCTCCATTGGTAGGCATGCTGCCGTTTAGGAACTGAATCCTCGCATTTTGCAAATGTATGTATTGCGGCGGCATCGGCAGTTGCTTTCGCTTTGCTGGGTCGTAAATATCGCCGTACGCAGCGAACGAATTGTGAATTTCATCCTTGTCTTCGCCGGTCCATGCCGCGGAAAAGTCAGCAGCGAAGGTGTCAAAGTACTTCCTGCCGCCAATGAGGATTCCGGAGACTACGCTGCCGCCCAGCAAAAGCGTTATGCCAATTTCGTATTCATTCTCGTTGGCAAGTGAAACAAGCTGCTGGAGATAGTAGTCAACACTTTGACCATGAATCTCACGCTCGCAGTCGATGGTGCTAGGGTCTTCAGATTTTTTGTTCACAACGATCTCCTTGTGATACCCAACGAATGAAAGAAACTTCCCCGTCCCGAGCCAACTCTGCAGTCAATTCTAGGCGGCAGGTTTCGGGGGTGCATCCTCTAAATAGACTAGGACAACAAGAGCCACCGTTTTCCTTGTATTCCGTCCTGGCTAGCGGTAACCCGGCCTGGCTGCTTCCTTGCTGCCAGTCGCTGCGCTGGGTGTCACGTCGCTGCAGGCGCCAAGCCTGCATCCTGAAAAAACCGGCATGCCCCGGTGCCGCTACCGGGGGAACGAGGACGCTTGAGTGGGGGGCTTTTTGGGCATTCCTTGTGCGTCAATTTCGGTATCAGAAGTCCTTTTGAGAACCGACTGGCTGGCAAGGTCGCCGCTGGCCATGATGCCGCTATCCAGAGCAGAGCCTGAAGCGCTCCGCAACGAAAGGCAGTCGTACATCAACTCATGCTGTCGCATCGACGTTGATGGACGAGATGACGGGGAAAAGAAAAAGGGCCCGAAGGCCCTGTTCATGCGGTTATTGGCGGAAGCTGTGAGATTCGAACTCACGGAGGACTCGCATCCTCGGCAGTTTTCAAGACTGCTGCATTCAACCGCTCTGCCAAGCTTCCGGACCGGTAATTTTAACCCAGGCTTGAGATGGGCTCGAATAAACCCAAAAGACTGGGCTGGGGTATCTGCCGTCAGCCGGCCTGCAGCATGCCTTTGGTTTCGATGAAAGCAATCACCTCGGCCAGGCCCGTGTTGGTCTTGAGGTTGGTCATGACGAAGGGTTTCAGGCCCTTGGGCGTGGTGCGCATGCGTATGGTGTCGGCTTCCATCACGCCCAGGTCGGCGCCCACGTAGGGGGCGAGGTCGGTTTTGTTGATGACGAACAAGTCGCTTTTGGTGATGCCGGGGCCGCCTTTGCGCGGGATTTTTTCGCCGGCTGCGACGTCGATCACGTAAATGGTCAGATCGCTCAGCTCCGGGCTGAAGGTGGCGGCCAGATTGTCTCCGCCCGACTCGACGAACACCACGTCGGCGTCGGGAAAGTCCACCAGCATGCGGTCAATGGCTTCCAGGTTGATGGACGCGTCTTCGCGTATGGCCGTGTGCGGGCAGCCGCCCGTTTCAACGCCCATGATGCGCTCGGCGGCCAGCGCGCCGCTCACGGTCAGCAGGCGCTGGTCTTCCTTGGTGTAGATGTCGTTGGTGATGGCCACCAGGTCGTACTTGTTCTTCATGGCCTTGCACAGCATCTCAAGCAGGGTGGTTTTGCCGGAGCCAACAGGCCCGCCTATGCCGACGCGCAGGGGCGGCAGTTTTTTGGTGCGGTTGGCGATGTGGTGCAAGCTCATGGGTCTACTTTGGTTGGATACGTTGGCGTTCAGGACGTTCAGGTTCATGGCGTTCGGGACATTCAGGAGCGGAACAGCCGCGAATACTGGGTTTCGTGCTGGGAAGAAAGAATTGCAAGCATGGGCGAAAACGCCTGACGCTCGCCATCAGGCAACAGGATCGCGGCTTCGATCGCTGCGGGGATGTCACTGGCCAGGCGCGCGAGCATGCGCTGGCCCGCGCTCTGGCCCAAGGGCACGGACTTGAGCGCGGCCTGCATCATGTTCTCCGCCCAGCCAAAGGCATAAGCCAGCAGGCAGTCGCGCACACTGGCGGCGGTCTGCGACGCGGCCAGCGCAAACGCGACCGGGTAGGTGGGCTGCATCTGCGCGCAGGCTGCTATGTGCTGCGCGTTGGTGCCGTCATGGTTGCGCAGCCAGTCGAGCAGCGATCTGCCCATCTGTTCGGCCTGAGCCCGCATTTCGCTGGTCTCGCGTGTCTGCAGCACCCAGTCGTTGAGTTCACGAATGCGTTGCACATCGCCGGCGCGCCAGGCCGGAATCGCCTGCGCGATGACGGCGAGGTCGCCGCGTGCGAGGCTCAGGTGCAATTGATCCCTGAGCCAGTCGCCGGCCAGGGCTTCGGTCGTGACACCGGCCCGCTCCACCGCTGTTTCCAGGCCTTCGGAGTAGGAAAAGCCGCCGACCGGCAGGGCCGGCGAGGCCAGCCAGATCAGCTGCAGCAGGCTGGCTGCCGGCAGTTGCGCTGCGGGGGAGGCTGGCATGTCCACGGGGTTTAAAGGGATCAGAGGGCTCGGACGGTTTAGGGGTTTGCGGGCCGGCGTTTGTGGATCTGTATCGTGGCCGGCTTGGCCTCATGCGCATGATCGTGGCCGTGGTTGCAGTCGGGCCCGTGTACATGGGCTGGGGGCGTTGCCGCTACGGCCGGTGTGGTCGCTGTGGCCTTTGGAGCCGGCGCGTGGGCATGGCCGTGCGCGCCATGGTCATGCTCGTCTTGGTCGTGGCCACCGTGATCATGCCCATGACTATGGCCATGGCCCCCGGCGCTGTAAGCCCCGCCCTCCGGCTCAAATGCTTCCTCGACTTCATTGACGATCAAATGCATGGCGCGCAGCATGTCGGCGAGCACATGGTCGGGCTCGATCTTGAGGTGATCGGGCTTGAGTTCGATGGGCACATGGCGGTTGCCGAGGTGGTAGGCCGCGCGGGTCAGGTCAAACGGCGAACCGTGCGTGCTGCACGCCGTGATGCGCAGCACCGGCTGCGGCGAGGCAATGACCTTGATCATCGAGCCATCTTCGGCGACCAGCACATCACCGCCGCGCACCAGTGTGCCGCGCGGCAAAAACACACCGAGCGGGCGGCCCAGCGAATCGGTCGCGTCGAAGCGGCTTTTCTGGCGCACATCCCAGTCGAGTTCGACGGTTGATGCACGTTTGACGAGAACGGGCGCGAGACCCGCGCCCTGTGGAATGACTTTGGAAACCTGGATCACGTTTAACCTTAAAAAAACGAGTATGCCAGCGCGGCAAGCCCTGCGTGAACAAGGGTTGAACGCAGCCCGCTACACCATGGGCTGGTTGTGGCGGCCGAGAACCGTTCTTCAGCGTTCTTCAGAACAGGAAGTAACGCTGCGTCATGGGCAGGCTGCTGGCCGGCTCACAGGTCAGCAGCTGACCGTCGGCACGCACCAGGTAGGTCTGGGCATCCACTTCCATTTTTGGCGCATAGTCGTTGTGGACCATGTGCTGCTTGCGCACCCCGCGGATGTTTTTGACGGCGCTGAGCGTCTTGGCGAGGCCGAACCGGTCCTTGATACCGGCATTCATCCCGGCCTGCGACACAAAGGTGAGGGAGCCTTTGGCAATGGCGCCGCCAAAACCGCCAAACATGGGGCGGTAATGCACGGGCTGAGGTGTGGGGATCGACGCGTTCGGGTCGCCCATGGCCGCCATGGCGATGAAGCCACCCTTGAGGATGACGGATGGCTTGATGCCGAAAAACGCCGGCTTCCACACCACCAGGTCGGCCCACTTGCCCGGTTCAACCGAGCCGACTTCGTGCGAGATGCCGTGGGCAATCGCTGGGTTGATGGTGTATTTGCTGATGTAGCGCTTGGCGCGGAAGTTGTCGTGGCGGTCGCTGTCGCTGGGCAGTTTTCCGCGCTGCTGCTTCATCTTGTGCGCGGTCTGCCAGGTGCGGATGATGACCTCGCCGACCCGGCCCATGGCCTGGCTGTCGGAGCTGAACATGCTGATCGCGCCGAGGTCATGCAGGATGTCTTCCGCCGCGATGGTTTCCTTGCGGATGCGGCTTTCGGCAAAGGCCAGGTCTTCGGCAATGCCCGCGTCGAGGTGGTGGCACACCATCAGCATGTCGACATGCTCGTCCAGCGTATTGACCGTGTAGGGCATGGTCGGGTTGGTGGAAGACGGCAAAAAGTTCTGCTCGCCCACTACCCGCAAAATATCGGGTGCATGGCCGCCGCCGGCGCCTTCGGTATGAAAGGCGCAGAGCGTGCGGCCTTTGGTGGCGGCAATCGTGTTTTCGACAAAGCCCGATTCATTGAGCGTGTCGCTGTGAATCGCCACCTGCGTGTCCGTTTCCTCCGCCACATCCAGGCAGTTGCTGATGGCGGCCGGCGTGGTGCCCCAGTCTTCATGCAGCTTCAGGCCAATCACGCCGGCGTTGATCTGCTCGTGCAGCGCAGCGGGCAGGCTGGCATTGCCCTTGCCCAGAAAGCCCAGGTTCATCGGGAAGGCCTCTGCCGCCTGCAGCATGCGCTCGATGTTCCAGGGGCCGGGCGTGCAGGTGGTGGCAAAGGTGCCGGTGGCCGGGCCGGTGCCGCCGCCCAGCATGGTCGTCACGCCCGAGGTGAGGGCTTCTTCAATCTGCTGCGGGCAAATGAAGTGGATGTGCGAGTCGATGCCGCCGGCGGTGACGATCATGCCTTCGCAACTGATGATCTCGGTACCGGGGCCAATGATCATGTCCACGCCGGGTTGGGTGTCGGGGTTGCCGGCCTTGCCAATGGCGGCGATGCGGCCGCCTTTGAGGCCGATGTCGGCCTTGACGATGCCCCAGTGGTCGATGATGAGGGCGTTGGTCATCACCGTGTCCATCGCCCCCTCGGCGCGGGTTTTTTGCGACTGGGCCATGCCGTCGCGAATCGTCTTGCCGCCGCCGAATTTCACTTCTTCGCCGTAGCTGCCGGCGCGCAGCAGCGTGTAGTCGGCTTCCACCTCCACCACCAGGTCGGTGTCGGCCAGCCGCAGGCGGTCACCCGCGGTGGGGCCAAACATTTCCGCATAGGCGCGTCTGCCAATGGTTGCCATTACGTCGTTCCCTTTTGACTCTGCCCGAATTCGTCCAGGCCACCCTGCACCAGCCCCCGGAAGCCAAACACCTTCCGCTCGCCCGCATAGTCCACCAGTTCCACCGTGCGCTGCTGGCCCGGCTCAAAGCGCACGGCGGCGCCGGAGGCAATATTCAGCCGCATGCCGTGGGCCGCCTCACGGTCAAAGCCCAGCGCGGCATTGGTTTCGGCAAAGTGGTAGTGCGAACCCACCTGGATGGGACGGTCCGCGGTGTTTTGCACGACCAGTGTCAGCGTGCGTCGCCCCACATTGAGGATGTGGTCGGGGCCGTCGGTAAACAGTTCGCCGGGTGTCATGGCTGCCTCAATGGTTGTTTTGCTTATTTGCCGCCACGGGACATCCAGATGGCCAGCGCTGTCAGCGCGGCGACCGCCAGAAACCCCCAGGTGTCGGTGGCGTGCCAGTGGGTGGCGCCCATGGTGGCGTCCATGCCATGCCCCTCATGGGCCAATGCAGCGCCAGCCCACATGATCATTGGGAAAACAGCTATTTTTTTGAGAGCGTTGGGAGTTTTCATGATGAGCAATCGAAGGTGGGTGAAGGGAGCGTGATTGAAGGTGAAAGTGGCGCGGCCCGCTCAAACAATGGGCTGGTGCACGGTCACGAGCTTGGTGCCGTCGGGGAAGGTGGCTTCCACCTGGATGTCGGGAATCATCTCGGCGATGCCGTCCATCACATCGGCCCGGCCGAGGATGGTGCGGCCTTCGCTCATGAGCTGGGCCACGGTTTTGCCGTCGCGTGCGCCTTCCATCACGGCAGCGCTGATCAGCGCGACGGCCTCCGGGTAGTTGAGCTTGAGGCCGCGGGCGCGACGCCTCTCGGCCAGCAGGGCCGCGGTAAAAATGAGCAGCTTGTCTTTTTCTCGGGGGGTCAATTCCATGGGGCTCTCTCTCGGGGCTGGCTGCCTGCTTGTTGAGGTGGGTCGGGGTGCAAGAATGGTGCCACAAGCATCGTGCCACAAGAGGGTGGGCAGGCCAAGGGCGGCCCGGAGGCCCCCGGCTCCATGGCACAGAACCTGCACTGAAAACAGGTCACCACTTCGCCGCCACCCCCCATGGACGCCCCGGTCATGCCTTCGCCGCTGCCAGCCCGACCCGATGCGCCCCCGGCATCGCCGGACGCGTGCGCCAGGCCCGAGGTGGCGGTGCAGCGCATCATCAAGGTCCGGCGCGACTACAACAGCTGGGTCGCCAGCGAGACCATGGAGGACTATGCGCTGCGCTTCACCCCCCAGCGTTTTCGCAAGTGGTCGGAGTTCCGGGTTGCCAACACGGCGTTTGGCGCGGCCTCCTTCCTGATTCTGGAAGCCGTGGGGGCCACCCTGCTGGTGAAATACGGCTTCACCAATGCCTTCTGGGCGATTGTGGCCACCGGGCTGATCATTTTTCTGGCGGGGTTGCCCATCAGCATTTACGCCGCCCGCTACGGGGTTGACATGGATTTGCTGACCCGCGGCGCGGGTTTTGGCTATATCGGCTCCACGCTCACCTCGCTGATCTACGCGTCATTCACCTTCATTTTCTTCGCGCTCGAGGCGGCAGTCATGGCTTACGCGCTGGATCTTGCCCTGGGCATTCCGCCAAGCTGGGGTTACCTGATCTGTGCGCTGGTCGTGATTCCACTGGTCACCCACGGGGTGTCGGCGATCAGCCGCCTGCAGGTCTGGACGCAACCTTTGTGGATCGTGATGCTGGTGGTCCCCTTCATTTACGTATTGCTGCGCAATCCTGGTGCTTTTTTAGGGGTGCTGCACTACGGTGGTGATCTAGGGGGCGGCGGCGAGTTCAATTTGCACTTGTTTGGTGCTGCATTGACGGTGGGCATTGCGCTGATCACGCAAATGGGCGAGCAGGCAGACTACCTGCGCTTCATGCCGGTGCAGACCCGGGCCAATCGCTGGCGCTGGTGGGGCGGGGTGCTCGTCGGCGGGCCCGGCTGGGTTTTTCTGGGGGTGATCAAGATGCTGGGCGGCGCCCTGCTGGCCTACCTGGCCATCACCAACATGGTGCCGCCAGACCGGGCGGTCGACCCCAACCAGATGTACCTGGCGGCGTATGAATATGTGTTTCCCGACTATGGCCTGGCGGTGGCGGCCACGGCATTGTTCGTGGTGATCTCGCAGCTCAAGATCAACGTCACCAACGCCTATGCCGGCTCGCTGGCGTGGTCCAACTTCTTTTCGCGCCTGACGCACAGCCACCCCGGTCGCGTGGTGTGGGTGGTGTTCAACACGTTGATTGCCTTCATGCTCATGGAGATGAATGTGTTCCAGGCGCTGGGCGACGTGCTGGGCCTGTATTCCAACATTGCCATTGCCTGGGTGATGGCCGTGGTGGCCGACCTGGTGATCAACAAGCCGCTGGGCCTGTCGCCGCGGGGCATCGAATTCAAGCGTGCGCACCTCTACGACATCAACCCGGTGGGCGTGGGCGCGATGGCCCTGGCTTCCCTGTTGTCCGTGGCGGCTTACCTTGGGCTGTATGGTGAACTGGCGCGGGCTTTTTCTGCGGTGATCGCCATGGGGACCGCCTTTGTGACGGCGCCCCTGATTGCCTGGGCGACCAAGGGCCGCTACTACATTGCCCGCAGTTCGGGAGTGTCGGAGGCCGACGCGTCGTACCAGCGCTACGCCACGCAGCAATGCGTGATCTGCGAACGCGCTTATGAAGGCCCCGACATGGCGCATTGCCCGGCCTACCAGGGCCCCATCTGCTCGCTGTGTTGCACCCTGGACGCGCGCTGCGGCGATTTGTGCAAGCCGCAGGCCAGCCTGTCGGCGCAGTGGTCGGCGGCCCTGCGCTGGCTGCTGCCGCACCGCATCTGGCCTTATCTTGACACCGGGCTGGGCCACTTCCTGTTGCTGATGCTGATCATCGTGCCGCTGCTGGCCAGCGTGTTCGGGCTGCTCTACCACCAGGAGATGGGGGCACTCGGCGACTTCATGCTGTCCGGGTCGGCCCTGCGGTCGGGTTTTTTGAAGGCTTACATGGCGCTGCTGGTCATCGCCGGGCTGGTCGCCTGGTGGCTGGTGCTGGCGCACAAGAGCCGGCAGGTCGCACAGGAAGAGTCCAACCGGCAGACGCATTTGCTGATGCGCGAGATCGAGTTGCACCGCCAGACCGATGAAGCCCTGCAACAGGCCAAGCTGCATGCCGAGCACGCCAGGCACGCGGCCGACCAGGCCAACCAGGCCAAGAGCCGCTACATCAGCGCCATCAGCCATGAGCTGCGCACGCCGCTCAACAGCATTCTGGGTTATGCCCAGCTGATGGGCGAAGATGCTGCGATACCGCCGCACCGCAAGCAGGCGGTCAATGTGATCCGGCGCGGCGGCGAGCATCTGCTGTCGCTGATTGAAGGCACGCTGGACATCGCCCGCATCGAGGCGGGCAAGCTCACGCTCACGGTCAAGCCCATGCAGTTTGCCGATTGCGTGCATGAAATGGCGGGCATGTTCGAGCTTCAGGCTGCCGCCAAGGGCCTGGGCTTCCGGTTTGAGACCACCGGCAACTTGCCCGAGTTGGTGCGTGCCGATGAAAAGCGGGTCCGCCAGATCCTCATCAACCTGCTGGGCAATGCCATCAAGTTCACCGCTCACGGACAGGTGATCTTCCGGTTGCGCCATGCGCGCGAGATGGCCTATATCGACATTGAAGACACCGGCCCGGGCATGAGCGAAGCGGAACTGGCGCAGATTTTTGAGCCCTTCGCGCGCGGCGCCACGGCCGGCCACAGTGCGGAAGGCACGCCCGGCGCCGGCCTGGGCCTGACCATCGCCAAAATGCTGACCGACCTGATGGGCGGCGAGATGACGGTGCTCAGCACGCCGGGTGAAGGGTCGGTGTTCCGCGTCCGGCTGTTTCTGCCCGAAGTGCATGTGGCTGCCGGTGCCGGCAAAAGCACGTTCGCCGCACCGGCCAGGCGCCAGCCACGCGGCTACGAGGGCGTGCGCCGCAAGCTGCTGGTGGTGGACAACGAGGAGCCCGATCGCGAATTGCTGGTGCAGCTGCTCGAGCCCATGGGCTTTGACCTGCGCACCGCGGCCAGCGGCCATGATTGCCTGGATCTGCTGGCCGCCGGTTACCAGCCGGATGTCATTTTCATGGACCTCGCCATGCCGGGCATCGATGGCTGGGAAACCCTGCGCCGCGTGCGCAGTGCCGGGCACACCGGCACCCACCTGGCGATCGTGTCGGCCAATGCGTTCGACAAGGGGCTGGACAACGATGTCGGCATACCCTCGGAGGATTTCATCCTGAAACCGGTGCGCCATACCGAGCTGATCGACTGGCTGGAGCGGCGGCTCGGCTTGCGCTGGTGTTATGAGGCGCAGGCGGATGCGGGCCAGCTGCCGGCGCCGACGGCGCAGCCGCCGCGCGTCCTGCCCGATGCGCCGCAGCTGGCTGCCTTGCTCGAAGTGGTCACGCTCGGGTTTTACCGCGGCATCATGAACAAGCTGGCGGAAATTGAAACGCAGCAACCCGCTACCGCCGCTTTCGTCGAGGACATGCGGGCGCTGGCGCGGCAGTTCCAGTTCGAAGCTATGGGCCGGCAGCTCACCAACCAGGAGGCCGCCCATGAGCAGCGTGCTTGATTCCACCCGCGCTATGGACCGCAAGCTGGACCACACCCTGGACCGTGCCAACAGCGATGTGGTGCTGATCGTGGACGATGTGCCCGACAACCTCTCGGTGCTGCACGACGCACTCGATGAGTCGGGTTACACCGTGCTGGTCGCCACCAGCGGCGAAGCCGCCCTGAACCGGGCCCGGCAGGCCGTGCCGGACATTGTGCTGCTCGACGCCATGATGCCTGGCATGGACGGCTTCGAGGTGGCCAAGCGCCTGAAGGCCATGGCCGAGACCGCGCACATTCCCATCATCTTCATGACCGGGCTGACGGAAACCGAGCATCTGGTCGCCGCCCTGGAGGCGGGCGGCGTTGATTACGTGACCAAGCCGATCAAGCCCAAGGAGGTCATGGCGCGCATGGGCGTGCACCTGCAGGGCGCTCGCCGTGCCCGCCAGGAGGCCCGGCAGGCGGGCCAGGCGCGCAATGCGCTGGACGCGTTCGGTTATGCCAGCATCACCGTGCGCATGGGCGGGCCGGGCGACGGCAAGCTGATCTGGCAAACCCCGCTGGCGCGTGATCTGTTGATGCGCTACTACGGCACCTCGGCACCCCAGACCCCCGAACCGGTGCTGAACTGGCTGCGTCGCCACCAGGCCGAGGCCGAGGCTGGGGGTGGGCGCGAGCTTGAGCCGCCGCGCCTGGCCGTGGAACAGGGGCCGCGCCGGCTGACATTCCGGCTGCACCGGCACACCGGCGATGCGGGGGCAGACGGTGACGGCACGGGCGACTGGCTGATCGTGATGCGCGAAATCTCCGACGATGCGGTGGTCGAGGCCATGAGCCTGAGCTTCAAGCTCACGGCCCGCGAGGCCGAGGTGCTCTACTGGGTGATCAAGGGCAAGATCAACCGCGACATCGCCGGCATTCTGGGTGCCAGCCCGGCCACTGTCAAAAAGCATCTGGAGCATGTTTACGCCAAGCTCGGCGTGGAAACCCGCACAGCCGCCGCCGGCATGGCGCTGAACCGCATCCGGCAGCTTCATCCGCAGTTTGAGGCGTGAATGAAGCAGGGGCGTGACGCAGGGTAAGGGCTCGGGATGCGCGATGCGTGCCAGACTGTTACAATAGCGGCTTCGGTATAGCACCAGATTTTTACATCGAAGCCTTTTGCCACAGGCTTCCTTCTCAAATACGGCGCTTTCAAGAGCCCGAATTCACAGTGCGTTCAGCGCCCCTAGAGCCCTGAACCCTTCACAGCACTGTTCCATTTCCTGGCGAGCACTCCCCAACAGTGCCCCTCAAAGGCTCAACCAGCCCAGCCCTTTCCAAGGGGCCTGGCGGGCAGAAACCGAAYACCCGCCGGCTTGTTCGCAAGCCGTTTACTCTTTATTTTTTCGACTTACAAGCCGGGACCCACGACTTGGCAACCCGGCCCAGGACATTTATGAACATTGATCACAACAAAATCGCGGTGGGCAAATACCTAGTCTCGCCGCTCGCCAAAGAGCAGGGCGAAGGACGTTACGCCGCCTCGGTTTCCATCCGCTCCGGGCGCGGCAGCGCGTCGCATGACCGCGTTCTGCGTTTCAGCGGCCTTTTCGACAGCGCGGCAGCCGCGCTGCATTACGCCACCGAGCACGCCCTGCGCTGGATTCATGAGCGCTCATCGCCGGCTTGCTGTTGACTGGCGGCCGCCCCCTGTCGGGGTCAGCCAGGACAGCCAGATAAACGTTAAACAAGCAAGCCAAAAGACAGACAGATAGTCAAACAGGTTTTTTCAAATTCTCAAGGAGTTACATCATGGCCAAAGAAGAACTGATTGAAATGCATGGATTGGTGGACGAAGTGCTGCCAGATTCGCGTTTCCGCGTGACGCTCGACAATGGCCACAAACTGGTGGCCTATACCTCCGGCAAGATGCGCAAAAACCATATCCGCATCCTGGCCGGCGATCAGGTGTCGCTGGAGTTGTCGCCCTACGACCTGAGCAAGGGCCGCATTACCTTCCGCCACATTGCCGGCCGCGGACCGGGCCCTGCCCAGCGGCCTGCGCGCTAAGCCAAGCCCGCACAAAGGCAGACCCCGCAAAACAGGAAAAGCAGGGAAAGGCCCGCGTTCAGGGATGACCGTTTCCGCAGCGCGGCCGGTCAGATGGCTTCGGCTTCGCGCGAACCCGCCATGTGCTCCGTTTTCTGGTCCAGCAGGACTTCAGGCTCCTGGGCCTCGATCCAGGTCTCATTGTCCAGTCCGGCCTTCAGCCGGCTGGTGTCCAGATCCCCCGTCCACTTGGCCACCACCAGCGTGGCCACGCCATTGCCGATCAGGTTGGTCAGCGCCCGCGCCTCCGACATGAACCGGTCTATCCCCAGGATCAGCGCCAGACCGGCCACGGGAACCGTGCCCACGGCAGACAGGGTGGCGGCCAGCACGATGAAACCACTGCCGGTAATGCCGGCCGCTCCCTTCGACGTCAGCAGCAATACGGCCAGCAGCGTCAACTCCTGGGTAAGCGTCATGGGCGTGTTGGTGGCCTGCGCGATAAACACGGCCGCCATGGTCAGGTAGATGGATGTGCCGTCCAGGTTGAACGAATAACCCGTTGGAATCACCAGGCCCACGGTGGTTTTTTTTGCGCCCAGGTTTTCCATTTTCTCCATTATGCGCGGCAGCACCGACTCCGACGACGAGGTGCCTAGCACGATCAGCAGCTCTTCCTTGATGTACTTGATGAATTTCCAGATGCTGAAGCCGTGCAGGCGCGCAATCAGGCCGAGCACCACAAAGATAAAGATCAGGCAGGTCAGGTAGAACGCACCCATCAGTTTACCAAGCGAAAACAGCGTGCCGACGCCGTATTTGCCGATGGTGAAAGCCATCGCGCCAAAGGCGCCTATGGGCGCCAGCTTCATGATGAAGCCGACGATGGTAAAGAGCACGTGCGAGGTTTTTTCGATGAAGTCGAAGACCAGCGTGCCGCGCCCGCCGAAGCGGTGCAAGGCAAAGCCAAACATCACGGCAATCAGCAGCACCTGCAAAATCTCGCCCTTGGCAAATGCATCGATCAGCGTCGCTGGTATGACGTTGAGCAGGAAGTCGGTCGTGCCCACCATCTTGCCCGGTCCGGTGTAGGCGGCGATGGATTTTGTGTCCAGCGTCGACGCATCGACGTTCATGCCTGCGCCGGGCTGGAGCACATTCACCAGAACCAGCCCGATGATCAATGCAAAGGTGCTGACGACTTCGAAGTACAGCAGTGCCAGGCCACCGGTCTTGCCCACTTTCTTCATGTCTTCCATGCCCGCGATGCCGACTACCACGGTGCAGAAAATGATGGGGGCAATCATCATCTTGATCAGCTTGATGAAACCATCGCCCAGGGGTTTCATTTCGGCGCCGAGGGCAGGATAAAAATGCCCGAGTGCCACACCAGCGATCACGGCGCACACCACCTGAAAATAAAGGGAGCGGTACAGTGGAGGTTTGCTGCTGCCTGTTATTGTCGTTGTCATGGCCGGAGCGCATCGCCAGATGCGGTGTTTATGACGGGGTGTTCAATATAGCCTTGTGAGAAAAAATTGCAAGGCGGGTTCGGGGCACCGGAAACCCGGGCCACACAAGAGCTGCGGGTTGCTGTTCACGGGGCTCCGCCCGCTCCGGGCGCGGACCTGTAAAAGGCGATAAAGGTGTCCCGGCTCAGGTCGCGGGGCCTGCGCCGCCGGGATGCGCGGTGGGCGTCGGCCGTGCCATCCAGGCAATCAGCGAGGACCGCATGGCTTCTTCCACCGACATGTCAATGGGCTGCACCCACTCGGTCGGCACGAACACGGTGTAGCCGCCAATCATGTAGCCCATGGGCAAATACACCGCGACGCGTTCACCCGGCAAAAAGCCTGCGGGCAAATCGGCAAAACTGCGACGCGTGATCAGCCCCACAATTTCCAGGGGGTGACCAGGCATGCGCAGGATCACCACGCTTTGTTCCGCCTGCTTGCCGGCCGGTGAAAAGTAGTCTGCAAAACTTTTCAGCGACGAGTAAATGCTCTTCACCACCGGCAGGTTGGTAAACGGCAGTTCGGCAAATGACAGCAGCTTTCGCACACGGGGCTTGGACACCAGGAAGCCAATCACCAGAATGATCAAAATGCCGAACACCAGGCCCAGGCCGGGCACGTAAAAGCCGCCTATCACTGGACGCAATATCCAGAGGGCCGCAGTTTCTGTCCAGGCCAGAAAGATATAGAGCAGGTACAGCGTCAGGGCCACCGGCAAAACGGTGATGAGGCCGCGAAAGAAATATTTGTAGAGGCTTTTCATGGGAGTGAGGGTATTTGTTCGCGGCCGCGGGGGGAGCCGGCAAAGGCATCACCGCAGATGACGTTGACAGCATGGGGTAACTCCGGGTCCCAATATAACCATTTCACGTGACGCGGCTTTTCACGTGACACGAGCGCTGTCCCCTGTCATCGGTGCCGTCCTACATCGGCTGGGTATGAAGCACTGCCCGCGCCGGCTTGCATTTGCCTAGACTGATGTTGAACCGGTTTTATCTTCAATCTTCATATACCTGCTGGTTCCATTGGTGAACATCGGTGAATATTGGTGAGTCTTGAGGAAAATTTTCAAATAATTTTTCAGGCGGATCGCTGTGGATTCGTCTGGATCTGGAACAAGCCATGAATCAGTCCAAACTGGTCAGCGCGCAGTTCAACGCGCCGTTGCGCTCGCTGGCCCTAACCGTCGAAGAAACGGCCCCCGGGGATTTTCGCTGGCGTATTCTGGAAGGCCACGGCAACCCTCCGGTATTCAAATCCATAGGGAGCGCCAACAGGACGTTTTCGGCCTACGACGCGGCACTGGCTACCGGCTATGGCGAGCTGCAGCGCCTGGTTGGCCCCGACCTCCAGTATGGTCCGCGCGCGGCGCCTGACGCTGTGGTGAACTTCATCCGCATAGCCTCTGCATCGCCTCCGAGGCCTGTTGAACGTGCCGACCCCTTGATGTCCCCGCCCGTGACCAATGGCGGCTTCACCTCGCACATACGAAGGCCCGCATGAAACCCGACCTGGAGGCTGACTACGCCCGCTTGCGGGCCGATCTGCAGGCCCTGATGATGCAGCCTGTGAAAGATTTTCTGCGCATCGACCAGATCGTGGACCAACTGGAGCAGGTTCAGCTCGCCATCAAGGAAGAGCACGGCGTCAAAGGCAACAACCCTAACGAATAGCCAGCTGCTGGATTGATGCGACGCCTTGAGCAGGTCCTGGTGCTTGCGAGTCGGCACATGGGTAGCATTTTGTGACCTCGCTTGTCCTACATGGTCCTTCGCATCGAACCGACGCTGCGCCAGCCGCGGCTCCGCGTAAATTGACAGCAGCTGGCAATACGGCCAGCCTTCGACTAACCCCAGTGCCTGTAATGGGCACGATTAAGGAGTAGAAATGAAAGCATCCAAAACCCTGGCTTCTACCGTAGCCGCCGCTGCTGTGGTTGGTGCCATCGGGCTGGCTTATGCCCAGACACCGGATCCTGGCACGCAACCGGCTACACCGGCCGACACCTCCAGCCAGACCATGCAAAACCAGCCCAGCCCAAGTACCAGCCCGGGCATGACTACGGAAAGCCCGTCGACAGCCGTAACCGAGCGTCCGGCCCAGGCTGACCGCAACTGAGCCCGACCGAACCCGTACGCGGGTGTGAGTTCTTCCCGGGCCGGCAGAACGCGTTTCGCGCTGCCGGCCCGAGGTGCGTTCATACGCGCCAAGGTCGCTAAAGGTTTGTCCACATGGCCCTCGGCAGAGAGTTCATGCAATTCGTGCGATCCATTCAAGTGCCCGGCTCCCAGGCCGCTGGTGGTGAGACGGCCCTGCCTCTACCAGAGCCGGGTGAACCGGGTGAACGCAGCAGCGGGCGCTCGGATCTGCTGGATGGCATCAAGCAGGGCGTTTTGCTGGGCGCTGCGATTCTGGCGCTTACATTGCCACCGCTGCGTATGGGTACCCCTTACGGTACCCCTTACAGCCAGCCGGGGCCGCGCTATGCGGACTTCGCCGGCGAAAGCGCATCCGCCGATGCGCAGCATGTCGCCAACTGGGTGGTCGACTCGGGCGACAACCAGCGGCTTTTTTTCGTGATCCTGGACAAGAAAAATACCCGGGTGTTCGTGTTTGACCCTGCCGGCAAGTTGCGCGGTGCGACCCCGGTGCTGATCGGCGCCGCGAAAGGCGACGATTCCGTCACCGGCATTGGCGGGCGGCCCATTGCGGAAGTGGAGCCGCAGGAGCGCACCACGCCAGCTGGCCGCTTCATGGCAGAACCTGGCCGTAACACCCTCGGCGAAGACGTGGTGTGGGTCGACTACGAGGCGGCGGTGTCCATGCACCGGGTACGTGCCCTGGAGCCCAAGGAGCGCCGGCTGGAACGCCTGGCCTCGCCCACCACCGAAGACAACCGCATTTCCTATGGCTGCATCAACATGCCGGTCGAGTTTTTTGAGAACGTGCTCAAGCCGGCCTTCAACGCCCGCTATGGCGTGGTGTATGTGCTGCCGGAGGTCAAGTCCGTCGGCGAAGTCTTCACCTCGGCCTACGATGTGGCCGCCAGGCACGGCCTGAGGCCTGCAGGCTAGTCACAATACGGTTCAGCTTGCACATCGCGTGCAGCGCCGATCATCTCCTTCCCCCGCTGGGGAAGGCCGGGATGGGGGCTCGCGGCGTGGGCGTCGCCCCCGCCGTGCTGACCCGGTCGTCGCTTGCCCCACCCAGCCCTCCCCCGGAAGGGGAGGGAGCTTCACGGATCCTTAACGAATGAAAAGGCCTTCGCCGTCCTGCTCCACTTCTTCCGGCGGCCTGATTTGTAACAGGTCCTTCCGGTTGCCCGGGACAGATTTCGCCTGCCGGAAAAAAATGGCGCCATGCAGAAAATAAGCCACAGCCCGGCGTTTGTTACACGGCCCTCCGGTGGTGCAAAAAACAGGAGTGTGTCCACAAGGAATGGTCATCTCATGCTACAGAAGTGATAGCGAATTGGAGAGTGTTTTGATGGGGCATTCGTTGTAAACATTTGCTTGCATCGCTAACATCAGCGGCATCCGTAGCCGGACCAATCACCGAGGGGTGGGTCCGGCTTTTTTTGATCTGTGCGCTTGCGCACGTTATTGGCGCAACCCGCAGGATCTCCGATGTTGTTGACAGGCAAGCTGCTGCACGCTCCCATCGTCCAGATGGCACTGCTCGTGGGCGCGGCGCTGGCGCCCTTGCTGTCAGCTGCCGCGCCGGCGGCGGCTTTGGAGCCGATGGACAACCGCGGCTTTGACCTGGCGCTGGAGTCCGCTTCGGACGATGCGCAATACGCGCTGCAATGGATTGTCGGGCAGGGCGACAACCAGGGGCTGCCCTTTGTCATCGTCGATAAGAAGGGCGCCCGCGTCTTTGTGTTTGCGGCCAACGGCCGCCTGCGCGGCGCTTCCGCTGCGCTGTTGGGCCTCACGCCAGGCGACCACTCGGTCCCCGGCATTGAGCAGCGCAGCGTGGCCAGCCTGCGGATGGACGAACGCACCACCCCCGCCGGCCGGTTTGTCTCGGAGCCGGGGCACAACCTCCAGGGTGAAGCAATTGTCTGGATCGACTATGCCGCCAAGCTGGCCATCCACCGGCTGCGCCCGGCCGACCCGAAAGAACGCCGTGCGGAGCGGCTGGTGTCAGCCACGCCCGACGACAACCGCATTTCCATCGGCTGTGTCGTGGTGCCTGTGGATTTCTACGACACGGTGGTGGCCCCCGTGCTGGGCAAAAGCTACGGCGTGGTGTATGTGCTGCCCGAGACCCAGCCTGTGCAGCACATCCTGGGTGCCACAGCCCTGAGCCAGCGGTAGACCCCCCTTATCCGCGCCCAATACTGATCGTACTGGCCGCGCTGGCCAGCTGAAGACCTGAGCAACTGCTTCATCGCGCAGTCTGTCCGGACGCCAGCTGTCCCACGTCAGCACCGCCGCCCGCATAAGGTGGTCGCTCCGGCAATTGCCCAATTGTCTTGTCGGGCATCGCGCTGACACCCCCGGCGCAACCGGAAAACCTTGAAATTTACCCTGCAGTCTCGCCGCTTGAGACGCTGGTTTGACGCGTCATCGACCGGCGGCGACATTGGATCGCGCCTGTCCGGGCATCGCAAAGCTGTTGAACAAAACTACTGCAGGAGACAAACCCATGATTTTCCGGAATCTCATGAAAATGATCGCCATGACGGCCCTCCTGGCAGCTTGCCAGGCCGCCATGGCGCAAGGCTACCCCTCCCGGGCGGTGAAGTTCGTCGTGGGGTCCGCAGCCGGGTCGACTCCCGATGTGGTGGGCAGGCTGATGGCCCAAAAAATGACGGAGAACCTCGGAATGCCCGTCGTCGTCGACAACCGCCCCGGGGCATCCGGGACGCTGGCATCCGACGCCGTCGCCAAGGCTTCGGCGGACGGATACACCCTGCTGTTTGCTGACAGTTCCGCGTGGGCCATCAATCCGCATTTGTTCAGCAAGCTTCCCTATCACCCGCTGAAGGATCTGGTCCCCGTCGTCGAGGTGGGCATCCTGCCCATGTTTCTGGTGGTGAACGGCTCGCTGCCGGCGGCCAACCTGCAGCAGCTGATGGCGCATGCCAAAAAAATGCCCGGCAAGCTGAGCTACGGCTCGGCGGGTAACGGCTCCATCCACCACATCAGTGCCGAGCTGTTCAAGTTCATGGGCGGGGTCGACATCACGCATGTCCCTACAAGGGCGCGGCCCAGGTGGGCATGGCCCTGATGTCCGGCGAGGTGGACATGGCGTTCATGGGCTACACCGCAGCAGCGCAGGGCGTCAGCGCCGGAAAGGTCCGAATCCTGGCCATCGGCACGGCGCAGCGCCTGCCGGCGTTTCCCAATGTGCCCACGCTTTCCGAGTCGGGCTTGCCCGGCTATCAGATGTATGCCACGGCTGGGCTTCTTGCGCCCGCCGGCACACCGCCGGAGGTCATCAAAAAAATGCACGATGCCGCCGCAGCGGCCGCCACGTCCAGCGAGCTGGCCGCACGCTTTTCCGCCGTGGGCGTGGGTTTGCGGGTGGGTTCGTCGGCGGAATTTGGCGCTGTCATCCGCAGCGAGTACGAAAAGTTTGGCCGGCTGGTCAAGCTGTCCGGCGCCCAGGTGGACTGAGCGGCCGCACCGCCAACACATTCAACATTTATTCAACCCCCAATCAACCCCCAATCAACCCCCAAATCAACCCCATTCAACACGTCCTGAAAGCCGATATGGATCAAAAAATACAAAACGTTCTGCCCGCACACCGCGATCTCTACTACGACGGGGCGTGGCACCCACCCCGCGGCGGCTACCTGGAGACGAGCAATCCGGCCACCGGTGAAAGCCTGGGCTCCTGCGCCGAGGCTAACCAGGAGGATGTGGATGCCGCCGTAGCCGCGGCGCACAAGGCGTTTGCCGGCTGGCGCAGGACCACGCCGGCTGTCCGCGCCGCTGCACTTCGCGAGATGGCCAACATCCTCAGGTCAAACGCCGAAGAGCTGGCGCTGATTGATGCGGCCAACTGCGGAAATCCGGTGCGCGAAATGATGGGCGATGCGGCAGCTGCCGCGCGCATGCTGGACCTGTCGGCGGCACTGGCGGGAGAGGTCAAGGGCGACACCATTCCCATGGGCGAGGATGTCATCAATTTTTCAGTGCGTGAACCTTTTGGTGTCTGCGGACGCATCGTGGCCTACAACCATCCGCTCATGTTCACCGCGGGCAAGGCCGGGCCGGCGCTGGCCACCGGCAACACCGTCATCATGAAGCCTCCCTACCAGGCCCCGCTGTCGGCCTATCGATTCATGGAACTGGTCGATGGCATTCTCCCGCCCGGCGTCCTCAACGTCCTGACCTGCGGCACGCCGGGCGCGCAGGCCTTGGTGGCCCACCCGCTGGTGCCCCGGCTGTCGCTGATCGGCAGTGTGCCGACGGGCCGCGCGATCGCCAAGGCCGGGGCTGAGCAACTCAAGCATGTGACGCTTGAGCTGGGCGGCAAGAACGCCTGCATCATCTACCCCGATGCCGACATCGAGAAGGCAGCACGCGCTGCCGTGGACGGCATGAACTTCACCTGGTGCGGGCAATCCTGCGGGTCGACCTCGCGGCTGTTTGTGCACCAGTCCGTCTATGGCCGTGTGATGGACATCCTGCTCCAGAGAATGCAGCACTACCAACCTGGCATCCCGACCGAGATGGAGACCACCATGGGCTGCATCGTCTCGCGCGCGCAGCTCGACAAGGTGCTGGGCTATATCGAGATCGGAAAGCGGGAGGGGGCAACCCTTGCTTACGGTGGCAAGAGGCCGCAAGCGGCTGAGTTGCGCAATGGGTGTTTTGTGGAGCCCACGGTGTTCACCGGCGTAACACCCGCCATGCGGATTGCCCGCGAAGAGATCTTCGGCCCTGTCCTGTCGGTCATCCAGTGGGACGACGAGGAACAGATGTTCGAGGACGTGAACGCGGTCGAGTACGGGCTGACCGGCTCGATCTGGACCACCAACCTGCGCAATGCCCACAAGGCAGCCAGCCGCATCGAGGCAGGCTACATCTGGGTCAACAAGGCCAGCACGCATTTTCTGGGGGCCTCGTTTGGGGGCTACAAACAATCGGGTATTGGCCGGGAGGAAAGTTTCGAGGAACTCCTCAGCTTCACACAGAACAAGAACGTGCATATCGCCTTCTAGTGGACTGTAACGATTGAATCGAAAGTGCTCTACAGAGGGAAATGTCCACTCTCTTTCTTCCGTTACAGTCCACTAGTGCTGCATCCGATGGGGCGCCAGACCGTTCGATACGCCGGGCTGCCGCGTCTCCTGCCGTGGCGCGGGTGACACAAAGCCACGGGATGTTGCGCACGGTCTCAGGCCCTGAGGGCCCTGGATTGACCGACCGCCGGCTGGTGATGACATGGGCCTCCTACCGCAACCCGCTTTGACTGCAATCAGGCGGCGATCAAGAGGCAATCAAACCGCAATCGGTGGGAAATCAGTCGCGCAATCCCTTGGTCTTCTCCACTTTCGTTGCCCTGCCCACCCCATCAACCTGGGGTAGGCCGGGGCGGCAGGGCAGCGCGTGCGCGACAGGACGGCAAAACAAGAACCAGGAACGCTTCATTCCGGCTTGATATTGGCCGCCTTGGCCAGTTGCTCATAGCGCAGCTTGTCCGAGCGGATCAGCCGCGACAGGTCCGCACCGCTGCCCGCATAAGGCTCCACGCCGGCGTTGGAAAGGCGCGACTGCACGGCAGGGTCTGCCAGCACTTTTTGCACGTCGGCAATGATGCGTGTCACCACTGCCGCCGGCATGCTGGCCGGTCCCATCAACGCGAACCAGGTGGAAAAATCGAGTGGCTTCAGGCCCTGCTCTTCCAGCGTGGCCACGTCCGGCAGCAGTGCGTAGCGCTTTTGGCTGGCCACACCCACCACATTCAGCTTGCCTGCCTTGGCGTAGGGCGCGACCAGGTTGGCGCTGAGGATGGCCAGCGGAATCTGGCCGCCCACCACGTCCGTGACGGCTGGCGCGCAGCCCTTGTAGCCCGCGTGCACGGCGTCCAGGTTGGTCTTTTGCTTGACCAGTTCCATGACGAAGTGCATCGGTGTGCCCACGCCGCAGGAGCCGTAGCTCAGCTTGCCGGGGTTGGCCCGGGCATAGTCCTGGAGCTGCTTGAGGCTTTTCACGTTGAGGCTGGGGTGGGCCGCCAGCGCAATCGGCGTGATGCCCAGCAGCATGATGGGCGTCAGGTCTTTCTCGGGGTCGTAGTTGAGTTTCACGCCCAGCCCCATGTTGACCACCATGGTGCTGTTTTGCAGCAGCAGCGTGTAGCCGTCGGCCGGCGAGCGAACCACGGCTTCCGAGCCGATGTTGCCCGACGCACCCGCGCGGTTGTCCACCGCGACGCCCTGGCCCCACAGCTGCTGCAGGCTGGCGCCCAGCTGGCGCGCCAGCGTATCGGCACCGCCGCCGGTTCCATAGGGAACGATGATGCGAACGGATTTGCTGGGGTAGGTATCTGCCTGGGCAGCGGGTGCCAGGCTCAGACTGGCCAGCGCCAGGCCGAGGATGCCGCACAGGCCCCAAGGCGATTTCAATGTCAAGTTCAAGTTCAAATTCAATGCCGGTGTCATGTTCTGGTCTCCAGGTTGTAGTAGTGGGGAGTAGCTAGTGGGAAGTGGTGAGTGGTGGTATGCGGCGGCTATGTTTCGGCGGCGCCGGCCAGCTCGTGCTGCCACAGGGCCCAGGCGCGGCCGGTCTGGCTGTCGTTGGCCGCTGCGGCCAGCGCTGCCTCGCGCTCGCTCAGGTAGGTCACCGGCCCCAGTCCCATGGCTGCGGTCTGCAGCCGGGCGTTGGCTTCGGCATACACGGCCATGTAGACCGCTTGCTCCAGCGATTTGCCGGCCACCGTGCTGCCGTGGCCGCGCATCAGCACGCAGGCGCAATCGCCCAGGGCCGTTGCCAGCGCCTGTCCGAGGGCCGGGCTGCGTATCAGCAGGTCACTGTCGCCCACGCTGTCGCGGCTGTCGAAATGCGCGGACCCGCTGCCCAGAAAGCCGCTCATGTGGAAGACCGGGCGCAGGCGCTGGCCGGTCACGCCAAACGGAATGACGCTGGGCGAATGGCTGTGCACCACCGCCATCACATCGGCGCGCGCGCGGTAGATTTCGCTGTGGATGAAGCGCTCCAGATAGGGTGCACCGCACATTTCGCCCAGCGGGTTGCCTTCGAGGTCATAGCAGCCTATGTCGGCCGCAGTCACCAGCGCCGGCGCCCGGCTGCGCGAGAGTAAAAAGACGCCCGCATCGGTCGGGTGCCGTGCGCTGACATGGCCAAAGCCATCCACCACGCCGCGGGCCGCCAGGATGTGGTTGGCCAGCACCAGCTGCGCCACCAGCGCGGTGTCGGATGCTGCCATCGCGCTGTTGTTCATGCTGCCGCCGCTAATGGGGTGGCCTGTACCGCCTGCAGCTTCCAGCCGGCGGGCGTGCTCTCCCACACGGCCAGGTAGCTGCTGGCCACGTCGCGCCGGTTGCCGCCGCGTTGCACCGTGGCCTTCATCACGGCGCTCACCAGCGCCACAGGGCCCAGCACCCGGATGACAGGCGCTACAAATTCCAGGGCTTCGTAGCGCAGGGCGCCGCTGGAAAGCTGTTGCAGGTAACTTTGCTTGCTGTCCTGCATGCCTGTGGAGTGTGTGTAGGCCAGCTCGTCCGACAGCAGGTCGGCCATCACCGCGAGCTTGCCGTCCAGCATGGCCTGCCGCCGGGCTTCTTCAGCTGCCCGCGCGTCCGCAGCTGCGGGGCTGTCTTCATTCGCGGTGGTCATGGCTTCAGCCCTGCGCCGGCTCGGCCGCAATGGCGTTGGACAAGATGCCGACCTTGCCCACTTCGACCTCGACGTGGTCGCCCGGTTTCATCCACACCGGCGGGTTGCGCTTGGCGCCCACGCCGCCGGGCGTGCCGGTCACGATCACGTCGCCCGGCTGCAGCGAGGTGAAGGTCGAGATGTATTCGATCAGCACCGGGATGCTGAAAATCATCGATGCGGTGGTGGTGCGCTGCATGACCTCGCCGTTCAGGCGCGTCTCCAGCGTCAGTTCCTCGCCGTCGGCAATCTCGCCGCGCGTCACCATCCACGGGCCAAAGGCGCCGGTGGCGGTGAAGTTCTTGCCGGCGGTGAACTGGATGGTGTGCTTTTGCCAGTCGCGGATGGAGCCGTCGTTGTAGGCGCTGTAGCCGGCCACATGCGACCAGGCATCCGCCGGGCGGATGCGCCGCCCGGCCTTGCCGATCACGACGGCAATCTCGCCCTCGTAATCGAGGTGGGTCGACTCGGTGGGCAGCACGATGGGCTGGAGGTGCCCCGTTTGCGATTCAGCCACGCGGATGAAGAGCAGCGGGTGCTGGGTCGGGTCCCGCTCGGTCTCGATGCGGTGCTCTTCGTAGTTGTGGCCCACGCAGAAAATCTTGCCCGGTTCGGGGATCACCGGGAGGAACTGGATGTCGCCGAGGGCCACTGCGGGCGCGTCCTCCGCGGCGGCTGCCAGTTCGTCAAGTTTTCCGGCCTGCAGGGCGCTGAGCAGGGTGGGGTACTGGCTGCTGTGCAGGGGGACAATGCCGGCGCCGCTGGTCATGCCCCAGCCGGGTTGGCCCTGGTGAAGGTAGCTGATGATTTTCATGGTGTGCTTTCTGTGAGGTAAAAAATTCGGTCGCGGCCCGCGTTCAGTCCAGCGAAATATTGAGGCGCCGGATGGTGTCCCCGTAGCGCTGCGAATCGGTGCGCAGCTGCTGCAAAAACTGTTCGGTGTTGAGGAAGTAGGGCTCGTAGTACATGGCGCTGTACTTGTCTTTCACGTCCTGTTCGGACAGCACCGCCGCCACGTCTTTCTGGATTTTTTCCACCACGGCACGGGGTGTGCCCTTGGGTGCCAGCAGGGCCGTCCAGGCGCTCAGTTCAAAGCCGGCGGGGCCGCCGGACTCGGCAACCGTGGGCACATCGGGAAAGCCCGCCACCCGTTTAGGTGCGGCGACCGCCAGGTAGCGTGTCCGGCCCGCGCGCTGCATGGCGCCGGCACTGGCGGCGCTGCCAAAGGCCCAGTCGACTTCCTGGTTGCCCACAGCCACATAGAGCTGCGACATCTCCTTGTAGGGCACATGCGTCATCTTCGTGGACGTGGAGGCTTCCAGCATGGCCGCGCCAATGTGGCCGGGGCTGCCGACAAACCACGAGCCATAGTTGACCTGGCCCGGCCCGGCCTTGGCGCTCGCAATCAGGTCGCCCATGGTCTTGTAGCGGCTGCCCGCCGGCACCGTGACGAAGAAGTAGTTGCGCAAGATGGGCGTGACCGGTTCAAAGTCGCGCAGCAGCTCGTAGGGCAGTTTTTTGAAAAGAAAGGGTTGCGCCGCCATCTGGGCGTTGTCCATCTGCAGCAGCTCATGGCCGTCGGGGCTGGCGCGCTTGATTGCTTCAATGGCCAGAAAGCCGCTGGCGCCGGGGCGGTTGTCCACGATCACCGGTTTTCCCCACAGCCTGGAAAGTTTCTCGGCCACCAGGCGCAGCGCCACCTCGGGCCCGCTGCCCGCCGGGAAGGGCGTGACGACCCGGACCGGCTTGGTGGGGAAGTCCTGCGCATGGGCGGCGGGTGCCGCGGCCAGCAGGACGGGCGGGACCAGCAGGGCCGCAAGGGTGAAAGCAAAAGTCTGGGCGGGCTTGAACAAGGCCGCGGGGGCAAGGGATGTCATGGTGGGTCTCCAGGGGTGGGTGAGGGGCGCGGTCTATGCCGCGTTGGGCATGGGGTGGGGTATGGGGTGGGCGTGGTGCGGTGCAAACTCTTGGAGCAGCGCCTGCACCCGGGTGGCGGCGCGCGCATCCTGGCGGTTGAAGTACGCCAGCACGTAGCGGTCGGGCCTGAGCAGCACGGCATCGGCGCCGGCGCTGCGGATGATTTTTTCCAGCGTGCCGTCGCCATCGCGCAGCACGGCATCGGGTGTGGCGCCCGGTGCGGCGATCGTGATGAAATCGTCTGCCTGCAGGATCACCTGCACATGCCTGCAGGCCAGGCCCGAGGACGCCATGCTTTGCAGCGCGGCGCCCGCGTCGGCGCCGGCCAGCGTCAGCAATGCGAAGCCGGAGCCCAGTACATCGTCCAGCGCGGCGCGCGTGCCGTCCGGCAGCTCCACCATCGGCTGGGGCAGCAGCTGTCCGGCCGGCACCAAGGCCGGGGCGGCCTCGCCATCCGCAAAAAAGCCCTCGGCAAAACGCGGCCGGGGTTTGAACTTGAGCTGCATCACATAGTCGCGCACCGGCCGGTACAGGCTGCACAGCCTGAGCGCACCCTGCGTCAGCATGGCGGCCAGCGCCGATTTGGGTTGCATGAAGGCGCCGATGCGCACCGCCATGCGGATCAGCGACCAGGCATGCGGCTTGCGCTCCTGCTCATAGCTTTCCAGCACCGAGGCGGACAGCCGGCCTTGCACGACAGCCGCCAGCTTCCAGGCCAGGTTGGCCGCGTCGCGCACGCCGCTGTTCATGCCTTGCCCGGCAAAGGGCGGCGTCAGGTGTGCCGCATCGCCGGCCAGAAACACGCGGCCTGATTTCCAGCGCTCGGCCACGCGCGCATGGAAGGCGTACACCACCTTGCGCGTGATCGCCAGCGTGGCGTCTGCCGGCTCTCGCGCATGGATCCAGCTGCGTATGCGGGCCTCGTCCAGCATCTGTTCGGGGTCTTCACCCTCGTGCAGCATGAATTCATAGCGCAGCGTGCCGGCCGGCCCGGGCAGGCGTATGGCGGGCCGCACCGGGTCGCAGTAGGTGCGGGTGTGGCGGAAGGCGCAGGTGCGGTCCAGCAAGTCCACAATCAGCCATTTTTCGTCGTAGGTACTGCCCGTCAGCTGGATGCCCAGCTGCTCGCGCACGCTGCTGCGCCCGCCGTCGCAGGCCACCAGCCAGTCGCAGCTGATGTGTTTTGTCTCCCCTGCATGTCGGAGTTCAAGGTGCACGGCTTCGCCGTCCACGCCTTCATCCTGAAAGCGCACAAGTTCATGGCCGAACCAGATCGCCGACTCGTCAAAGCGTTGCAGCCCGTCGCGCAGCTGGCCCACCAGCACCTGCTGCCGGAAGGCGTTGCGCTTGGGAAAGCCGTGCTCCATGCCCCGCGGTTCAATGCGTGCGAACTCCTTGTTGCGCCAGGAGTAGTAGTGCACACCATAGCCCTGCACCACCTGCGGCAGCACGTCGCGGATCAGGCCCGTGGCCTGCACCGTGCGCAGGCTCTCGTCGTCAATCGTGACTGCGCGCGGCTCGCCGACCGTGCTGGTGTTGCGCTCTATCACCAGGCTGCGGATACCCTGCACGCCCAGCAGGTTGGCCAGCATGAGCCCGGTGGGCCCTGCGCCCACAATCACGACCGGAAAGTGCATGTCGCCTGCTGACGAGGATAGCGTTGGCGAGAGCGATGAAAAAGGCAGTGGTGCGTTCATGGGGTGTCCGTTTTTTTGGTTGCGCGGGCTTTCGCCCGCTGGTCTTGCAGCCGGCCTTCGATGCGGCCCGCGGCACTTTGCAATCGGGTCAGCATGGTCTTGCGCAGTGCGGCCGTGAGCGAAGCGGCCGGCAGCACAATGCTCAGGCTGCCAAGCAGGTGCTCGCCGTCGCGCAAGGCCACGGCAAAGCCCCCGGCATCGGGGTCTACCTCGCCCTCGGTGATGCAGTGGCCCACCTCGCGGATGCCCCGCAGCACCTTGCCGAGCTGCGCAAAGTCGTCGGGCAGACCTGCCGCGACCAGCGTCTTGCGCTCGGTCGTCCAGAGCTGCCTGAGCTGGGGTTGCGGCAGGTAGGCCAGGATGATTTTTGACGTGGCGCCCCGGTACAGCGGCATGGCGCGCCCCCGGTCGTAGCTGACCGACAGTCCCGGCTGAGCCCCTGGATGGCGGTTCTTCAAGGGGCTGGCCTGGTGAATGCACATCACCTTGTTGCCGTGAAAGCGGCACAGCAGCACGATGCCCCCGGTCTCTTCCGCCAGCCGGCCCAGCAGTTCACCGGCGGCGCCCAGCAGCGGGTCGGCCAGGCGGATCTGGCGGTCCAGTTCCACCACCATGGGGCCCAGCACATAGCCGCGGTCGGCCACGCGCTCCAGCATGCCCGCACTGGCGAGCTGGCCCAGGTCGCGGTAGACGCTGGCGCGCGACACACCGAGCTGCTCGATTAACCATTCCGGCGTGATGACCGGGCGCTCCAGGTTGAAAAACCCGAGGATGCGCAGCATGCGGTTGGTGCTTGCCATGGTGTTTGTCTTTCGTGTTTGTCTCTCGCGCCTTTTTCCGGCGGCCTAGCTGCGCAAAATGGCTTTGCCCCACAGATTGAGCGTGCGCTCCTCGTGCGGCCAGAGCCCGGCGGGGCGGCCGGGTGCGCAGTGCTCTATCTCTGCTGAAATCTCTGCGAGGTTGCCGTCGTGGTCGCGCACCATGAAGAACACGTCGTTGCCCGGGCCGTGGCGGCCGATGCCCCAGACGATGGGCACCCGCAGGGCCGCCATGTGGTCGCCCCACTGTTTCATGCTGGCCCAGTCGGGTGCTTCAAACGACTGGTGGTCAAAGCAGGCGGTGGGCGCAAAAAACAGCGCCAGCGCATGGTGCAGGGCGTCGGTGCGCAAAAAGCAGGCGCGCACGGCACCCTCCGCATCTTTCACCGCGTCCGACAGCACAAAGCCCAAGGGTCCGGTATAAAAATCCAGCAGGGCGGGCAGGTTGGGCGTGCGCAGCGCAAAGTGCTGCAGAGCGGCGGGCGGCAACGCCGGTTCCATGCTTTCAGCCTGGATGCCTTCGCGGGGTGTGAAGACCAGCAGGTTGCCGTCCGGGTCCCGCAGGGCGACGGCGGTCTGGCCGGCAAAGGCGGCGGGCAAAGCCTGGCGTGCAAGGCCTTGCGTACGGGCGTCAAACGACGCCCATGCAGGGGTGCTACTCAGGGCAAAGTGCGCATACCTGAGCTGGTTGGCGGGGCCCGCCGACAGCTGCACCTCGCGTCCCGGGCCGCGGCACAGGTAGCCTTCGGTGCCGGGCTCCAGCGTCATGCCGTAGGTGGCGCTGTAGAAACGGGCGGCCCGCAGCGGGTCAGGCGAATAAAGGTGAATGCATTGCAGTGCGGCTTGCAGTTCCATGATGGCGGCTTGTGTGATGAATCGGTGCCATCACTGTCGCCGGGGTGGGAAAAGCTGTCAAACAAAAATCTCAACAGGTGAGACTGGAGCGATATTTTGCCGGCAGCCCTCCGGCGTGGTTTTTCGCGGAATTGCTATCTTTTCAGGAGTTACTTTTCCCTGTACTTCCCTGTTCTTATTAGGCAAGAAGGCTAGTTGGTGCCCATTCCAGGGAGGCATCAGTCCGGCTGCACGGCGCCACTGCACGGGCGTCAACCATTCCTGATGGGTGACCCGCAGTAGCGGGGGAGCTCACACCGCAGCCAGGCTGCTCCGCTTGCTGTGCCGCGCGCGCAGGTGCACCACCTTCCACCAGGCCGGCAACAGGCTTTGTATTTCGGGCCGGGTGAACCGGTCATCCATCAGGTAGACCACGCCGCGGTCCGAGGTGGTGCGTATCACCCTTCCTGCCGCCTGCACCACTTTTTGCAAACCGGGGTAGAGATAGGTGTAGTCATAGCTTTGGTTGGCGCCAAAGTTGGCGCCCATGCGCTCCCTGATCTGCTCGTTCACCGGGTTGACTTGCGGCAGGCCCAGCGTGGCGATGAAGGCGCCGATCAGCCGGTCGCCCGGCAGGTCTATGCCTTCGGCGAACGAGCCGCCCAGCACGGCAAAGCCAATGCCTGTGGACGCCGGTGTAAAGCGCGCCAGAAACGCATCGCGCGCGGCTTCCTCCATGCCGCGCGTCTGCTCCCACATGGGGATATGCGGGTAACGCTGCCTGAACAGCGCGGCCAGTTTTTGCAGATAGTCGTAGCTGCTCAGAAACGCCAGGTAGTTGCCGGGCTGCCCCTCATATTGCCGCACCATCAGGTCCACGATGGGTGACAGCGAATCGTCGCGGTGCTGGTAGCGGGTCGAAATATCGCTGACCGCATGGACCGCGAGTTGTTCGGCCAGGAAGGGCGACTGCACATCGGTCCAGGCCGTGCCGGCGGGCAGGCCCAGGGTGTCGGTGTAGTAGTTTTGCGGGCTCAGCGTGGCCGAAAATAGGGCCACCGACTGTGCCGCCGCAAAGCGGGGCGCCAGGAAGGGCGCCGGCACTACATTGCGAATGTTCAGCTGGGCCGTGTCCGGGCCCGCCTGCAGGGCATTTTGTTCGCCGGGCTCCTGGCGCAGCGTCACGTCAAACACCGAGTGCTCGCCAAACGCATCGGCCATGCGTGAGAAGTGCAGGGCCTCAAAGTAAAAATCCTGCAAGGCGCTGTCCACACGGGTCGGGTTGGCCAGCAAGAAGTCCGTGATGTGGGTGAGGGCCTGCTGCAGCACCTTGAGAAAGCTGGCGGGCAGCTCGGGGTAGACCTGGTAGGTCTCCCGCTGCGTCTGGTGCAGTTCATGCAAGCTTTTGTTCAGCCGCTCCAGCGAACCCCGGACGGCCTTGGGCGCCAGGGCGTGCACCTGCTGCAGCTGGGCCTGGTCCAGCAGGGCCGAGTACATTTTTCGTCCGCGCTCCACCATGTTGTGCGCTTCGTCCACCAGCACGCTCACGCGCCACTGGTTGGTGCTGGCCAGGCTGTGCAGGAGCGCGCTGGTGTCAAAGTAATAGTTGTAGTCGCCCACCACCACATCCGACCAGGTGACCAGCTCCTGGCTCAGGTAGTAGGGGCAGACCTGGTGTGCCAGCGCGACTGCGCGCAGGGCGCTCTTGTCCAGCACGCCATGCGCGGCCGCATGGCCCACCGCTGCGCTGCGCGCCTGCGGCAGGCGGTCGTAAAAACCTTTGGCCAACGGGCATGAGTCGCCGTGGCAGGCTTTGTCGGGGTGCTCGCAGGCCTTGTCGCGCGCGACCAGTTCCAGCACGCGCAAGGGCAGGTGCCGTGGCAAGGGCGTGGCCTGTGCTTGTGCTTGTGGGTTGCCGGTCCTACCCGCGCTGCCGGCGCTGCTGGCCCGGATGCGTTCCAGCGCATCCAGTGCGAGTTTGCGGCCCGGGGTTTTGGCCGCCAGAAAAAACAGCTTGTCGAGTTGCTGCCCCGGGACCGCCTTGAGCACCGGGAAAACCGTGCCCATGGTCTTGCCGATGCCGGTGGGAGCCTGCGCCATCAGGCAGGTGCCGGCCTGGGCTGTTTTGTACACGGCCCCGGCCAGCGCGCGTTGCCCGGGCCGAAAGTCGGGGTGCGGAAACTCCAGGGCCTTCAGGGCCGCATCACGCGCTTCACGGTGCGCCAGCTCCTGGTTGGCCCAGGCCAGGAAGCGCTCGCATTGCGCTTCAAAATATTGTTTCAGGGAAGCGGCCGAAAATTGCTCGGTGAGCGGCGTTTCCTGCAGGCTGGCAACGTCAAAGTAGACCAGCGTCAGGTTGATGTCGGAGAGGTTTTTTTCAGCGCACAGCAGCCAGCCGTAAATCTTCAGCTGCGCCCAGTGCAGCTGCCGGCGGTTCTCGGCCATCGCATGCAGGTCGCCGCGAAAGGTCTTCACTTCTTCGAGCTGGTTGAGCACCGGGTCATAGCCATCAGCCCGGCCGCGCACCGTCAGGGTCTTGTAGTCGCCTTGCAGGCTCACTTCCGCCTGGTAGGACTCGCCGCGCCGCGATGCCACCAGCGCATGGCCGGCCATGCCTTCCTGCGCGGAGGGCGATGGCGTGAAGCGCAGGTCGAGGTCACCGTGCTTGGCCGTGAACGCGCACAGGGCCCTGACGGCTACAAGGTATTTCAATCGGGGCTCGCTTGGGCGGTGGGTTGCGTCATTTGAGAAGGGGAGGCCCATGGTAGTACAGTCACGGTCGGTGACTGTTCAGGTGCGGGCAACAGTGAATTAGCGCACCCGCCATTTACCCGCGCACCCAGGCCGTCTACAGTCTGCCTATGGAGCCTTGCGGATCCTTATGGGCCCGGCGGTGTGACCTGCATTGCCACCTCCAACCCGCAACCGGACAGCATTGAATTTATGAACCAGATTATCCTGTGGCTGGAGCAATACGGCCTGGCCGCCGTCTTCCTGAATATCGGGCTGGAACAGCTCGGCCTGCCCATTCCGGCCTACCCGGTGCTGATCCTGACCGGGGCACTGAGCTTTACCGGCCAGTACTCGGCAGGGGGGCTGCTTTTCACGGCCGTGCTGGCCTGCCTGATTGCCGACAGCGTGTGGTACTGGGCCGGCCACCACTATGGCGGCCGCGTGCTGAAAACCCTGTGCCGCATTTCCCTCTCACCCGACTCCTGCGTGCGGCAGACCGAGTCGATCTTCACGCGCTGGGGTGCCAAATCGCTGATCCTGGCCAAGTTCATTCCGGGCTTTGCCTCGCTGGCGACGGCGTTGGCCGGCAGAACCGGCGTGCCTTTTGGCCGCTTCATTTTCTTTGACGCGATCGGCTCCGTCCTGTACGCCAGCGGCGGCTTGGCCATCGGCCTGGTGTTCCACGATGCGGTGGCGGATGTGTTGCTGGTCTTCGAGCAACTGGGGCGCATCGGGGTGGTGGTGCTGCTGCTGTGCTTCGGCCTGTTTCTGGCGCACAAATGGTGGCAGCGCCAGCGCCTGTACCGGCAACTGCGCATGGCTCGTATTTCGCCCCATCAGCTGCAGCAATGGACACAGGACAACAAGCCCACCGTGATCCTGGATGTACGCACGGAGCTGAGCCGTGCCGGCGGCGGCATCATTCCCGGCGCGCTGGTCTGGTCGGACCTGGACCGCAAGATGGCCTCGCTCGATCTGCCGCACGACGCGCATGTGGTGGTGTACTGCGCCTGTCCCAACGATGCGTCTGCCGCCCAGGTCGCCAAGCGCCTGATGGCCGCGGGCTTCAGCAACGTCCGCCCGCTTCACGGCGGCATCGATGCCTGGGAAGCGGCGGGGTTTCCACTGGAGTACCCCAGCGGGCTTGAGCCCGCTGAGATGGTGAAACCGTAGTGCCTGAAACCGCAATGCTTGAAACCGTAATACCTTGAACGGGAGCGGGCAGGACTTTACTGGGGCTTTCTGCCGTTCAATGCGCTTTCAAATTCCTCGCGTGAAAGAAATCCGTCGCGGTTGGTGTCGGCTTCGTCAAAGTGTCTCGCCACGCCGCGAAAACCGGCCGCTTCGTCGCGGCTGACCTTGCCATCCTTGTTGGCATCCATGTAGCTGAATGCCATCGCCATGTCCTTGGCTGCGTATTTGGGCGCCGCCGGGCTGGGTGCCGCCTGCGCAGGGGCCGCGGCGTCGGGCTCGGGCGTCTGGGCTTGCGCGCGCATGGCCAGCAGCGCGCCAGCAGCGGTCAGCGTCAGCATCATGGCGGTGGCATAAAGCCAGGACCTGTGAGATGCAGAAGCGACGCGCGAAGACATCCTCCGCGAGATCTGTTTTGCAGTAAAGGGCTTGGCGTTAAGGGTCTTGAGGGTCTTAAGGGTCATGGGTTGGCTGCTGAATGTTTGGAATGTTTTGGAGTGTTTTGAAATATTGTTGCTCAAGTTCAGGTAGAGCCATGACGAACATTGAACACCAACAGGTGCCCATGTGCCAGTACGCTTGCAGGGTGTTTCGCCGCTTTACATTCGGGCGTGCGGCGGACACATATCTTTGCTTCATGCCGCGTCATCTCCTGCGTGAACCCCTCGCATGGACCTCCATATGCGGCCCAATGGTGCCACGAAGCCTTCTCCGCACCCGAAGTGTGGCCTTCCAGCAGGCCGTCCCCTGGGCCGCGCGCAAGTGGTCTGCAAGTAGGTCTGCAAGTAGCCTGCATGTGGTCCGCAGCTCAGATCGCAAATTTCAGGAAGATCGCGCAGTGGTCCGAGGCCACGTTGTGGCTGGACACCTCCTTGAAGCGTTCAAACTGGAAATCAATCAGTAGCGCATCGGGGTCGTCCTCGATGGCCTCCACCCCCACCTGCTTGGGCAGGTAGCCGCCATCGACTTTCTTCGATTCAGCCCGAAAGCCGATGCCACGCCGCTCGATCGAAATCCCATTCTTCTTCAGCTTGCCGGCGAGGGCGGGGGACAGCAACACATGGTCCAGTTGCGACACACTGTTTTTCGCTTTCCAGTAATGCGTCCACCGCTCCTCTGGCGCCAGCATGGCCAGCGCATCCACCAGGCCCGACTTTAGGCAGAGCCGGGAGAGCTGTGGTGCCAGCGGCGTGTCGTTCAAATCACCGAGCACGGCGAAATAGTCTGACGTGAAGGCCGCGCCGGGAAACCGGGTCTTCAACAGCTTGGCCACGGTTTCGGCCTGGAGCTGGCGCCTCTGGTTGGCTGCGGCGCGCTCCCTGTTGCGGGCTTCTTCATTGGCCCCCAGCGCCAGCTTGGACTTGAAATGGTTGATGAACAAGGTGACGAACGCGGTCTTTTTGACGCGCAGCCGGACCTCCAGGCAGTCGCGGCTGAAGATGTATTTGCCGGCGGCCGTGTCGTCCACATGGGTGGCAATGCTGTCCAGCGGGTATTTCGACAAAATGCCCACATCAATCTGCCGCAAGTCGCGCGAGTCCAGCACCACGGCATACGGATAAGCCGCCGCCAGGAACCGCTCATTAAACTCGCGCAACGCAATCAGGCTCTCCACTTCCTGTATGCACACCACGTCGGGCAGCACGGTATTGCCCTGGGTAATGGCCAGCGCGGCCAGCTTGCGCTGCTCGGCGTTGAAGACCTCGAAGGCGCCCTTCTGGTAGAGCGGCAAATAGCCCACATTGGGGCTGGTCACCTGGCTCTTGCCACCCTGGTCGCCCGGAAACGTTTTCCCGAACTTGTAGCGCACAAACAGGTTGTTGACGTTGAAGTTGCACAGCAGCATGGCACGCCCCCCGGAGTGGATGAAGGCGCAGTTTATCCAGCGGGGCTGCGCGGCGCATCCTCCAATTGCAGCATGTCCGCGGGCGGGCCAGCAGGTCGGCATTATTTCCCACCGACGAATACACAAAGAAACAGATTTCTCCACCTTGACGGTTGACAAGGTGCGTGACTCGTCTAATACTAATCCATATGGTTAAGTATCAAGACGATGCAGACGATGTACTCAACGCCGTGTTTGCCGCGCTGGCCGACCCGACGCGCCGCAAAGTGTTGCAAACCCTGGAGCAGGGAAGCCTCTCGGTGGGCCAGCTGGCAAAGCCGCATGGCATGTCCCTGCCCGGGTTCATGAAGCACCTGCGCGTGCTGGAAACCGCGGGACTGGTGACCCGTGCCAAGGACGGGCGGGTCGTCAACCTGGCCCTGTTGCCGGAGCCCATGCAGGAGGCCGCCATGTGGCTGTCCCGTTACGAGAAATTCTGGTCCGATCGCCTGGATGCGTTGGGCCGCTACCTGTATCAGCAAGAGGAGTTAAACCCCCCATGGAGAACAGTAAAAACAGCGACGGCGGCCAAGGAAATCAAGGCAGCCAAGGTGGTGAAGCCAGCAGCACCCAGGAGCGGTCGTCCGTCAACTTCACCCGGCACTACAAGGCCTCGCCCGAAAAAGTCTGGCGGGCCTGGACCGACCCGCAAGCATTAGCCCGCTGGTTCGGGCCCGACCCCGAAAGTGTGGTTTCGGTGGCCGACCTCGATGTGCGCGTCGGCGGCCGGTACCACATCCGGTTTGGCGCGCCCGGCGGCGAGGTGCATGACGTGAGCGGCGTGTACCAGGTAGTGGTGCCCTCCGAGAAGCTGGTTTTCAGCTGGGCCTGGAAGAGCACACCCGAGCGGGTGTCGCAGGTCACCGTGATGCTGCGGCCCTGGGACGGCGGTTGCGAACTCACGTTTGTGCACGAAAAGTTCTACGACCAGGCCGCGCGCGATAGCCACAACCAGGGCTGGACGGGGGCCTTCGCCAAACTCGACCTTCTTTTCACCTGATATGCCAATCCACAGGAGATCATCATGCTCGCAAACAGAAACGCCATGGCCACCATTGCCGTCAAGGACATCGACGTGGCCCGCAAGTTCTACGGAGGCACGCTGGGCCTTCAGCCCCTGGAGAGTTCGGAAAAAGGCGTGCTCAGCTACCAGAGCGGCAACGCCACGGTGATTGTGTATGCCTCGCAATACGCCGGCACCAACCAGGCCACGTCTGCCACCTGGGGCGTGGGCGACGAGTTCGACAACATCCTGCAAACGCTGCAGGCCAAAGGCGTGGTGTTTGAACACTACGACCTGCCCGGGTTGACGCGGCAGGGCGATGCCCATGTTGCCGGCACCTTCAAGGGCGCCTGGTTCAAGGACCCGGACGGCAACATCCTTCACATCGTCAATCGCTGACCCGCCGGCCTTTTCACGCCCGGCCCAACTTTCAAGGAGTGCACCCGTGAACGCAAATCCCGCCATCCACGCCATCGTGTCGCCCGAAGAATGGGTCGCAGCCCGGCAGCACCTGCTTGCCCGGGAAAAGGAGTTCACCGCCCAGCGCGATCTGCTGAACGCCGAGCGGCGCAGGTTGCCGTGGGTGAAGGTCGACAAGCCTTACGTGTTTGAGGGCCCTCAGGGCAGGCAGACCTTGGCCGACCTGTTTGAAGGGCGCAGCCAGCTGATCATTTACCACTTCATGTTCGGCCCGGGCTGGAAGGAGGGCTGCCCCAGCTGTTCGTTGCTGGCCGACCATCTGGACGGCGTGTTGACGCACATAGCGCAGCGCGACATCACCGTGGCCGTGGTGTCGCATGCGCCGCTGGCCGAGCTGGCCGCCTTCAGGCTGCGCATGGGCTGGCGCTTCAAGTGGCTGTCGTCATACGCGAGCGACTTCAATCGCGACTACCAC
The DNA here is from genome assembly GCF_056401235.1 of Polaromonas sp. P4_F9. Lineage (NCBI taxonomy): Bacteria > Pseudomonadati > Pseudomonadota > Betaproteobacteria > Burkholderiales > Comamonadaceae > Polaromonas > Polaromonas sp. P4_F9. The sequence continues at coordinate 14,491 of NZ_JBFUJT010000002.1, read as the reverse complement.
GTCTCCTTCACCAAAGAGGAGCTGGCCCGGGGCAAGGTGTATTACAACTACCGCATGACGGAAGGATTTGACGAACTGCCGGGCGCCAGCGTGTTTTGCAAAGACGACCAGGGCAACATCTTTCACACCTACTCCACCTACGCGCGCGGCCTCGAGCTGCTGCTGGGAACCTACAGCTGGATAGACCTCACACCTCAGGGTCGCAATGAAGACAGCTTGCCTTTCACCATGGCCTGGGTGCGCCACCACGACAAATATGACAAATATGAAGGGGCGCCCAAGCCAGCTGCGCAGGCTGCCTCCAGTTGCTGCCATGCGGAGGCCGGCGCCATATGAGACCCAAGCATCCGCCCCGCTGAAGTCCCCGTACTCCGCTCAGAGTTTCGACCAGCCGGAATAGGTGACCAGATCGGGGTGCGGTGAATCGCCGAACAGTTCGCGCAGGGCGATACACAACTCGCTGAGGTCATGGGTCTTGCTCATCACCAGGGCCGCCCCCGCCTCGAGAGCGCTGGCCCTCAGCGCGTCATCCACGTAGCCCGACATAATGATCACCGGCAGGTCTGCGCGCAGCCGCTTGATTTGCTTGAGCAATTCAATACCGGAATAGCCTTGCAACCGGTAGTCGGTGACCACCGCATCACATCCGGACGAATCCGCCTTAAGGGCCGGTAGGGCGTCCCGGCCGCTTTCATAGCAGGTGACCCGAAAGCCGGCATCGGGCAGTGCCTCGCTGACCAGGCCCCGCATGGCTTGATAGTCGTCCACATAGACGATGTGCTTGAGGTCGGAGTGCAAGGTGTCGACTGCCGGGGTTTCCCTGGGCAGTGCGGTGGGAAGGTAAATATCAAAAGCGGTTCCCCGGCCCGGCTCCGGGGACGAGGTGATCATGCCGTGGTGCTGGGCAATGATGTTGCTGATCTCTACCAGCGGGAGCCGGCGCGCGCTTGCGGGCCTGTCGTCAACGAGCGTGGGCGCCGGCATCAGCGTGTGGGCGGGGCCTGTGGTCACCCGGCTGTTGTTGCTGACAACCAGCCGTACGTAACGCCTGGGCGGTAGCCCGCCCTGCAATTTTCCCGCATCGGGGTCCAGCACAACGTCGTCCAGCAGCACCTCGCTCAACTCCACCACGATTTGTGTTGCCAGGCCGACCATGGAGTGCCATGCCACGATGAACACACTCACCAGCGCCTGCTCCAGCCGGTCTGCATGCGCGCGCACCTGGGGATGTTCATGAGCCATTTCAACCGCGAGCTCGACCTCGCCCGGCAGCAGGGCGCGAAAGCGCTGCAGGGCATGCGTCACGATGGGCTCAAGCCCTTGATTGACCGGCCCTGCGGATTGCGGAAGGTCAGGATGCACGGAAGCCTTTCCCAGTGACCATGCTAGGTGGTGTCTTTCTGCGGCGACCGCAAGTGCTGGCAGCTTATTTCGCCTCGATCCCTCGCGCGCCAGGGTGACAGCGTAGAACTTTTGGCTAAAGGCGTCAATGATCGCCTACCCGCTTGCCTGTCCACTCACTTTAAGCGCACGCCAGTACAACAAACAAAAAAACAAAAAACAAAAAACACAACAAACGCCAAAACCCAATACAAACAAAAACAAACAAAAACGGAAAACGCCCCGGCCTCAATCAAAGCGTGCGGCGAAGCGCTTCAAAGAAAAGCTCGGACTGCAAACGCTCGCCCATGGTTTCCCCGGCCACGCGCTCGACAATCGCCGCATCGACCGGCACAAGGGGCCTGCCGGTGGACTGTGCCAGCACCTGCACCATGCAGGCCCGCTCCAGGTAATACAGGTCGTCATATGCGTGGTCCATGCGCGCGCCGCAAACGACCACGCCATGGTTGCCCAGAAACACCACGTCCGCCCCCTGCATCGCCCGGGCAATGCGCAGGCCCTCGGTAGCGTCCAGCGCCAGGCCGTTGTAATCTGCATCAATGGCCACCCGGCCGTGAAAGCGCATCGCGTTTTGCGACAGCGTGGTGTCCAGGCCACGGTCAGCCGTCAGCGTCAGGGCCGTGGCGTAAGGCATATGGGTGTGCAGCACGCAGGCCTTGCGGGCATGGCCGTGAATCGCACCGTGGATGAACATGGCTGTGGGCTCCACCTCGTGCCGGCCCGCCAGCTTGTTGCCTTGCACATCAATCATCACGATGTCGTCCGCGCCGATCTCGCTCCAGAGCAAGCCGCGCGGGTTCAGCAAAAAGCGATCCGAGCCGTCCGGCAACTCCACGCTGAAGTGGTTGCAGACACCTTCGGCCAGCCCGTGCCGTGCGGCGGCGCGCAAGGCCAGGGCGAGGTCGCTGCGCAGCTGGTACGCCGCCTCAAAATCTTTCTGGTGTGAATCGGCGTGGGGCATGAACGGGTCTTTCTGTAATTCAAACGAATGCCCCGTCTTTATAGCGCGACGGTGGCCGGCGCATCGGGGCAGGGCGTCAGAAATGCGGCGGCAGCTCGTCGCGCAGGCTGCGGCCCACCACAACATCGCCGTCGCGCACGGGCTGCTGCTTGAGTTCGGCAATCTCGTGTATCAGGGCATCAATTTGCTGCTGCTGGCGCACGATGACCTTGTCGAGCTGATCCATCAGGTCTTCGGTAAACGATGCCTTGATCTCCAGATCGGTCAGGCGCTGGTCGGTGGTGTTCGCGGTGGTGTTCGGTTGTTCCATGGGCTTATTGGACATGAACTGGGGAGATGACATTTGAATACCCATTCCGGTTGCTCGGGCTACAGGGTGTGCCAAACCCGCGCTCGTGTTTCTGGCAAGACAATGCTGCTCCATCATGACCCAACTCTCTGCCTTCCCCATCACCCAGAAATGGCCCGCCCAACATCCTGACCGGATCCAGCTCTACTCCTTGCCCACGCCCAATGGCGTCAAGGCATCGATCATGCTGGAGGAAACCGGCCTGCCGTATGAGCCCCATCTGGTCAGCTTTGAAACCCATGACCAGATGTCGCCGGAATTTCTATCATTGAGTCCCAACAACAAGATCCCGGCCATCCTCGACCCGAACGGCCCCGGCGGCAAGCCGCTGGCGTTGTTTGAATCCGGTGCCATCTTGCTGTACCTGGCCGACAAGTCCGGCCAATTCATGCCGCAGGATGCCGCTGCCCGCTACGAGACGATACAGTGGCTGATGTTCCAGATGGGCGGCATCGGCCCCATGTTTGGGCAAATCGGTTTCTTTCACAAGTTCGCCGGCAAAGACTACGAAGACAAACGTCCGCGCGACCGCTACGTCGCCGAGTCTAAACGCCTGCTCGGCGTACTGGAGCGGCGGCTGGAAGGCCGCACCTGGATCATGGGCGACGCCTACACCATCGCCGACATCGCCACCTTCCCCTGGGTGCGCAACCTCGTCGGGTTTTACGAGGCGGGAGAGCTGGTGGGGTTTGACAGCTTCCCGAATGTGAAGCGGGTGCTCGCGGCGTTTGTGGCGCGGCCGGCGGTTGTCAAGGGCCTGGGGATACCGAAACGGGGTTGACGGCTGTGCGGGTTGGTCGATAGCTGGCGAACGGATGTCGTTCGTCAGGCTTGCGCACAAAGACCTGGTTGGGTCACAGCTTCGTGGCCCAGTCCATGACTCCACTCGAACCAGCCACCGTCGTACACGCTGATTCGCTCCCAGCCCATCAGCCATGCGTAGTAAAACGCCACTGATGCGCGCCAGCCCGTGCCGCAGTAAAACGCTGTTTGCAGGCCGGGGTGTATGCCTTCTTTCGCCCAGAACTGGCAGATATCGCTGGCAGGCCGCATGGTGCCGTCCGGCCATTGAAAGGCGCTCATGTTGTTCACATCAGCGCCATTGCCAGCCCGGCCCCAGCGTGCCCCTGCAATGTCGCCCTTGGCTTTGATGTAGCTGTAGCCAGAGGTCTTGCCAGTGAACTCATCCCACGTACGGATGCTGGCCAGCGCACCATCAGGCTGCGATAAAAGCGACTTCGCCTGGTGCGTGTTGATCAGGTACTGCGGACACCCCGGGAAGGCCGCGCCAAAGCTGGCCGCCGGTGGGTGGCGCTGTGGCGCGCCGTCTGCACAGGGCAGCGCAGCGCGCAACCAGGCGTCAAAACCGCCGTCCAGCAAGCGCACGTCCCTGACGCCCGCATAGAGCATCAGGTGAGCGGCACGCGCCGCGGCCGTTGTGTTTCGGCCGTACAGAATCACCGTCGTGTCATGACGAATGCCCAGGCCCAACAACAATTGCAGCAAGGCCGAGTCGGGCACTTTGTTCCAGAACGGCCCTTCTTCCAGGCAGAGGGTGTCCAGGTAGGCGGCGCCGGGTATGTGGCTTTTTAAGAATACGGTGGGCGCCCCGCAATCGACTTCCAACAAACGCCAGTTGTTCGCTGGTGCGGCACTCACGCTGGCGCCCGCCATCAGCCTGGCAAGCCAGGCTGGCGTGATGAGCTGTTGCCAGCGTGGCGAGGCGACGTGAAAGAAGGGCAAAGCGCGTGCGTGTTTTTGGAGGCCAGGATTCAGGCGATGCCCAAGCCAGTGGATTGCAATGAAGGGATAGATTTTCTCACGTCACGGCCGGGCGAACCCGCGCCCGTGCGGCAAGACCCCAGACTGTTGATGGTGTGGGCTATGGACCCAGTGAATATCTGCGAGAGAAGCTATCGTTTTGAGAGTGACTAGCGGGAATCTCCGATTAAATCAAGCGGCGCTGCCAAGGCCATTTGCAGAGTAATTTCATTGCCCTGATTTGCCTTGAATCCCAAGAAGGCATAGAGTGATTTCTCTTACGAAGGACCAACATGGCAACCAGCAGTATTTTCGGCGGCCTGCACGCTCCCGAACATGTCCGGGGAAAAGACACCAACGCACTTGGCCCCAGCGACAACTCCGACAGCGGCAGCGATGCCCAGGGCGCCTACGGCGACGACGAAATGTCCAGCGACAGCGACGCCGTGGGCACTGGCGAGCGCGCATCGGCGGGCGCAGGCATGGACCCGTCGGACGCCGACATTCTGCCCGACCATATTGAAGGGGAAGAAGACGACGACGAGTCCTCGTCCGATGTCGACTCCGACTTTGACGCCGCCGTGGCCGACGTGCATGACCTGGCGGTGGATGAGTCGGATGATGAGGAAGACGAGGACAAGGACGGCTAGGGCTGATTGAAACGCTCACTTGAGGCCGACCCATATCCTCGTTTCAATGCCGCTTCAGTTCATGCCCGCGCGAGGAATGCCGTGATCAAGGAAAAATAGTTGCGTACTGTTACTTGACTTCATGGGAAGTCCTTGTAAAAAAAGTTAGGCGTCGCCGAGCCGAAAGAAGGCCGACATCTTCTGTTCGTCAAGCTTGGCCCCAGCATGAAACTCCTTCATGAAGTTCACGGTCGTAGCGATGACCCAGCGCATGCCACCGGAACTCATGCTGCGCATGGTGACGAAGTCTGAACCGGCATCTGGGAATGGGCTTACTTCGTACCTGTTCTTGAGTAGGTCGACGAGTTCGACTTTGCGCTGCCTGTCTGGATCCCAGGTTGGCTTGTAGTGAACCAGCGCGTTTCGTAGTTCGATCAGCGCCCAAGCATCCTTGAATATTTGTGCCTGCTCATCCATTCGCTTCTGGCCAAGCATCTCAAGGGCGAGTTGATATTTCTCAAGTGGTGGTTTCCACTCAATTCCACCTCTACCCCAGAACGCCGCCTCGAAATCGACAAGTTGTTTGCGGAGCGGTCCTTCTGGCGTGATGAAGAACTCGTTTATGAGTGCTTCAAGTGAGGCCGCCGCCGACATGATGCAGGCGCTACCGTAGGAACGGATGTCTTCAAAGAATGCGCCGAAGGGTTGCGTGGTGTTCTGAGATTCGATTGCCATGACCTGGTCTCGAAAGGTAGTGGCGGCCTTCAGGTGTTGCCAGGCAAAGTTTGCGATGACGCGACCGGTGGCTTGAACCTTTACGCCCACCTTGATCTGAGCGTTGAGGCTCACTCCACTGGCCGGGTCAGGTGCATTCATCGATGCCAATCCCTTAGGACTTCGCTTTCTTCGAAGGTTTCGACTCGCCAGAACTGTTGAGGGCGATCGCTTGGCGAACGAGCGCCTTGAAGGCGGACTCGTCAACTTCCTCTCCTTCGTGGATGTCGATTGCGCGGCGTACGTTTCCGTCGAGACTCGAGTTGAAGAGACGGGCCGGATCCTTCAGAGACGCGCCCTTGGCAAGGGTAAGCTTCACTTTGTCCTTGTAGGATTCGCCAGTGCAGATGATGCCGTCGTGCGACCAAACCGGAGTGCCCATCCACCTCCACTCCTCGAGGACGTCCGGGTCTGCTTCCTGGATGAGCTTGCGCATTCTGCCGAGGGTTTCCCCGCGCCAGTCCCCGAGTTCGGCGATTCTTTTCGAGATGAGCTCCGATGCCGACTGGCCTTGGCTCGCGTCCGACGGTTTCATGTTCTCATCCTGGTAGTTCCGGATAGATTTCATTTGCAAACCGTCGGCTGGAGCGCATGGTTGGGCCGCAAATTGGAAAGCAATGAGGCAAGGCTGGGCTACTGTTACTTCGCTGCCGGTGCGTCCAGAAACGCGCTGATCGTCGGCACCAGCCACTCGGTGCGCGCCGTTACCTTCATGTGATCGGTGCCGGGGAGCACGGCAAGCTGCGCGTGTGGGAGGGCCCGGAACATCTCCACGGCGTGTTCAGGGCGTATGACGTCGGCGTCGCCGACGATAACGAGCGCCGGCGCGGTGATGCCGCGGATGGCGTCAGCCGGGATGTCCTTGAAGTCGCGCACGCGCTGGGCGGCCTTGTCGTGAAACATTCGCAGGTTCTCGGGGTGCGGCGCGACCTTGAGATACTCCTCCTGCAATTCCTTCGGCATGTTCTCCAGCTTGGCCTTGGCCATCGCCTCCCAAAGCCAGGGATAGGCGCCCTCGCGCCTGGATAAGGCCGATGCCAATACGAGCTTGTGCACGACTTTCGGATGCCGGATCGCCACCTGCAACGCGATCGTGCCGCCATTGCTGAAACCGAAGAGATCGGCTTTTTCGATGTGCAGGTAGTCCAACAATGCGGCAGTGTCGTCCGCCGACTGCTCGAAGCTGAACGGCCTGTCGGCAATGTCTGCCGTGTGCCCGTAGCCCTGCTGCTCGAACGCGATGATCTGTCGGTCACGCGCAAGCTCCGGCAGGATGTGGCCGAAAGAGGTCTTGATTGTGTCGCCGCCGCCATGCAGCAGCACGAGCGGCGGTCGCGCCGGGTTGGCAGTGCCGTGGATCTCAAAGTAAATTCGCAGGCCGTTGACGGGAGCATAGCCGGTCTGAACAGGCTGCTTGACGACGCCACTGGCGAGACTACGACTGCCGCAGCCAGATAACACAGCGACACCAAGTAGCAGGATTGCCACGCCGACAATCTTCATAGGTCTCCTTCTCTTGCGGCTCAACGTTGGAGATAACCGGACCGCAACATATGCCGCGAAGCGGCCTGCTGCCGTTGTGGGGGAGTCCATACACGACATGTTAGACCGCACCTGACGGGTCCTCATAGTAGAACCCCACATCAAGGCCGATCTGATGGCGCACGAGAAGGTCCGCGAATTGGGCAGAAATGAAAGGTCCGCCGCCGGTCCCTTGGCCTCCCCAGAAGAAACCCAGTGAAGCTTCAAGGCCTTGCTTCCTCGCGTCGCCTAGCAGAACGCCAGGTTTGAGCTGTGAAAGCAGCCAGGACACATGAGCGAACGGATCGCTCTCATCGGACCCCACCCTTTCCCGCGAATCCAGGCACCACGCGTACCGGGGCAGGTCGCTTCTCGTGACGAAGCCTGCAGTACGCATTCGCTGCGTGCGCGCTAAGTTTGCAGGTGATTGGTTGTCGTCCGGGTCAAGCGCCTCGGTGAGAGCGGGAAGCAAGATTTCCGAGAGTGCGTCTCTTTCGTCCGAGCGCAGAAACAAAGTGCAGTAGTACGTCATTGCGTTTGCGTGCGGTCTAACGTTGGCGCTGCCCGGCACGCAACACCAGTCGCACAGCGGCTTGCTGCTGTTGCGTGTCCGTGCCGAGCAATTGGTTAGATGGTTTCAAGCGCAACATCGTCTCGTTTCCCATCGCTCATTTCCTTCATCTCCCCAATGAAATTGTCGAGCAACGCGGGTTCGGTTCTCAAATAGAGCGTCGCCTCGCATGCCACGTTCTTCTTTCCGAAATCTTGAAAATCGGACTGACTTTTGACGGTCACAAAAAGAATCCCGCGCTCCTGAAAATGCAGACGAGCGTGAAATGAGCCGTGGGCATATTCAGGGCCAAACGATCCGAAGGAAATATCGTAGATTCCTCCGTGAACGTGAGTCTTGAAGCGGTTCAGATCTGCCACCAAATCCGTGAGCTGTTGATGTCCGACATAAACCTCATTGACGAAAACTGACTGCTCGTTTGACACTCGAACTCTTAGTTCGACCATGTCATCGTCGAACCAAATTTTGGTGAAAGAAATGCCTGACTTCATTGGTGAGTCCGAAAATCTAACTTTGATAGGTCCCGCAGAACTGCGGGATAACACGGCACCCTGCCGAATAACATTGCTCTGGGAAACAGAAAATCTTGTTTTGCATCATGTAGTTAACTCGATCAACTGCGTATTTGTACAGATATATTGGATTTGAGAAAATCGCCGTCGCTAATTACTGCGCCAAAGTAGCCATTCTCAATTAACCGTGACAGTCTGGCTATCCTTGGAATTGAGGATGAGTGCTTGTCATCGGCCAAAGTGTTTGGACGGCTTGCCTCGGTCCAAGGTGGTCATTGCCCGCCTCCAGCAATATCTTTATCTCCAGGTTAGCGGACTGGCCCAGGTGGCGTTCAACCAGCCTCAAACCGCTCCTTCACCTGCCTGCAACATACGCCACCCGGCGTATATCCCAATCCCCCTCCGGTCCCCAGAATCCATTCATCGCTGCGTAAAAGCCTGACTTTCGGGCTCTCGCGCAGCGAAACGCGATTTACCACCTTACCGGAGAAGCACTCATGCAACGTCGTTTTACCCTCAAGGCGCTTACCGCTGCCGTCGCGCTGACGGGCCTTTCTGCCCTGTCAGCCCATGCCCAGACCACGGGCACGATCAAGGTTGGCATTCTGCACAGCCTGTCGGGCACCATGGCCATTTCCGAGACCGTGTTGAAAGACACCGTGCTGATGGCGATTGACGAGATCAATGCCAAGGGCGGCGTGATGGGCAAGAAGCTTGAGCCCGTGATTGTGGACCCGGCCTCCAACTGGCCGCTGTTTGCTGAAAAAACCAAGCAGCTGCTGGGCCAGGACAAGGTTTCGGTGATTTTCGGCTGCTGGACGTCGGTGTCCCGCAAGTCGGTGCTGCCAGTCGTTGAGGAAATGAACGGCCTGCTGTTCTACCCCGTGCAGTACGAGGGTGAAGAGCTCTCCAAGAACGTGTTCTACACGGGCGCTGCACCTAACCAGCAGGCTATTCCTGCAGTGGACTACCTGATGAGCAAGGCCGGTGGCGGCGCCAAGCGCTGGGTGCTGCTGGGCACCGACTATGTGTACCCACGCACCACCAACAAGATTTTGCGCGCTTACCTGAAGAGCAAGGGCGTGAAAGACACCGACATCGACGAGAAGTACACCCCGTTTGGCCATTCGGACTACCAGACCATCGTGGCTGACGTGAAGAAATTTTCTGCCGGCGGCAAGACGGCCGTGGTGTCCACCATCAACGGCGACTCCAACGTGCCTTTCTACAAGGAACTGGGCAATGCCGGCCTGAAGGCCAAGGACGTGCCTGTGGTCGCCTTCTCGGTGGGTGAAGAAGAACTGCGCGGCGTGGACACGAAGCCGCTGGTCGGCCACCTGGCTGCCTGGAACTACTTCCAGTCGATCAAGAGCCCGGCCAACACCGAGTTCATCAAGAAGTGGTCTGACTACGCCAAGGCCAAAGGCATTGCCGGCCACAAGGACAAGCCTTTGACCAACGACCCGATGGAAGCCACCTATATCGGCATCAACATGTGGAAGCAGGCTGTTGAAAAGGCCAAGTCCACCGACACCGACAAGGTCATCGCCGCCATGGCGGGTCAGACCTTCAAGGCACCGTCGGGCATCGTGTCGAAGATGGATGAGAAAAACCATCACCTGCACAAGTCGGTCTTCATCGGTGAGATCAAGGCCGATGGCCAGTTCAATGTGGTGTGGAAGACGCCTGGCCCGGTGAAGGCCAAGCCATGGAGCCCGTACATCGAAGGCAACGACAAGAAGCCAGACGAGCCGGCCAAGGTCGCTTCGAAGTAAGCGCACCGCAGCCCACGCGGGCCTGTCACGCAAGCCGCACCTGGTTCGCAAGAAATAGGTGCGGCTTTTCAGCTGCAGACCCGCGCTGGCGAAGGGCATGTGTTTTTTGGCCCGCTTTTTGCACTGTAGTGATACCAGGGGTGTCAGGTGTTCTAGTGGATGCCAATCGTTTTTCATCACCCAAGGGAGTTGCAGCCTGGGTCCTTGCCGAGCCCAGCCTACAGGTTCTTTCATGCACATCTACAGACGACTTTTCTTTTGCCGACGCCTCCCGCAGCTTCTGCTGGTCGCGCTTGTTTCATTCGCCGGCCAGGCCATGGCGCTGACAGCCGAGGAGGCCAAGGCCATGGCGCTGGGTGAAACCGAGGCGCGGGTCGAGGCCTTGAACAAGGCCGCAGCCAACGCGGATGCGAAAACTGCCGCCTTCATCCAGGCCATGGCCGACGATGCCGTCAAAACCGCGGGCGACAAGGTGTTTGTGGTCAAGGACGACAAGGCTTCCGACCCGGTGACGGGCGCCGAGCTGGCCCTGCCGGCCGACGCTGAAGACGTCATCAACAACAACATGATGCGCGGCGAGCTGGACACGGCACTGGCCGCGCTGAAGCTGTTCTCCAAGGAAGAGAACGTGCGGCGCGATGCCATCAAGACCCTCTCGGGTGGCAGCGACGAAGCCCGCCTTCCGCTGATTGAAAAAGCCTATGCGGCCGAAACCGTGCCGGCGCTGAAAAGCCAGCTGGAGCTGGTGCGCGCTGCCATCCTGCTGGGCAGCACTGACAGGGCCAAACGCCTGGAAGCCGCGGCGCAACTCGCCACCAGCAACAACCCCAACACCAAGACCGTGTTGATCGAACGCCTGGGCAGCGAAGAAGATGCCGACGTCAAGGTGGCGCTGCGGGCCGCTCTGGCCAAGGTGGAGGCTTCGCTGGCCTGGGGCGACAAGCTGGGCGCCATCTTCAGCGGCATCAGCCTGGGCAGCATCTTGCTGCTGGTGGCGCTGGGCCTGGCCATCACCTATGGCCTGATGGGCGTCATCAACATGGCGCACGGCGAGTTGATGATGATCGGCGCCTATGCCACCTACGTGGTGCAGGGCCTGTTCCAGAAGTATTTGCCCGGCGCATTTGACTGGTACCTGCTGGCCGCCGTGCCGGTGGCCTTCCTGGCGTCGGCGCTGATGGGCGCGGCGCTGGAGCGCAGCGTGATCCGCTTCCTGTATGGTCGTCCGCTCGAGACACTGCTGGCCACCTGGGGTATCAGCCTGATGCTGCAGCAGCTGGTGCGCTCCATCTTTGGCGCGCAAAACGTCGGCGTGGAAAACCCGGTGTGGATGAGCGGCGGCGTGCAGGTGCTGGGCAATCTCTCGCTGCCCTACAACCGGCTGGTCATCATCGGCTTTGCCATTGCCGTGCTGCTGGGCATGGCCTGGCTGATCAGCAGGACGCGGCTGGGCCTGTTTGTGCGCGGCGTCACGCAAAACCGGCCCATTGCCTCGTGCATGGGCGTGAACACGGCACGCGTGGACACCTACGCGTTTGCGCTGGGCTCGGGCATTGCCGGGCTGGCGGGCTGCGCGCTGAGCCAGGTCGGCAATGTGGGGCCGGACCTGGGGCAGGGCTACATCGTGGACTCGTTCATGGTGGTGGTGCTGGGTGGCGTGGGCCAGCTGGCCGGCACGGTGTATGCCGCAATGGGCCTGGGCATCCTGAACAAATTCCTCGAAGGCTGGACGGGCGCGGTGCTGGCCAAGATTGCCGTGCTGGTGTTCATCATCATCTTCATCCAGAAGCGGCCGCAGGGCATCTTTGCGATGAAGGGCCGCTCGGCGGAGGCGTGAACGTGAAAATGCCCATCCCCATGCCCACCATCGTGCACCTTCCGGCCAAAGGCCCCTTGCTCACCCGCGCCGGCTGGAGCGCTTTCATGATGGCGCTCATTGCCGTCTGCGCGGTGGCGCCGGTGCTGAACCTGTGGGTGCCGCAGGGCAGCATGTTCCACATGAGCACCTATGCCGTGGCTCTGCTGGGCAAGATCATGTGTTACGCCATCTGCGCGCTGGCCATGGACCTGATCTGGGGCTACACCGGCATTTTGTCGCTGGGCCACGGTGTGTTCTTTGCGCTGGGCGGCTACGCCATGGGCATGTACCTCATGCGCCAGATTGGCCGCGACGGCAATTACAAAAGCGACTTGCCCGACTTCATGGTCTTTCTCGACTGGAAGGTGCTGCCCTGGCACTGGACCTTCAGCGACAGCTTTGTTGCCACACTGATTTTGATTGTGGCGGTGCCGGGCCTGGTGGCCTTTGTGTTTGGCTACTTTGCCTTCCGCTCGCGCATCAAGGGTGTTTACTTTTCCATCATCACGCAGGCCATGACTTTTGCGGCCATGCTGCTGTTCTTTCGCAATGAAACCGGCTTTGGCGGCAACAACGGTTTCACCGATTTCAAGCGGATTCTGAACATCCCGCTCGCCACGCCCTCCATGCGCATGGTGCTGTTCGTGCTGACGGGCCTGACCTTGCTGGGCTTCTTCCTGTTTTCCAAATGGCTGGTGGGTAGCAAGTTTGGCCGCGTGCTGCAGGCCATACGCGATGCCGAAACGCGCGTCATGTTCTCCGGCTACAACCCGCTGGGCTACAAGCTCACTATCTGGGTGATTTCGGCCATCATGTGCGGCGTGGCGGGGGCGCTGTATGTGCCGCAGGTAGGCATCATCAACCCCGGCGAAATGAGCCCGGCCAACTCGATTGAAATTGCCATCTGGGCGGCGGTGGGCGGGCGCGCCAGCCTGATCGGGCCGATTGTGGGCGCCTTTATCGTCAACGGCGCCAAGAGCTGGCTCACCGTGGCGTATCCGGAGTTCTGGCTGTACTTTCTGGGCGCCTTGTTTATTGGCGTGACGCTATTCCTGCCCCAGGGCGTGGTGGGGCTGGTGAAGAAACTCCGCAAAGGAGGTGAGAAATGACCCCCGACCTGCTTGAGCAAGGCGCACGCCGCGTTGAAGAGCACCTGGCGCAGCTGGCGGCCGGAAAAAACAACACGGAATCGGGAGGGTGCAACGCCAGCACGGGCCGCATCGTTGAGTCCGGCGAAGTTGACACCACCCACGGCCGCATCCTCTACCTGGAAGATGTGAGCGTGAGCTTCGACGGCTTCAAGGCCATCAACAAGCTGTCGCTGGACATTGCCCCGGGCGAGCTGCGCTGCATCATCGGCCCCAACGGCGCCGGCAAGACGACCATGATGGACATCATCACCGGCAAGACCAGGCCCGATGAAGGCACGGTTTTCTTTGGCAGCACGATTGATTTGCTGCGCCACAAGGAAGCCGAAATTGCCCAGATGGGCATTGGCCGAAAGTTCCAGAAGCCCACCGTGTTTGAACAGCTCACCGTGTTTGAAAACCTGGAGCTGGCCCTGAAGACCAACAAGGGCGTGAAGTCCTCCATGTTCTTCAGGCTCGACTCGGCGCAAAGCGACCAGTTGGCCGAAACACTGGTGACGATTCATCTGGCCGACAGCGTGAACCGCATGGCGGGCAATCTGAGCCACGGACAAAAACAGTGGCTGGAAATCGGCATGCTGCTGACGCAGGACCCCAAGCTGTTGCTGCTGGACGAGCCGGTGGCAGGCATGACCGACGAGGAAACCGCGCGCACGGCCGAGCTGTTTCTGTCGCTCAAGGGCAAGCATTCGCTGATGGTGGTGGAGCATGACATGAGTTTCATCAAGACCATTTCGGAAATTGTGACGGTGCTGTGTGATGGGGCGGTGCTGGCGCAGGGGACGCTGGATCAGGTGCAGGCGGATGAGCGGGTGATTGAGGTGTATCTTGGGCGGTGAGGCGTTCTTCTCATCCGTTCGGGGTGAGTTTGTTGAAGCCCTGATGATGCTGTCGCCGTGTGCTTTCACGACGAGGCCGGGGGTAGCCCGGCGGCTAGTAACTTTCTTTTGCTTCGCCAAAAGAAAGTCACCAAAGAAAAGGCGACCCTGCTGTCTGCGTCCCTCCGCTGCGCTGCGGGCAGCCTGCGGTGCTCGGTCCAGGCGGGGTCTCGCTCAACTCGCTGCGCTCAGACAATCGCGATCCCTGATCCGCCTGGCCCTGTGCTCCTCGGCGCAGACAGAAGGGGGTGGGTTCGGGGTCAGCCCCCTCCCCAACCCTCCCCCAGCGGGGGAGGGAGTGAGGCATCGGTGTGTTCGGTGGTTTTTGAATTTTTGTCAACCCCGTCCTGGCT